>DASTZX010000137.1:0-11643 GCA_035764045.1 Xanthobacteraceae bacterium | reverse complement strand
AAGGCGCGCACCCGCAAGAGCGCCGAGTACGCCTACGAGGCCGGGCAGGGCAAGCGCAAGACGAAGCGGCGGCCGCGCGTCGCGCGCGCCGTCAAGGCGGCGCTCAAGCGCGAGCCGCGCAGCACCGCGTCGCGCCAGTCGCTGTCACGTCAGGCCCGCAGCGCCGCCTCGCACCGCAGCGCCTCGGACCGCTCGGCCGCCGCCCGCAAGGCCGCGCGCACCAAGGGCGCAGCGCGCCGTTCGGCCGCGGCCAAGAAGGCGGCGCGCACCCGGGCGCGGCGGGCGAAATAAGCAGCGCAAGGCGCCCTACTGCACCTTGATCGCGGCGAACTCGATCACCTTGCGCCACTTCGCGATTTCGCTGGCGATGAACTTGCCGAACTCGTCCGCCGTCATGGCGCGCGGCTCCGAGCCGACCGCGACGAGACGCTCGCGGATCTTGGGGTCAGCGATTCCCGCGGTGATGGCCGCGTTGAGCTTGCTGATGATGTCGGGCGAGGTGCCCCTGGGCGCGCAGAGACCGAACCAGCCGGTCGCGTCATAGCCTTTCACGACTTCGCCGATCGATGGCACGCCCGGCAGCAGCTGCGAGCGCGTTGCCGGGGTGACGCCGAGCCCGCGCAGCCTGCCGTCCTTGATGAACTCGCTCACCTGCGGCAGCGGGCTGACCGCGAGCGGCACCTGGCCGGCCAGAAGATCGGGAACGTAGTTGTTGCGGTAGGGCACGTGGGTCAGCTTGATGCCGGCCATCATCTGGAACAGCTCGCCGGACACGTGCGATCCGCTGCCGACCCCGGACGTCGCCATGTTGATCGCACCGGGTTTCTCCTTGGCGAGGGCGATCAGCTCGGACAGGTTTTTGGCGGCAAACGACGGGTTGACGACGATCACGAACGGGGTGAGGGCGATCATGCCGATCGGCACGAGATCGTTGGCGAAATCGAAATTCAGATTCTTGTAGAGCGACACGTTGATCGCGTTGGCCGAGACAGCCTGAAAGATCGTGTAGCCGTCCGGCGCGGCCTTGGCGGCGACCTCGGTGCCGATGTTGCCGCCCGCGCCGGGCCGGTTGTCGACCACGACCTCCTGGCCGATCCGCGTCGACACGGATTGGGCCGCGAGCCGCGCGATGATGTCGGGGCCGCTGCCGGCCGGAAAGCCGACGATCAGATGCACCGCGCGGGTCGGGTAGTCGGCGGCACGCGCGATCCACGGCAAGGCCGGGAATGCGGCCGCACCCGCGGCCATGGACAGAAAATGCCGGCGCAGAAGTCCCATGGAGCCTCACTCGCAATCCAAACCGCCGTCGCCCCGCCGCGAGAGTACCTCAACCGGTCCTGCTGTGGAGGGGCGTCAGGCCGTACGCGTCATCTCGCCACGGCACGCTTCTTCGCCGCCGACTTCACCGCCTTGATGATCTCCGGGTAGGCGGCGCAGCGGCAGAGATTGCCCGAAAGGTAGTGCTTGATCTGGTCGTCATCCGGATCGGGGTGCCGCTCGAGCAGCTGCTTGGTCATCAGGATGAAGCCGGGCGTGCAGAACCCGCACTGGAACGCGCCCTGCTCGATGAAGGCCTCCTGCACCGGATCGAGGCGGCCATCGGCATCGAGGTGCTCGACGGTCGTGACCTCGGCGCCGTCCGCGAATGCTGCCAGATAGAGACAGCCCGACACCGCCGTCCCGTTGACGATCACCGTGCAGCAGCCGCACAGGCCCTGGCCGCAGCTCTCGCGCGCGCCGTAGAGCGCGAACTCGTTGCGCAGCACTTCGAGGATAGTGTGATGGTTGGCGACCTCGGCGCTGACCGCCTCGCCGTTGAGCGTGAAGCTGATCGTTCTGGCGGCCATCTTACTCGTCCTCGAGCGGCGTTTTCTGCTGGGCGCGGATCGCGCGGTAGACCGCTTCCGCGTTGAGCGGAAGCTCGGTGATGCGGACGCCGCAGGCGTCGTCGATCGCATTGGCGATCGCCGGCCCGCAGCAGAACGTCGCGGTCTCGCCGACGCCCTTGGCGCCGAACGGGCCGTTCGGCTGCACCGTGTCGATCGCCTCGTTCTCCATCACCGCCGGCACGTCCATGATGCCCGGGATCTTGTAGTCGGCGAGCGACGCGTTGGTGACCTGGCCGCCGTCGATATGCATCTTCTCGAACATCGTGAAGCCGAGCTGCATCAGGGTCGCGCCGGAGATCTGCGTCTCGACGATCTTCGGATTGACCGGCTTGCCGCAGTCCACCACGTTGATCAGCCGCGTCACGATGACCTTGCCGGTCTCGGTGTCGACCTCGACCTCGGCGCCGGCGCCCGCCACCATCCAGAACGGCGCCACATTGGTGGTCAGCCCGGTGCCGGGCTGGGGCGGAATGTAGTCGGGCTTGTAGGTGCCGCTGCCGACGATATTGCCGGCCTGCATGCCGTATTTCTTCTTGAACAGATCGGCCACCGGGATGTTGCTGCCCTCCGGCTCGCCGAGCTCCTTCCTCAGCGCTTCGATCTTGGCGCGGCATTCCTCCGCCGCGATGCGGACCGCGTGTCCCATGTGGAAGAGCGAGCGTGAGCCGAGGGTGCCCATGTCGTAGGGCGTGACGTCGGTGTCGCGCGGCACCACCCGCACCGATTCGGCCGGCACGTTGAGCACCTCGCCGACGATCTGTGCCATCGCGGTGTCGGAGCCCTGGCCCATGTCGACGGTGCCGCAATAGAGGATCGGGCTGCCGTCCGCGGTGACGTTGAGCACCGCGACCGAGGTGGTCGGGGCGATCACCGCCTTGATGGCGATCGCGAGCCCCCGGCCGCGCTTCACCGGACCGGTGCCCTTGTCGAACGGCTTGCCCCAGTTGAGGCGCGACGCCACGCGATCGAGGATCGCCTCGAGCGGCGCGTGCTTGACCGGCGTGCCGGTCGCCTGCGCGGCCCCCTTCTTGAGGATGTTCTTCCGGCGGAACTCGACCGGGTCCATCTTGAGCGCGCGCGCCACCATGTCGGTGTGGCTCTCGTAGGACCATACGAGCTGCGGGATGCCGAAGCCGCGCAGCGCCCCCGCCGGCGTCACGTTGGTGTAGAGCGCGTAGGAGTCGACGTGCACGTTCTCGATGTCGTACGGGCCCGATGCGGTGAAGCCGGACTTCTGCGTCACCCGGGGCCCGACGTCCGCATAGGCGCCGCCGTTCCAGAACACCTCGCACTTGCGCGCGATGATCCGTCCCTCCTTGTCCACGCCGCTCTTGATGCGGAACGTGCAGGGATGCTTGGTGATCTGGTAGAAGCACTCCTCCATCGTGAGCGAGATCTTCACCGGCCGGCGTGCCAGCAGCGACAGCGCGGTCACCAGCGCTTCCAGCTTGATGTACAGCTTCGATCCGTACCCGCCGCCGAGATACGGCACCCGGATGCGCACGCGGTTCTCCGGCAGGCCGAGCAGGCGCGCGATCTCGGTGCGCACGAAGGAGGGGCCCTGCGACGACGTGTAGATCGTCACCGCGTCCCGCTTGGCGTCGCCGATCGACACGAACGGCTCGAACGCGAGATGCAGCACCTTCTGGGTGCGGAACGTGTGCTCGAAGACCTGCGCGGCTTTCTCGAAGCCCTTCTCGACGTCGCCGCGTCGCAGCTTGAAATCGAGCGCGACATTGGTCTGCTTGCGGCCGGTCAGGTGCTTGAGGTCGGCGAACGTGCCGGCCGGTTTGAGCTCGTCATGCACGTAGACCTTGGAGTTCAGCGCCTCGATCTCGTCGTAGACCGCCGGCAGCTCCTCGTATTCCGCCGTGATCTCCTGCACCGCCGCCTCGGCCGCATGCGGATCGGCCGCGAGCACCACCGCGACCGGCTCGCCGACGAAGCGCACCTTGTCCATCGCCAGGATCGGCTGGTCGTGGAACGCCGGACCGTAGTAGGGGTTCGGGATGACCTTGCGGACGTCCTCGGCCGTATAGACGCCGAACACGCCCGGCATCTTCTTGGCCGCGCTGGTGTCGATCGACTTGATGCGCCCATGCGCGATCGTGCTGCGGAAGATCTTGCCGTGCAGCATGCCGGGCAGGCGCAGATTGTGGGTGTATTCCGCCCGGCCCGAGACCTTGTCGCGCGCTTCGAGACGCGGCAGCGAGCGGCCGATCTGGCTGCCGATCGTTCCGCCCGGAATGGTGGTCGTTGCCATCAGTGCGCTCCGTTCGTCGCCATGGCCTGGCGCACCGCGCGCCCGATATGGACGCGGATGAGCTCGCGCTTGTAGGGGGCCGAGCCGCGCACGTCCGAGATCACCTCGGCCTCCTGCGCGCCCGCTTCGCCGGCGCTCGCCAGCGCCTTGTCATCGAGCCGGGCTCCGTTGAGGGCGGCTTCCGCGCTCTTGAGCCGCGTCGCCTTGCTGGTTGCGGCACTCGCCACCACGGTTGCGCTGCGGATCGTGTCGCGGTCGGCTTCGAGCGAGACCGCGACGCCGACCGCGGGCCAGTCCTCGGCCGAGCCGGCGGTGAACTTGAGATAGGCGCTGCGGCGGCCGGCCTGCGCCGGGACATGGACCTCGGCGATCAGCTCGTCCTTCGCCAGCGCCGTCTCGTAATAGCCGGTCAGCAGGTCCTCGACCGCCAGGCTGCGCTCGCCCTTCGGGCTCACGATGGTGACGGTGGCGCCGAGCGCGAGCAGCACCGGCGGCAGGTCCATGTGGGGGTCGCCATGCGCCAGCGCCCCGCCGATGGTGGCGACGTTGCGCACCCGCACGTTGGAGAGCCGCGGCATGGTGCGCGTGATCACCGGCGCGGCGCGCGCCACCTCGGCCGAGTGCTCGATCGCCGCGAGCGGGGTCATCGCCCCGATCGTGAGGCTGCCGTCGCCCGCCGCCTTGATGCCGCTGAAGCGCCCGCCCACCTTGCGCAGGCTCACCAGGCGGGTCGGACGGAAGACGCCGGCTTTCATCATCAGCATCAGCGCGGTGCCGCCGCCGACCGGCCGCACCGACGAATCTTCGGCATTGAGCAGGCCCAGCGCCTCCTTGATCGAGGTGGGCTCGCGCAGATCGAACGGCGTCATTGCGGACCTCCCGCCGCGAAAACGGCGCGCAGACGTTCAGTGAATTTCTTTTCCATGTCCTTGGCCTTGGCCTTGAGCACCGGCTGTCCGATGCTGCCGAGCTTGCCGGCGAGCGTCGAGTCGATCGAGTAGGCGATGACGGTCTGTCCGTCCGCTTCGCTGAGATGGGTTCGCGAGGTCGCAGTCAGCCGGCCGACGACGCCGAGCGGCGTGCCCTCGATCTTCGCCTCGATCGTGTCGGGCGCCGACATCTTGGTCAGCTCGACCGTCACCTTGAAGCTGAACTTCATGTAGGCGACCTTGGTCTCGAGCACGGCGTCGTAGTGCGTCGCGTCGATTTCCTTCAGGTCCTTCACGCCCTCGACGCAGGATGCGAAGAACGGCGCGTCCTTGAGCTTGTCGAACACCGCCGCGCGCGGCGCCGGGACGGTGATTTGGCCGGAAATGTTCATCGGAACGGGTTCATTGCACGGGCGCGAGCGCGAGGAGACGCCGCAGCTCGGCGGCGACGCGATCGGGCGTCTCGACCGGCGTGAGATGGCGCGCGCCCTTGAGCACGGTGAGGGTCGAGCCTTTGATGCCGCGATGGAGCGTCTCGGCCATGGCGGGCGGGGTCGCATAGTCCTCGTCGCCCACCAGGATGGCGGTCGGCATCTTCATCTGCGGCAACCCGGCTTCGAGATTGCAGGCGCCCAGCATGCGGCAGGTCGCCGCATAAGCGGCCGGATCGTTGGCGAGGAAGCACGCGACGTTGCGCTCGACCACATCGGGATGCGATGCGCGAAAGCGGTCGGTGTACCAGCGCGTCACCTGGAAATCGATCAGGTCGCCGAGCCCGCCGCGCTCACCCGTGGCGGCGCGCTCCTCCCACTTGTCGGCGGCGTTGTACCAGGCGGTCGAGTCGATCAGGCCGATCGCGGTGGCCCGCGCCGGGTGTCGTTGCGCGAAGGCGAGCGTGATGCAGCCGCCCATCGAGGCGCCGGCGACGACCGCGCCGCGCCATCCCACATGGTCCATCAGCTCGGCGAGGTCGTCGGCGAACCCTTCGACCCTGTAGGGCCCCTTCGGCTTGTCGGAGGCGCCATGCCCGCGGCAGTCGTAGGCCAGGATCGCGGCGCTGTCGGCGAGCGCCGCGACGACGCCATCCCAGAACGAGCGATCCATGGCCAGGGAATGAACGAGCGCCAGGCGCGGCCGCCCATCGTCGCGCCCGTGGATGTCGTAGACGAGGCGCGTGCCGTCCTTCAGCCTGACTGTCGAACTCATGAAACGCCCGGACCCGTTCGCTTCCTTTTGGGGGCCGATGTTATCTTGCACACCGGCGAAAAGCTCAAGGCCGAAACGTCACACCACGACGGCGCAGAAGGCCCCCGCGCGGAAGACATGGCGCGCCCGCGGTGCAACCTGGAATATTCGCCGCGGCGCGTGCGGTCGCATTTCCGACCGCGACACGGTATCCAACCGCGGTGCAAATGGTCTAGAGCAGGTCTTTCCCGGCCCGGCCGAAACGACTCGGCGGCGGGAGCTTTTCCGGAGATGCGCCGCATGACGCTGAAACGAAAACCGGTCGCCTTCGGTGATATGCGCGGCTGGCTTCAGGCTCTCCAGGCGGCCGGGGAGTTGCGCAATATCGACGCGGAGGTCGACTGGAACATCGAGCTCGGCACCATCGCGCGGCTCGCCCAGGGCGCCGGGAGCGGTCCCGCGCTGATGTTCAACAACATCAAGGGCTACAACAGCCCGGCCAGCCGCTGCCGGCGCGTGTTCACCGGCGGTCTGTCGAGCTATCGCCGCATGGCATTGATGCTTGGCCTGCCGACCGACACGCATCCGCGCGAGCTCGTGAAGCTTGGCCGCACCGTGATGTCGGGCAGCATTGCGCCGCGCATCGTCACGGATGGTCCCGTCAAGCAGAACGTCATCACCGGCAAGGATATCGACGTGGCCGAGTTGCCCGTCCCGTACTGGAACCGGCTCGACGGCGGCCGTTACATCCTCACCTATGGCGGCGTGGTCACGAAGGATCCCGAGACCGGCGTGATGAACGTCGGCGTCTATCGCGGGATGATCGGTGGCCGCGACCGGATCCCGATCCTGATGTGGCGCGCACAGCATATCGGCCACCACGTCACCGCATGGCAGCAGGGCGGTCGGGCCGAGATGCCGATCGCGGTCGCGATGGGCTGGGAGCCGACGCTCGAGTTCGTTGCCGGCGCGCCGGTGCCGAAAGGGGTCTGCGAATACGATGTCGCCGGCGCGCTGCGCGGCGAGCCGATCGATCTCGTCAAATGCGAGACCGTCGACCTCTATGTGCCGGCGAGCGCCGAGATCGTCATCGAGGGCTATCTCGGGCTCGATCCCGCGACCTACCAGATGGAGGGGCCGTTTGCGGAATTCACCGGCTACTTCGCCGGCGACCGGGTCCCCAAGCCGACCATTCGCGTCACCGCGATCACCCATCGCAACGACCCGGTCTTCCGCGGCACCATCGAGGGCGCGCTGCCCGGCTCCTATTCGGAAAACGCGATGACCTCCTCGATCATGCGCGCGGGCGCGGCCTGGAACGTGCTCGACCGGGCGGGAGTGCCCGGCGTCACCGACGTGTGGTGTCCGCCGGTGCAGGCCGGCATCAATCTTCTGATCCGCATGCAGCAGAGCTATCGCGGCCAGGCCAAGCAGGCCGCCAACGCGATCTGGGGCTCCTCGGCGGCGCATGTGCGCTACAAGCACATCACCGTGGTGGACGATGACATCGACATCCACGACTACGCGGCAGTCGACTGGGCGATCGCCTACCGGGTCAATGCCGGCGAAGACGACATCGTGATCATGCCGGCGACCTTCGGCATGGGGCTCGATCCCTCGACCCGCCGGCGCGACCGCAATCCGGCGCTGTTCGGCACCGGCAAGTGGAATCGGGTGCTGATCGACGCCACCATGAACCTCGACTACGACCCGGATCCGGAATTCGACGGCGCACGGTTCCCGCCGCTCGCCTGGCCGGACGCGAAGGACGCCGAGGCGGCCTATGCGCGGTTCGCCGAGCTCGGGCTCGACAAGCCGAAGTCGGGTTGAAGGGGGCAGCGCTCGGGGCGAAACGGATGCGACATCTCGGCTGGCTCGTCTTGCTGAGCATTGCGGTCGCCGCGAGCGGCGCCGCGCACGCCGGCGCCTATCCGGAGCGGCCGATCCGCATCGTCGTCTCGACCTCGGCCGGCGGTATCACCGACGTCTGCGCCCGCATCCTCGGCAATTTCGTCACCGGGAAGACCGGCCAGGCGGTGGTGATCGACAACAAGCCGGGCGGTAGCGGCAATATCGGGATGGAGTTCGTCGCCCATGCGGCGCCGGACGGATACACCCTCGGCGTCGCCAATACGGGCCAGATCGTCGTCAATCCGTTCCTGTTCCGCCACATGAGCTACGATCCGCTGACCGAGCTCGTGCCGGTCGCGCCGATCGGCGAGGTGCCCCTCTTTCTGGTCGTCAACGGCAAGCTGCCGGTGCATTCGCTGCAGGAGTTCATTGCGTACGCCAAGGCGCGGCCCGGGAAGCTCAGCTACGCATCGGCCGGCACCGGCACGACGCCGCAGCTCGCGGCCGACGCGTTCCTGCGCCGCGCTGGGCTCGACATCGTGCATGTGCCGTACCGGGGCTCGACGCCCGGCGTGATGGACGTGCTGAGCGGCACGGTGCAGATGACTTTCGTGTCCATGGGCCAGCACATGGATTTCGTCCGGCGCGGCGATCTGCGCATTCTCGGTGTCGCGGCGGCCAAGCGCGTGTCCTATCTGCCGGACGTCCCGACATTCGCCGAACAGGGCCTGCCGGGCTTCGAGGCCTCGACCTGGTTCGCGTTGTTCGCGCCGCGCGGCACGCCCGCCGACATCGTCGAAGCGCTCAACCGCCATGTCCGCGACCTCGCCGGCGATCCCGATGCGCGCCGGCGCCTCGATGCGAGCTTCGTCGAGCCGATGCCGCTCGGCGTGGCCGACTTCACGGCGCTGGTGCGATCCGATGCCGAGCGGTGGAAAAACATCGTTCGCGCCGCCGGTGCCCAGGTGGATTGACCGCGAGGCCGGGGCAGCATGAAGGCGATCGTCATCCATCGGTTCGGTCCGCCCGAAGTGCTCAGCTATGAGGAGGTGCCGGATCCGCTGCCGCGCCCCGGCGAGATCCGCATCCGCATCCATGCCGCGACCGTCAACCGCGTGCTCGATGTGCGCATGCGCGCCGGCGTGGAGGGGCATCGCGGGGCCGTGCTGCCGGTCATTCCCGGGGTCGACTGCGCCGGCATTGTCGACGCCGTCGGGCCCGGCGTGACGCGCTGGCGGGTCGGCGAGCGTGTCGCCGCGGCCGGTGTGATGCCGCTCGATGTGTGCACCGAGGACGCGGCTGGATATGACGGGCCGCTCGGAATGATGGGCATCCGCCGCCCGGGCGGCTTCGCCGAGCTGGTCTGCGTGCCGGCGAGCGCCGGCATTGCCGTCCCGCAGGCGCTCCCGTTCCACCAGGCCGCCGTGATCATGCGGCATGCGCCGACCGCGTGGAACCTCATGTGCAACATGGCGCGGCTCCAACCGCACGAGACGGTGCTGGTGATGGGAGCGGGCGGCAATCTCGGCACCGTCGGCATCCAGATCGCCAAGAACGTCATCGGTGCGACGGTGATCGCGACCGCCGGCTCGGACGGTCGCGTGCAGCTGGCGCTCGACCTCGGCGCCGACGTCGGCGTCAATTACAACACACATGACCTCCACGCTGCCGTGATGGACGCCACCAAGGGGCGCGGCGTCGACGTGCTCTACGACAACATCGCCAACCCGAAGGTGCTGCCGCGCGCCTTCAAGGCGATCGGCCGCAACGGCCGCATGGTCACGGCCGGCGCCCATGGGGGGCCGGAGGTCGCGATCGACTTCCATCATCTCTACGACCGCCGCATCACGATCGTCGGCATGCCGGGGCACCGCGCCGAGGACTGCCCCACCTGCTTCGCGGCCGCAGCCGAAGGCAAGATCAAGGCGCAGATCGAGCACGTTATGCCGTTGTCGCGCGCCGCCGACGCGCATCGGATGCTCGAGTCGGGCAAGGCGCAGGGCAAGATCGTGCTCGATCCGACGCTGGGCTGAGCAGCTTGCTCTGCCCGCCCCCTTGCCCTTGCGCGGGAGGGGTGGGGAGGGGGGTAGCCGCACGGGAATATTGGATTAGTCTTGGCCGATAATGCCGTAGGGTGGGCAAAGCGAAGCGTGCCCACGCGTGGGCACGGCGCTTTCGCGCCTTTGCCCACCCTACAGGTCCAGTAAGGTAATGGGAGGAACGTTGTCATGAACGAGCCTGCAACGAGCCACGGCTTCGATTGCGCCTGTCACGCATCGATGACCTACACGCCGGTTTCGCGGCGCAAATTCCTCGCCGGTGCCGGCGCGCTGGGCGCGGCGAGCCTGCTGCACGGCCGCGCCGCGCGTGCGCAGAGCACGGCGAAGGTGATCGACACGCACTTCCATTTCTATGCGCCTGCCTATCAGAAGGCCTGGATGGACTGGGAGAATGCGCGCAAGCTCCCGCATTTCGCCACCCAGGTGGCATGGACGCCCGCCAAGGCGATCGAGGAGCTCGACAAGAATGGCATCTCGACCGGCGTGCTGTCGCTCGCCTCGACGCCCGGCACCTGGTTCAATCTCGATGCCGCGGGCGCGCAGACGATGGCGCGCACCTGCAACGATTTCGCCGCCGAGATGATGCGCGACCACAAGGGCCGGCTCGGCCTGTTCGCCACGCTGTCGATGCTCGATGTCGACGCAACCCTCAAGGAGATCGAGTACGTCTTCGATACGCTGCATGCGGATGGCGTCGGGCTGCAGACCAACTATGGGGACAAGTGGCTCGGCCATGCCAGTTACAAGCCGGTGTTCGAGGAGCTCAATCGCCGCAAGGCGGTGGTCTACGTCCATCCGCTCGTCGCCTCCTGCTGCGCCCAGCTCAGTGTCGGCGCCTTCCCGGCCGTCATCGAGGTGCCGCACGACACGACCCGGACGGTGACGAGCCTGCTCCTGAGCGGCACCTTCGCGCGGCTGCGCGACATCAAGTGGCTGTTCTCGCATGCCGGCGGCACGATCCCGATGCTCGCCGGGCGCATCGACGCTTTCTACGGCCGGCTTGCCGGCAACGCGGCGAACAGCATCGCGCCGAACGGCGTGGTGGCCGAGTTCCAGCGCCTGCATTACGACACCGCGAACGCCACCAGTGCGCCCGCGATGGCGGCGCTGATGAAGCTCGTGCCGAGCTCGCAAATCACTTTCGGCTCGGACTATCCCTACTTCCCGGACAGCCAGATCGAGACCATCCGCAAGATGGGGCTCTCCGCCGCCGACCTCACCGCGATCGAGAGCGGCAATGCGGCGCGGCTCATCCCGCGGCTGGCGGGCGCGTAGGGCTGCCCGAACCGCGTCGCACATCGCCGCGCTTTCAACCGCGCAAGTCGGCTCTAGCAGGCTGCTGAAAAAGGCCTCCTGACAAAACGTAGCGAATATGATTCCGTGCGGTGAGAGGCACGGAGGGTTCGATGCGGGGCTCGGATGAGCGGAACGGGGAGCTTTTCTCGTACGTCGATATCGAGGAGCGG
>DASTZX010000136.1:0-17059 GCA_035764045.1 Xanthobacteraceae bacterium | reverse complement strand
CCCGAGCTCGCCTCGAAGGCAGCTCAGTGCCTGAGCCAATCGCGGGCAGCGCGCTGCGCCACCGCGATCTCGTGCTCCGACATCTGCTCGGCGATTTCCCGGCGCAGGCGGATCGCATCCTTGTTGCCGCGCATGGCGGCCAGGTTGAACCACTTGTGCGCCGACACGTAATCGGCCGGAACCGTGGTCCCGTTCGAATACATCATGCCGAGCTGAAACAGAACATCGCCCGAGGCATTCGCCGCGCCGAGTGTCGCGATATCGCCGTCCATCACATCGAGCCGTGCCATTCTGGCCTCCCCTGTTTATCCGTGCCGGATGCGTTGATCCGGCCGTCGCCATCCCACCCGATCGTCGATCGAGTGCGGCGATCATCCGGTGGAAATTTGAATCACGGTTTAAGCGACGCGATGAATCGAGCGTGAACGTCCGCGATCCCGGCAAGCTCTCGTTAAGGACCGGAGCGAGCGCCCTCCCATGGCTCGGGACGCCCCGAACCCGCACAGGTGGTGCTGGACGGGCCTGCTATCTATGGATAACATGCCCGCGAAATACGACGTGCGAGGGAGGGAAAAGATGATCAAGCGTGTCGGGGCCGCCGTGCTGGCGGCGGCGTTTGTTGCGGTCGTGGCGCTGCCGACGGCGAGTGCCCAGGAGAAGAAGGCTCTGACGCCACAGCAGCAGAAGATGAAGCTCTGCGCTGCCCAGTGGAAGGACGAGAAGGCGAAGACCGGCGCGAAGGGGCGCGACGCCTACCGCAAATTCATCGGCGATTGCCTGAAGAAGGCCTAGCTCGGTCTTTCCGAGCCCTCTCCAGGCCCTTGGCAAAGCACATCTTTTCAAACGGTGTCGCTTGGCCGGCATGTTGCTCTAAGATCGGGACGGCGCGAATCCCGCGCCGCTTCATCTCTTATCCCGGTCCGACAATCCATGCCTTCCACCTATGCCAGACGAGTGCGATCGGTTCTCTCCGAGGCCGAGAGGAAGATCTTCCGCAAGCTCAGCTCGCCGCGCCGCATCCAGGACTTCATCGACACCCTCGCGATCAACATGGAGCGCGAGGCCAAGACCTACATGTCGCCGCGCCGGGTGTTGCGGACCGGCCAGGCGCACTGTGTCGAAGGGGCGATGCTCGCCGCGGCGGCCCTCGCCTTTCATGGCGAACGTCCGCTGCTGCTCGACTTCCAGGCCGCCTATGACGACGAGGATCACGTGGTGGCGTTGTTTCGCGAGAACGGCCACTGGGGCGCCATCAGCAAGACCAATCACCCGGGCCTGCGCTATCGCGACCCGATCCACGACTCCGTTCGCGGTCTCGCCGCGTCCTACTTTCACGAATATTATCTTTGGGACGGCCGCAAGTCGCTGCGTCACTTCTCGCAGCCGTTCGACCTGTCGCGCTATGCGCCGGAGCGTTGGATCACGGCGGAGGCCGACCTCGACCGGCTGGTGCACCTGCTCGACGCTTCCGTGCACATGCCGATCATCCCGAAGGGCAACCTGCGCCGGCTGCGACCGGCCTCTGCCTTCGAGATCCAAGCGAGTGCCGCGGTCGAGTGGCTCGAAGACGGCCGCAGGACCCCGTTGGCGCCGAGAGACCAGCGCGGCCGGCTGATCAGCCAAGGTTCGTGAAAGCTTCGTGATCGCGGTTGTGGAGAGGCGCCACGTCCGGGCCGACCGTCGCCTGTTGGCGACCTGCGCAAAATGCTGAGGGCGTCGGCGAGATGTCCGAGGCACGAACCCATCGGCGCTGTTTCCGCCGGTGGCGAGGGACGGAATTTCTCCGCCCCCCTGTCCCGCTCTCAGCCGACAGGCGGCTGAAGCGCGGGATGTTCGGACCTCGGGCTCGCCAACGCCCTCTGGTGTTCGATCCGATCCGCTTTGCGCCTCTCGCGATCGCTCGCTCGACTTGCGCCGGATCAGTCGATGAAGCCTTCGACGAGGTGTCGAAGGCCTCGAGGCGACATTTTAGCGCTTGGCCTTCCGCTTCGCCTTCTTCGCGGTCTTCTTCTTCGCTTTCGCTTTCTTCGCCATGCTGCCCTCCTAGCAAGTGAGTGGCGACTTCAATGAAGTGCATGCGCGTTCTCCGCTCATGCACCCATGTCGATGTACTACATCGCGATTAAAAAGAACACTCTCTCGGCTTAAAGAAGCGTTGACACACGCACCGATCACCATCAGCGCGCCGCGCGATGCTGCGATGTTCTTGTCAACCGCATCGAACTATTCCGCGCTCGCAAAATTTTCGCGACGCATTTGTCGATGATGCAAGAAACATCGGTGATATGCGGCTTTCTTGCACGCATCGAATGCACGACTCGAATCGCAAGCGATGCGAGTCCGTGTCGGTGAGATGACCGTCGACGACGTCGGAATCGAGCCGCAGGCGGTCCGAAAACCGCCCGAAAAAATTTTTTTGGATTTCTTCGCCGAATCCACCTCCGAGGGGTCCGACTCGGACGGAATCGAGCGACTCGGGTGGAATCGACCGAATCGGACCAGCCGCACGACTCGCCTCCGACAGCGCACACGCGGGCGATCGAAACGCCCGAATCGGACGGAAATGCCGTCGTCGCCGGCCATCGCGCCTCGCGATGACGCCCTGTGCGACGACCGAATGCGGCCGCGCACCCTTGGGCGCGCTTCGACCGGCTTCGGTCAGCCGAGTCCGAGCTTCGCCTTGAGAAGATCGTTGACCGCCTGAGGGTTGGCTTTGCCGCCGGAGGCCTTCATCACCTGTCCGACGAACCAGCCGATCGCCTTCGGGTTGGACTTGGCGTCGTTAACCTTGTCGGGATGGGCGGCGACGATGTCGGCGACGAGCTTCTCGATCGCGCCCATGTCGGTCACCTGCTTCATGCCGCGCGCCTCGACCAGCGCACGCGGATCGCCGCCCTCCGCCCACACGATCTCGAACAGATCCTTGGCGATCTTTCCGGAGATCGTGCCCTCCGCGATGAGGTCGAGGATCGTCCCGAGCTGCGCGGCCGATACCGGCGAGGCGGCGATGTCCTTGCCTTCCTTGTTCAGCCGGCCGCCCAGTTCATTGATCACCCAGTTGGCGGCGGTCCGTCCTTCGCGACCCTTTGCGACCATCTCGAAGTAGGCTGCGTTCGCGGGCTCGGCCACGAGCACCTCCGCGTCGTTGGCCGACAGCCCGAGCTCGGAGATGAAGCGCTGGCGCTTGGCGTCCGGCAACTCGGGCAGCACGCGCTTGAGCTCGTCGACATAGGCCTGCGTGATCTCGAGCGGCAACAGGTCCGGGTCGGGGAAGTAGCGATAGTCGTGCGCTTCCTCCTTGGTGCGCATCGGCCGCGTCTCCCCCTTGGCGGGATCGAACAGCCGCGTCTCCTGCTCGATCGTGCCGCCCTCCTCCAGGAGCTCGATCTGGCGGCGCGCCTCGTACTCGATGGCCTGACCGATGAAGTTGAACGAATTGAGATTCTTGATCTCGCACCGCGTGCCGAACGGCTCGCCCGGCCGGCGCACCGAGACGTTCACGTCGGCGCGCAGGTTGCCGCGTTCCATGTTTCCGTCGCAGGTTCCGAGATAGCGCAGGATCGAACGCATCTTGCGCAGGAACGCCTTGGCCTCCTCGGCCGACCGCAGGTCGGGCTTGGAGACGATCTCCATCAACGCGACCCCCGAGCGGTTGAGGTCGACGAGCGACATCGTCGCGTGCTGGTCATGCAGTGACTTGCCGGCATCCTGCTCGAGATGAAGCCGCTCGATTCCGACCGTGATGCTGCGATCGGGCATGTCGACCGTGACCTCGCCCTCGCCCACCACCGGCGACTTGTACTGGCTGATCTGGTAGCCCTGCGGCAGGTCGGGATAGAAATAGTTCTTGCGGTCGAACACCGAGCGCAGGTTGATCTTGGCGTTGAGGCCGAGGCCGGTGCGCACCGCCTGCGCGACGCACTCCGCGTTGATCACCGGCAGCATGCCCGGCATGGCAGCGTCGACCAGCGAGACGTGCGCGTTGGGCTCGCCGCCGAACTCGGTCGAAGCGCCGGAAAACAGCTTGGCATGCGAGGTCACCTGGGCGTGAACCTCCATGCCGACGACGACCTCCCAGTCGCCGGTCGCGCCCTTGATCAGCTTCGATGACCGTGCCGGTGCATCCATGGTCTTCCCCGGAAAGCGTGCAGCACCGCTAGATAGAGTGCCCGGCCTGTTGCGGCAACCGCCAGCCACGCGCGGCGGATGCGAGACGTCACCGACCTTCGCCGAGCAGCGCCGCCGCGATCGCGTCCCATTCCTCGTCGAGCGAGCCGGATGCGACCGGCCGCTTCGCCTGTCGGTACCAGTACGCAGCATTGCCGGCATCGCCTTCGATGCGATGGAGATGCGCGTGCACCCAGGCGGCCTCACGCCCGCCCTCGTCCATCACGATCTTATGCGCCTTCTCCCATTCGCCCTTCTTGAGCCACCACAGCGCCGCAAGAGCGGGTGTGAGTGCCCGCGGCGGCGTCTGCAAGGCCTGGCTGCGACGAAAGTCTTCGGGGGTCATGGGCGGCATCGCACGCGATGCCGCAACTCTATCGCCTGCTCAACGTTCCCACCAGCGCTCCGGCGCGAAGCGGCCGGCCGCCTGCTCGACGACGGCGCCGAGCGAGACCAGCGTCTCCTCCTCGAATGGCCGGCCGATGAGCTGAAGACCGAGCGGCAGTCCCTGCGCGTCGAGACCGCCCGGCACCGAGATGCCGGGCAGGCCGGCCATGTTCACCGTCACGGTGAACACGTCGTTGAGATACATCTCGACCGGATCGGCCTGGCCCTTCTCGCCGATCGCGAACGCCGCCGAGGGCGTCGCAGGCGCCAGGATCGCGTCGACGCCGCTGGTGAAGCACGCCTCGAAGTCGCGCTTGATCAGCGTGCGGACCTTTTGCGCCCGCAGGTAATAGGCATCGTAGTAGCCGGCGGACAGCACATAGGTGCCGATCATCACGCGCCGGCGCACTTCCTTGCCGAAACCCTGCGCGCGGGTCTGCTCATACATGTCGATGACGTCGCGCCCTTCCGCGCGCAGGCCGTAACGCACGCCGTCGTAGCGCGCGAGGTTCGACGAGGCTTCCGCCGGCGCCACGATGTAGTAGGCCGCCAGGGCGTACTTCGTATGCGGCAGCGAGACGTCGACCACCTGGGCGCCCGCGCTCTCGAGCCAAGCCTTGCCGCGCTGCCAGAGCGCCTCGATCTCCGCCGCCATGCCGGCCACGCGGTATTCCTTCGGCACGCCGATCCGCATGCCCTTGATCGATCGTCCGATCGCCGCCTCGTAATCCGGCACCGGCCGGTCGACCGAGGTGGTGTCCTTCGGATCGTGGCCCGCCATCGAGCGCAGCAGGATCGCGCAGTCCCGCACCGTGCGCGCGAACGGCCCGGCCTGATCGAGCGAGGACGCGAAGGCGACGATCCCCCAGCGCGAGCAGCGGCCGTAGGTGGGCTTGATCCCGACAGTGCCGGTGAACGCTGCGGGCTGGCGGATCGAGCCGCCCGTATCGGTGCCGGTCGCGCCGAGGCAGAGACCGGCCGCAACCGCCGCAGCCGAGCCGCCCGACGAGCCGCCAGGCACGAGCTTCGCTTCAGAGTCCTTGCGGCGCCAGGGCGACACCACCGGGCCGAAATAGGAGGTCTCGTTCGACGAGCCCATGGCGAATTCGTCGTTGTTGAGCTTGCCCAACAGCACGGCCCCGTCGCGCCAGAGATTGGACGTGACCGTCGACTCGTAGGTCGGCACGAAGGTGTCGAGGATGTGCGAGCCGGCGGCGGTGCGCACATCCTTGGTCGCGAACAGATCCTTCACGCCGAGCGCGATGCCGGCGAGCGGGCCGCCATCCCCGCGCGCGAGCGCTGCGTCGACGCGCGCCGCCATCTCGCGCGCCCGCTCCGGCGTCTCGAGCACGAACGCATTGAGCACCCGCGCCTTCTCGATCGCCGCAACATGCGCATCGGCAAGTTCGACGGCGGAGATTTTCTTCTGGCGCAGCAGATCGCGCGCCTGCGCCAGCGTGAGCGCGGTCGGGTCGGTCATTCGGGCAGCGGCTCTTCGCAGACGAACGGCGGCGCCGACGGGCGCTTCACCGCGGGCCTTGCCGGGTCGGCCGGCGCGGTGCCCGGCTCCTGCGCGCTCGGCCTGTCATCCCGCGCCATCGCGGCGAGATAGGCGAGCCACTCGCTTTCCATCTCACAGGCCAGGCACATCAGTTCACCTCGGGCGCGTCGTCGGGCTCGCATACGAAGCGCGGCACCGCGATGGCATAGGGCCGGCCGGTCAGCAGACGGTCGTCATGCACGGGCGTCGTCTTTGCGGCGGTCGGCGGGCGCCAGCCCTTGCGGTCCGGCTTGCCGTAGTAAGCGACCGTGAGGGGCTCGATCTCCTCGCATTCGTCACACATGAGAGCTCCCGCCTACCCCCGACGTCCGGACCACGTACTTCCAACCGAGCATCCTCGCGGACCGCACGGTGCCCCTCATTCAACCACCTTCGGAACGACGAAGTAATGGTCGTTGTGCGCCGGAGCGTTCTTGAGGATGTCGTCGGGGATCCCGCCGTCCGTCACCTCGTCACGACGCTTTTTCATCTCCATTGGAATGACCGAGGTCATCGGCTCGACGCCGGCGACGTCCACCTCCGACAGCTGCTCGACAAAGGCCAGGATGGCATTGATCTCGCCCCGAAGGTGCTCGACCTCCTCGTCGGCAACCGCAATGCGCGCGAGATGCGCAATGCGGCGTACGGTGTCGGCATCGACGGACATGCGGCCTCGGGCAATGCAGGTAAAGGTAAAAGTGGAGACCGGCCGCCTATAGCAGAGTGGGTTTTCGATCGGCAACCGGCCCCGTTCCATGGCGGCAGGCCCGCTGCGGGGTCGAGGAACGATTCCGTCCCCGCCCGACTTGATTGTCGGGGCTCGGGACACCGACCGATCACCGGGAGTGTGGCCATGGAAAACCTCGTCTTTACCTGCCCGAAGACCCGAGAACGGGTCGATATCGGTGTGACGACCGAGATCGGCACCCTGTTGCGCATCCGGTCCAACATGGTCCGGGCGCGATGCCCGGCCTGCGGCGAGACCCATGAATGGCCGGTCCGCGACGCCCAGCTCGTCAAGGCAGCTTAGCGGGCCCCCAGCTTAATACCGTCGAAACCGCCCGTTCCCGGGTTCCATAGCGGAACCCGGGAACTTTCCGTGCGTTGCCGATGGGCCAAACGCCTGGGGAACTGAGGTTCGATCATGTCCTTGCTCATCAGCATCCTGATCACATTCGTCGTCATTATTCTCGTTCTCTACCTGGTGAACATCCTTCCCCTGGATGGCCGGGCGAAGCAGATCGTTCGGGTCATCGTCATCATCATCGGCATCATCTCCCTGCTGAGATATCTCGCGGTTTTCTGATCCCCGGCGCGCCACGCGGCCGATGATCCCTCGCTTGCCTGTTGCGAAGCGGGCTTCGGCAGCGGTAAGCAGCTGGCGGAGCAGCAGTCATGACGTTTCGCCTCCCGTGCAGGCCCGCCCCCAATCTCTGGCAAAAAACCCCAGCCAGCGCGCTCGACTATGAGATCGCCCAGGAGACCGCATCTGCGCTCGGCCGGCAGGGCCGTGCGCTCGAGGCAGCATTGCGGGAACTCAGCGAATTCGATCGCGGCCCGAACGCGTCGGCCGATCCGGGGCAGCGGGCCGCCCTCGTCGCCACCGCCGCCCAGGCGCTGTGGGCGTTCGTGGTCCAGCGGGAGGCCTGCGGGCTGCGCGACGGCGGGATGATCATGCGCATGTATAAAGTGCCGGCCGAAGTCCGCGATCGCATGGGCGCATTCCCGTCCGCCCGCCGCTGACGCTCGGGCGCCCCTACCATATAACCTACTGAAAAGACATAATAATCTGGCGGATGCCGCAATCGCGCCGATCGGCAATCGTTTGTTCACGGTTGATGCGCCATATTCCATCAGCACATGAAATGCGCGTGCCGCTGGCATGCGCCGAACAATACGACCGCGAATGGCAAATCGGGCCTCATTAATCGACGAGCTGGAGCAGGCGCTGGCATCCGGCACGAGCGACCAGCGAATCCACACGTTGGCCCGCATCACCGACCTTTTCGTCCTGGGGGCGGAAAGCTACTCCGGCGATCAGATCGATCTGTTCGACGACGTGATGATCAAGATCGCGGCGCGGATCGAGGCGAAATCGCTGGCGCGGCTGTCGAACCGCCTCGCCCCCGTGACCAACGCGCCGAAACGCACCGTCAAGGCGCTCGCCACCCACGACGACATCGCGGTCGCACGGCCGATCCTGGTCGGCTCGGAACGGCTCGATGAATCGGATCTCGTCGACACGGCGCGCAACAAGAGCCAGCAGCATCTGCTCGCGATTTCCGAACGCAAATCCCTGAGCGAGGCGATCACCGACGTGCTGGTGGAGCGCGGCGACCGCGAGGTGGTCCGCTCGGTCGCCAGCAATACCGGCGCGCGCTTCTCGAACGCAGGGTTCCGCCGGCTCGTCACCCGTTCGACCGGCGACGACGTGCTCGCCATCTCGGTCGGCTCGCGGCGCGACATCCCGCGCGCGCACTATCTCAAGCTGATCGAGCGGGCATCGGCGAGCGTCCGCGACAAGCTCACGGCGCTCAATCCGCAGGCCGCGGCGGCGGTGAAGAACGCGGTCGCCGAGGCGACCAGCGGACTGCGCAGCGAGATGCGCGACGCCTCGCCCGACTACGCCGAGGCCAAGGCTCAGATCGAAGGGCTGTTCCGCAACAAGCAGCTCAACGAGGAGGCGATCCACCAATTTGCGCGCGAGCGCAAGTTCGAGCAGATCGTCGTCGCGATGTCGCTCCTGTGCGACGTCGAGGTCGATGTGGTCGAACGCGCCATGCTCGATCCCGGCGCCGAGGTCGCGCTCATTCTCGCCAAGTTCGCCAACCTGTCCTGGACCACCGCCAAGGCGATCCTGCTGCTGCAGACCGCCGAGCGCGGCATGTCGGCCCACGATCTCGACCAGGCCATGTCGAATTTCTCGCGCCTGCAGCCGGAGACGGCCCGCCGGGTGCTGAGCTTCTACCGCACCCGCCGCAAGCAAGCGGGCGAGCCCGCCAAACAGGCGGTCTGACCGCGCCGCGCGGTTTTCTCCATCAATCCGTTGCCTGCTGGACGAGCGCCGCGATGTAGCGCGGCAGCGCGAATGCGGCCGTGTGCACCTCGGGTGTCCAGTAGCGGGTGGCGAACCGCCCGGCCCGCCGGTAGCGGGCCGCGATCGTGTGCACCGGGGTCCGGCGCAGCTGCGTGTTGTCGGTGGCCCAGCCCATCGCGAGGTGTCCCCCGACATAGGTCGGGACCGCCGCGACGTAGCAGCTTGCGTCGGCAAACAGCCGGCGCCAATGGCCGACCGCGGCGACGAGCTCGTCGGGCTGGAGGAACGGAACGCCGCTCTGTGTCACCAGCACGCCCCCCGGGGCGAGGCAGCGCTTGACCGCCGCATGGAAGTCGCGCCCGAACAACGCAGCGTTCGGGCCCTGCGGATCGCCCGAGTCGACGATGACGATATCGAACCGCCGCGCGCTCGTCCGGACATAGGCGTTGCCGTCCGCGATCACGAGCTCGAAGCGCCTGTCGGCCAGCACCGGGGCGGCCAGCTCGGGAAAATGCCGCTTGGCGATGGCGACCACCGCGTCGTCGATCTCGACCTGTGTCACCCGCGCGATCGAGCCATGCTTGAGCACCTGGCGGGCGATGCCGCAATCGCCGCCGCCGACGATCAGCACCTCCCGCGCCCGGCCATGGGCGAGGATCGGCACGTGGCTCATCATCTCGTGATAGACGAACTCGTCGGCGCCGGTGAGCTGGGTCGCGCCGTCGAGCATCAGCACGGGCCCGAGGTGGCGATGTTCGAACAGCACCAGATGCTGGTGCGCGGTGCGTTCCTCGTGGCGCACCCGCCCAGCCGCATAGGTCATGCGCACCCCGAGCCGATCGAACAGCGTCTCGGCGATCCAGCGCTTGCCACTTGGCTTGCTCGACGAGCGTGGAGGCATGGCGGGCTCATCGGCTCGCGCGGCGCATGGCGTCAACCAAGCCGCCCGCGCAGAAGCTCGTTCACATCGACGCGCTTGGCCGCGAAGGCCGTGCGCAGAATCGGCACGCAGCGATCCGGCTCGGTCCGGCCGCACATGAACACGTCGAGCGCCGCGTAGCCCGCCTCCGGCCAGGTGTGGATCGCGATGTGGCTCTCGGCCAGCACCGCCACGCCGGACACCCCGTCGGGCTGGAAACGATGCAGATGGACATGCAGCAGCGTCGCACCGGCGGCGTCGGCACAGCGGCGCAGCACGCTCTCGATGTGCTCGATATCGTTGAGCCGACGCGCGCCGTGCAGATCGATGATCAGGTGGACGCCGGCGCCGCGCTTGCCCTTGCGCACGACGAAAACGTCGCGGCGCGGCTCGCCCGCCGGCGCGGGCCTGCCCGCGGCGGCCTTGCTCCCGCCGCCCCTGCCCGCTTGCGGGCGCCGGCCGGACCGCGGGAGGGCGTTCTGCCGCATATCGTGCTCCTCGATGGGGTGCCCGCCGTCACATAAGCCCGGTGCCGCTGCGGCCGCAAGACGATGACGACGCGGCGCTCACGCCTTCCTGCAGGCGAGCGCCTCCACCGCCGCCACGGCGGTCATGTTGACGACGCCGCGCGCGGTCACGGACGGCGTGAGGATGTGGGCGGGGCGCGCGGCGCCGATCAGGATCGGTCCCACCGGCAACGCGTCGGCCAAAACCCTGATCATCTCGTAGGCGATGTTCGCGGCGTCGATGTTGGGCATGATCAGCACAGTCGCCTCCCCGCTCAGTCGCGAATGGGGCAGCACCTGGTCGCGGAAGAACGGGCTGAGCGCCGCGTCGCCGTGCATCTCGCCGTCGACCTCCAGGTCGGGATGGCGCTCGGTCAGGACCTTGGTGGCGCAGCGCATCTTGCGCGCCGAGGCGCTGTCGTCGCTGCCGAAATTCGAGTGCGACACGAGGGCGATCTTCGGCTCGATGCCGAACCGCCGCACATGCGCGGCGGCGAGCACCGCCGTCTCGACGATCTCCTCCACGTCCGGCTCGGCGCGGACGTGGGTGTCGCTGAGGAAGAAATGGCCCTTGGCGGTGATCACCAACGTGAGAGCCGCAAGGTTCCGCACCCCCGGCGCAATCCCGATGATGTCGCGGACATGACGCAGGTGGCTGAAGAACCGCCCTTCGACCCCGCAGATCATGGCGTCTGCTTCGCCGCGGCGTACCGCGAGCGCGGCGATCACCGTCGCATTGGTGCGCACCAGCGTGCGCGCCGCCTCCGGCGTGATTCCGGCGCGACCGGCCGCTTCGACATAGGTCTGGACGAAGTCGCGATAGCGCGGATCGTCCTCCGGATTGATCAGCGCGAAATCGCGACCGGGCTGGATCGAAAGACCGAAGCGCTCGACGCGTTTTTCGATGACGCCCGGTCGCCCCACCAGGATCGGGTGCGCGAGCCCCTCCTCCACCACCACCTGGGTGGCACGTAGGACGCGCTCGTCCTCGCCCTCGGCATAGACCACCCGCATGGGGGTCGCCTTGGCGGCTGCGAAGACCGGCTTCATGAGGAAGCCGGAGCGGAAGACGAACCGGCTGAGCCGCTCCGCATAGGCCTCGAAATCGGTGATCGGGCGGGTCGCGACGCCGGAGTCCATGGCCGCCCCGGCGACCGCCGGGGCGATGCGCAGGATCAGGCGTGGATCGAACGGATTGGGAATGAGCGAGCCGGGGCCGAAGGTGCGCGCCTCCCCGCCATGCGCGCGGGCGGCGACCTCGGACGGCGCCTCGCGCGCCAAGGCCGCGATCGCCCCGACCGCGGCGAGCTTCATCGCCTCGTTGATGGTGGTCGCGCCGACGTCGAGCGCCCCGCGAAAGATGTAGGGGAAGCAGAGGACGTTGTTCACCTGATTGGGGTAGTCGGACCGGCCGGTGCAGATCAGCGCGTCGGGCCGCGCCTTGAGCGCCTCCTCGGGCATGATCTCCGGGATCGGATTGGCGAGCGCCAGGATGAGCGGCCGCTTGGCCATGCGCTGGGCCATGTCGGGCTTGAGCACGCCGGGCGCGGAGACGCCGAGGAAGATGTCCGCGCCCTCGATCACGTCGGCGAGCCGCCGCTTGTCGGTCTTCTGCGCATAGACCTCCTTCCAGCGGTCCATCAAGGTCGGCCGGCCGTGGTAGACCACACCGTCGATATCGGTGACCCAGATGTTCTCGCGCTTTGCTCCGAGCGCGACCAGAAGATTGAGGCAGGCGATCGCCGCCGCGCCCGCGCCCGAGGCGACGATCTTGACGTCGCCGATCCGCTTGCCGCTGAGGTAGAGCGCGTTCTGCACCGCCGCCCCGACGATGATGGCCGTGCCATGCTGATCGTCATGAAAGACCGGGATCTTCATCCGGGCCTTGAGCTTCTCCTCGATCTCGAAGCATTCCGGTCCCTTGATGTCCTCCAGGTTGATGCCGCCGAAGGTCGGCTCGAGCGCCGCCACCACGTCGACGAAGCGGTCGATCTCGCGCGCATCGACCTCGATGTCGAAGACGTCGATGCCGGCGAACTTCTTGAACAGGACGGCCTTGCCCTCCATCACCGGCTTGCCGGCGAGCGGGCCGATATTGCCGAGGCCGAGGACCGCGGTTCCGTTGGTCACCACAGCAACGAGATTGCCCCGCGCGGTGAGCTCGGCGGCCTGCTGCGGATCGGCCGCGATCGCCTCGCAGGCGACGGCCACCCCGGGCGTATAGGCGAGCGACAGGTCGTGCTGGGTGGCGAGCGGCTTGGTCGCCTGGATCTCGATCTTTCCCGGCTTGGGCGTGCGATGATAGGCGAGCGCGCTCAGGTGAAAATCGTCCGACGGGTTCGATGACACGGCCTTCTCCCTCACTCTGGACGCAGTCTATAGCGCCTTTTTCGGGATGCGCGCGAGAACCACGCTTGACCGGCAGCGCCGAAGGCTGCGACGCTCCGACGCTTGCGCCGGGAAGGCGCGCCGCAATCAATGCTTGGGGATACAGACACGATGGCTCTATCGACCCGCCGGCTCTCCGGCTGCTTCTGCTGCAACCGTACGGAACCGGCTGAGGCCGGAGTCGACCGCCGCCAGTTCGTGGCGGGCGGGCTCGCCGGTCTCGGCCTCGGGGTCGCGGTCGGTCGGCCGGCGCGGGCGCAAGCCCCCGCCCGCAGCCGCATCGACGTGCACCACCACTACCTGGCGCCCGCCCAGCGCGAGGCGTTCGCGCACCGCCGCGGCGGGGTGCCTGACTGGTCGGTGCAAAAATCCCTCGAGGACATGGACAAGGCCGGCACGGCGACTTCGGTGATCTCCTCGGTGCAGCCCGGCGTGTGGTTCGGTGAGGTCGAGCCGGCGCGCAAGCTCGCGCGCGAGGTCAACGACTACGGCGCCCGGATGGTGAGCGATCACAAGGGCCGCTTCGGCCTGTTTGCCGCCATCCCGCTGCCCGATCCCGAGGGCAGCCTCAAGGAGATCGAATACGCCTTCGATACGCTGCATGCCGACGGCATCGGCCTGTTCACGAGCTATAAGGACAAGTACCTGGGCGATCCTACCTTCGTTCCGGTCCTGGAGGAGCTCAACCGGCGCAAGGCGGTGGTCTATGTCCATCCGGTGACGCCGGCGTGCTGCGGCGGCCTGGTCAAGGGCGTTCCGCCATCGGTGATCGAATACGCCACCGACACCACCCGGACCGTCTCGAGCCTGATCTTTGGCGAAGCCGGCAGCGCCTTTCGTTGTCCCGACATCCGCTGGATCTGGTCGCACAGCGGCGGCACGCTGCCGTTCCTGACCGGCCGGTTGGTCCGCCTCGCGAGCGAACGCAAGGACAAGCGCATGCCGGACGGCCCGCTGCCGATCCTGCGCAAGCACTATTACGAGGTCGCGCAGGGAAATACCCCCGGACAGCTCGCGGCGCTGATGAAGCTGGTCACGGTCTCGCAGGTGCTGTTCGGCTCGGACTATCCCTATCGCGAGGGCATCGAGGCGGTCGAGGGGCTCGCCGACTATAAATTCAGCGAGGCCGACGCCGCCGCGATCGACCGCGGCAACGCGATGGCGCTCATGCCCGGCCTCAAGGCGAGCTGACACGCGCGGTTTCGCGACGTCATGGCCGGGCTTGTCCCGGCCATCCACGTCTTGCTTGACGGAATTGGGTGAAGACGTGGATGCCCGCGACAAGCGCGGGCATCGACGCTTTCAGCGGGATATCACCCCGCGACGGTGGACCATGTCGCCGCCAGGTGCTCGGCCCCGCGCAGCGACAGCGCGAAGATCGTGTAGGTCGGATTCGGCGCCCCCTCGGTCGGGAAGATGCCCGGACCCGCGACAAAGAGGTTCGGGATCTCGTGCGTCTCGCCGAAGCTGTCGACGACTGAGTTGCCGGCATCGGTGCCCATGATCGTGCCGCCGAACAGGTGGATCGTCGGCATGTTGCCGCGTCCGGACCACGACTCCTTGGCATCGGTCGCCTTGGCGACCTTCAGGCCCTCCTCGAAATTGGCGTTCCACAGCGCCACCGCAGCCTGGTCGAAGCTGTGGGTGAACCGCCCAAGCGGCATGCCGAACTCGTCCTTCTCGCTCGCGATCTCGATGCGGTTCTCGATGTTGGGCATCTCCTCGCCGAACGCGGTGATGCGGGTGAGCCCGCGTTTCGCCCGCTTCATGAAGTCGGCCAGCGCCGGACCGAACAGGTCGAGGCGCGCATTGGCGAAGCCGCCGAGATCGCTCGTCTTCTGCGCCGCCCCGGCGACGATGAAGGTCGAGCCGAACGCGCCCTTGTCCTTGTGGGCGAGCTTGTCATAGCGGTCGTACGAGAAGTACTGCCCGCCGATCGTGCCCATGTGGTTCTCGATGTCCTCGTCGAACAGCGCGAACGTGCCCGAGGCGAAATGCGCCATCATGTACTTGCCGAGGAGGCCGCTCTTGTTGGCGAGGCCGTTCGGATGCTTGTCCGTCGCCGAGTTGAGCATCAGGCGGGGATTCTGCCCCGCCCAGGCCGCGAGCACCACGACGCTCGCCTCCTGCACCTGCTTCTCCTTCTTCTCGTCGAAGTATTCGACGCCCGTCACCTTGTCGCCTGAAGCGTTGGTGAGCACGCGCGTCACTGTCGAGCGTGGACGCACTTCCGCGCCCGCCGTCCTGGCCTCGCCCAGATAGGTGACCAGCGGATTGGCGAGCGCCCCGATCGGACAGCCGACATGGCACCAGCCGTCATAGAGGCAGGCGGGCCGCCCCTTGTAGGGCTCCGAGTTCATGCCGACCGCCGCCTTGCGCATGCGGATGCCGACCGCCTCGAAGCCCTTGAGCCACACGTCCCCGTTCTTGAACGTCTTCATCGGCGGCATCGGATAGGGCTTGCCGGACGGCCGCCAGATTTCTTCACCCTTGGCGTCGCCCGAGACCCCGACGTCATCGGCCACCCGGTCGTAGAACGGCGCGACGTCGCCATAGGAGATCGGCCAGTCGAGCCCGCGCCCGTGCTCGCTCTTCACCTTGAAGTCGTTCGGCATCAGGCGCGGGAAATTGGCGAAGTAATGCAGCGCCGCCCCGCCCACGCCCCAGCCCGCCTGATAGGCATAGCCGTAGGGGTTCTTGCCTTGCAGCAGGAACGGGGCGCCTGCCGGTTTCACCCGGCGGCCCCAGATGTCCGAGCTGATCAGGTCGGAGAGCTGCCAGTCCGGCCCGCTTTCCAAGAGCACGACCTTCTTGCCGGCCTTGGCAAGAACCGCCGCATAGGTCGACCCCGAGGCGCCGGCGCCGACGATGACAACATCCACTTTCTCGTGCGTCGCCATGGTCACCACCTCCTGGTCGGCTCGATGTGGGCCATGTACGGAATGTCGAGCGACTTGTAGCCCGCCATGGTGCCGTAGACGACGTCGACCGCATCGCTGCGAAGAATGAGGTAGACGAACGGTCCCGCCGGTCCCTGCCAGCCCTCGAGCTTGTTCTGCCGCATCAGATCGATGAAGTCGTGCTGGGCGGCCGCGTCGAGCTGGGCAAAGCGCTTGCCGGTGCGCTTGTCGCTCGCGCCGTTGATTGCGCCGATCGCCGCCCGATAGAAATTCGCATAGGGCGGCTTCACGTTGAGGATGCGCGCTTCGAGCAGCGCCTCCTCGGCCGGGATCGAGATCTGCTGATCGAGGAAATTGGCGATGCCGGCCTCGCGCGCGGTGGGCACCAGCGTCTCGCCGACCGCCTCGATGGTCTCGGCCTCCTCGGGCTTGAGCGTGCGCAGCGGCACGCCCTGCGCTCGCGCTTCGGCAGGGGTGAGTAGGACCTGCGCGCCGCCGATCGTGAAGGCGAGCGCACCGATACCCGCGCCTTTGATGAAGGCGCGCCGTTCGACGGCGGTCATGGCTTCCTCCCTGGTCGTCGCCGCAGCGACGGTTCCGTTGATGATCACGGATTGAGGCAAGTGAACGCCAGGCGCGGGGATGAATCAAGACGGAGCGTGCGGCTCTTGCGTCCTCTCCCCCGCTTGCGGGGGAGAGACAGAGAGGGGAAGCCGCGAGCGTTGAGCAAGGGGCTTCCCCCTCCCCACCCTCGCCCGCAGGCGGAGGAGGGAGTGAAACGCCCGTGCCTTCCTTACTCCCCCTTGGTCGGCAGATTGAGCCGGATATGCAGCTCGCGCAGCTGCTTGGGCGAGACTTCGGATGGCGCGCCCATCAGCAGGTCCTCGGCGCGCTGGTTCATCGGGAAGAGCACCACCTCGCGCAGGTTCTCCTCTCCGGCGAGCAGCATGACGATGCGGTCGATGCCGGGCGCGATGCCGCCGTGCGGCGGCGCCCCGTAGGACAGCGCGCGCAGCATGCCGCCGAACTTCTGCTCCAGCACCTCCTCGCCGTAGCCCGCGATGGCGAACGCCTTCTTCATCACGTCCGGACGATGATTGCGGATCGCGCCCGAGGACAGCTCGATGCCATTGCAGACGATGTCGTACTGGATCGCCTTGAGGCCGAGGATCGTGTCGTTGTCGGCGCCGTCGAGCGCCAGAAACGCCTCGGGCG
>DASTZX010000135.1:0-25253 GCA_035764045.1 Xanthobacteraceae bacterium | reverse complement strand
GCCGCAGCCCCGGTTCGTATTGGCGCTCCGAGATAGACCTCCTGCACTTGAGGATCCTGTCGGATCTCGTCCGGCGTGCCTTCCGCGATCTTGCGTCCGAAGGAGATGACCACGACGTGCCGGCACAAGGCGCCGATGAATTGCATGTCGTGCTCGACTACCAGCAACGACACGCCCGAATTTCGGCAGATGCTTTCAAGCAGGTTGTGCAGCGCCTCCGTTTCTCCCGCATTCAGTCCAGCCGCCGGCTCGTCGAGCAACAGCAGTCGTGGGCGGGCCATCAGCGCGCGGACCAGCTCAACTCGCTTTTGAATGCCGTATGGCAGGCTCGCGATCATGGCGTGCTCGTATTCGCCTAATCCGGCATCGGCGAGCGCGGCGCGCGCCTCCTCGCGCCATCGATTGCGGGGTGCGAGTTGTACCGGCTGCAAAATCCCTCGCAGGCCGGAATTGTGCCAATGCTGACCGACCATGACATTCTCGAGCGTGGTCAGGTGGCGCATGAGCCGCGCGTTCTGGAACGTGCGCGCGATACCGTACCGGATCCGCGCACGAGACGGCACCTTCGTGATTTCGGTCGCGCCGAGGTGAATACCGCCTTGGTCGATCGGATGAAGGCCGGTGATCAGATTAAAAACGGTCGTCTTGCCGGCGCCGTTCGGGCCGATCAGGGCGGTACGCGATCCGGCCGCAACGGCGAATGTCAGATTTTCGATAACCTGCAGGCCGCCGAAACGCTTGCTGACGCGATCCAGCGCGAGGATCGGAGGCTGGGTCATGCGGCGCCCCTGCGAGCCGGTTGCCGCCCCCGCATTCCGGCGCTGCACCACTCGCCGAAACGCCGCAGCTGGGCGCGCGTGATCAGGCCCTCCGGCCGAAGCGCCATGACCACGATCACCCCGGCGGCGAACACGATGTATCGCCAGCTTGCGCTGCCGCGCAAAATTTCGGGAAGCAGCGTGAACACGACCGCGCCGACAAATGGCCCGAGCACCGTTTGCGTCCCGCCGAGGAGCACGTAGAGAACGATGCTGATGCTCAGGCCGACATTGAAATACTGGGCTTCGATGAAACTGAAGTGATGGGCGTAAAGACCACCGCCGATGCCGGCAAGCGCAGCGCCGAGCGAGAACGCCGCGACTTGAAAGCCTTTCACCTGAACCCCCATCAGATCCGCAGCGCGTTCGTCGTCGTGAACGGCGCGGACGGCGAGCCCGAACCGCGTACCGAAGATGAGGACGACGAAAACGACGACGACGGCGGTGAAGGCGAGCACCACCGGCAGCCGGATGAAGGCGGTGACCGGATAGCCGGCTGCGCCGCCGATGACTTCCAAATTCAGAATCAGCGCCTTCACGATCTGACCGAGCGCGAAGGTCGCCAGCGCGAGATAGATACCGCGCGTTCGCAAAACGGGTATGGCGACGAGTAGAGCGAGCAGCCCGGCAGCCAGGCCGCCGATCGGGATCGCGACGATCGGAGGCGCGTGCTCGACGTTACTAACATAAGCCGAAGCGTAGCCGCCGATCGCGGCAAACGCCGCGAGCCCGAGATTGAGCTGCCCGGCAGCCAGCGGCAGGAACGCCGCATAGGCGTAGACGGTGTTGATCGCCAGCAGCACCAGAATGCCTTCGGCGTAGCCGCTCATATCCCGCCCCGCGCCGCTTGCATGCCTCGGAACAGCCCGGTCGGGCGCACGAACAGAATAAAGAGCAGGAGCCCGAAGACGACGATGTCGACGAAATCCGCGCCGAACCACCCGATCGCGAACACCTCAACGATCCCGATGATGAGGCCCCCGGCGATAGAGCCCCAGATATTGCCCATCCCGCCGACGATCATGGCGGATATGCCTTTCAGGCCGACGGCCTCACCCATAAAGGGATGCACCTGTCGATAATTGAGCGCGAAAATCGCGCCGGCAAACGCCGTGAACAATCCCGCCACCACGAATACGATCGGGACGAACCGGTTCACATCGACGCCGAGCATCAACGCTGTGTCGGCGTCCTCGGCGATCGTGCGGAGGCCGCGGCCAAGGCGCGTCCGTTTCAGCAGCAAGGACAGTCCCGCAATGAGGAGGATCGAGCAGACAAGGCCCGAGAACTGGGGGATGCTGATCACGAGGCCGCCGAGCCGCCAATCTCCCCCCGAGAAGCGCAGCGGGACGACGTGCATGTCCGATCCCCAGAAGGCGAGCGCGAGATGCTCGAAGAGGAGGAGAAACGCCATGGAACTGACGAGCGGCACGAAGTGGTCGGCGCCCCGCATCCATCGCCAGGTAAACAGTTCGACCAGCAACGACGCAGCGAATGCGACCGCCAGCGCGCCGAGCAGCGCGGCGGGCCACGGCAGGCCGGCATTGATCAAGGTCCAGGTGATCATGCCTCCCAACATGAAAATGCCCGGTATGCTGAAATTCAAGAAATTCAGAACGCCGATGCTGAGCGTCAGGCCGACGGCGACCATCGCATAAACCGAGCCGAGCATTACGCCGTTGACCATCTGCTGACCAAGCATCTCCAAATCCCTTTTCACAGGTCAGAAGATGTTGGCGTGCTCGCATTGCACCGGCCAGGCGACGGTTTTTGCGGGCAGTGCGTTCGCGGCATGCAGGCGTTTTCGATGACGTTCAAAAAATCACCTCCGCCGATAGCGCTTCGTGCGTCACCTCCCCATCGAACTGTGGGAACTTCGAAAAGTCGTCGCGCGCCTGCCGCCGCGCATCCGAGCGCAATGCTGCGTCAAGATCGGCAGCGGAATCGAAGGTCATTTGGGCCAGCAGCATCGTTCCGCCGCGTCGAATGGGGAACGGATCCTGGAATGAAGCCGGCGTATGCAGCACCAGCGAATGTATCGCCGGGAATTGCTTCAAAAGCTGTGCATGCCGCTCGCGGTAATAGGCCAGGAAGGCTGCCGGTTGGGGAGAGCTTCCGCGATAACGCACGAAATACGACACCATGGCTTTTCCTCGCGCCGACCGCCTCAGCCAACCCTGCCACTCGAGTGGTATTTCACAAGCTCTTTCTCTCGGCAGAGAGCGCAAAAGTTTTGCGGCAACGCAGCAAATCTCATTCCGCAGCCTCCCTAACGGCTGGCGCAGCCGCTTGCGCGCGCCGCAGGGCATGCTCCGAGGACAGAACGAGTTCCGCGCTCGCGCGGGACATGGCTGCAAACGAGCGCTGCGTCAGGCCGGCGAAAAAAAGATCGTTCACCGCACAGATTTCGCCGGCATGACGATCAATCAGCACACGCCCAGCACGCGTCAGCTTGAGAAGCACACCACGGCGATCGTGCCGGTTGGGACGCTTGCGCAGAAAGCCGGCCTGCGCGAGCTTTCCCGTCTCGGTCGCAATGAAAGCGCTGGAGACGTGAAGCTGCCTCGCGAGTGCGCCGACAGCAACGCCTGCCCGTCCTTGCAGGCGCGCGACGGCCATGAGAACGCTATAATGCGGCCCCGTAAGTCCCATGCGCTCGCCAAGATGCTCGCGCACCTGCTCCATGCGAACCGCAATCGTGAAGAGGTCCGCGACCAGCTGACGAAAGCGGCCGTCTGACCCGCGTTCGAGCAGCGGCGGCCGCGAGACCGTCGGAGGAAGGCGCCAGCTTTCTTCATCCGCCTCTATCGCAGGCGTGAGAGAAGCTCGCGGCTTTTCTCCGGCGGCCGGCCGTCTCCGTCTAGACGAGATCGACATATCCGGTGTCTTGCAGCAGTTCGCTTTCCACCGGGATGTGCAGACTGTCGTGAACGGTGTTGTAGAATTTCCAGAACCCGACGACGCAAGCCAGCTCGACGATCTGCGGCGGGGTCAAGTGCTGTTTCAGCCGCTGCAGAATCTCGTCTGGGACATTCGGGGCGTCCTCAGAGGCGGCCCGCACGTAATCGAAGCAGACCCGCTCGAATTCATCCTTCGGCTGATAGGCACCCGTGATGATGTCCTGCAACTCCTGCTCGCTCATCCCCCATCCTTCGAATGCGGAATCGCGCGGCTTCTTCAGCATGGAGCAACTGTGCGCGGTACAATACGCGCAGCCGTTTACTGCGCAGCAGACGACCGCCAGCTTGCGCTTGAGGAATTGATCGAGAGTCGACGACGGATCGCGCATGACGTTGCTGTTGAGCTTCCACAGCGTCTCTGCGATTTCAGGCCGATAGGCATACAGCTTGAGCGCATTCGGCAGGAAGCCCATGCGCTTTTTGTAAGGCGCGAGCGTCGGCTGCAGGTTCGGCGCGAAATCCTCTTCGCGCATATACGGAATGAACGGCTGGGGTTCGGCCAGCTTGCGCGGCTTAGGCGGAATTACGGGCTTGTTCATCTCGGTCTCCTCTCCTGTCACAAATAATCTTTTAGGTTCACCTTGCCCCAGTTGATCGGCCATGCGCGGTCGAAGTCATGCCGGTCGTGCCGCACCTTGCGCGTCGCATCGATTCCGATTTTTCCGACGGTTCGCCAGGGGCCCACACCGGGGATCGGCGCCGCCGCGGGATCATAGGGCGAGCCGCGCGTATGCGGCACGATGATGACGTCGCGCGCCGGATCCGCGCGCGACGCCATCGCGTGATAGACCTCGCCCGGATTGTCGATGTCGGTATCGGGGCTGACCGCCACGACCATTTTCGTGTTGAGCCAGGGCGCTCCCATCGCCGTCATCAGGGCGTCATTGACGAAGCCTTCGCGCGGATAGTCGAATTGCAGGATGCACGACAGCGCTCCGCCCCAGGTCGGGAAGCGCACGTCTTTGACCTTCAGACCAATTTCGGTCAGCCGGTTATAGAGCACGGCCTCGTGGCACAGTCTCGGAAGCGGCTGATGATCCGTATCCGGGCAGGTCTGATGATTGCGATAGATCGGCCTGTCGCCGCGCATCGTGACGGCCGTGATCTCCACCTCCGGGACCTGCTCCGCGTGCGGCAGGTGATACATGCTCGGCGAGGTAACTTCGCCGACGAAGAATTTCTCTCCCAGGTGGACGTAGCCTTCCGCCACGATCTCGGCATTGGCGGGCACGGTCAGATCGATGGTCTCGCACGGGACCATCTCGACATCCTGATCCATGATCGTCCCGACCATCTCCATCTCGCCCCACATATCCATGTGAAGGCCGGAGAAATTCGCCATGATCTCGTAGGCGGGCGGCAGGCCGAACACGAACGCGATCGGCATCTTGTTTTTGCCTAATGCACGATACTTATCCATGATCGCGTGCGAATGGGGGGTCACGAAGCTGATCAATCCGCGACGCGGGCCGACTGCTTGCGTTCCGGCATGGCATGAGTTGTAGAAACCGGTTTCCGGATCGCGGATGATGTTCATAGCGGTCACATAGGGCGCCGCATCGGCGGGCTTATGTCTCGGGATCGGGAGTTGCAGCCAGTCGGCATCTGCACCGATTTTGACGACGTCCTTCACCGGGCCAGTTTTGACTGGCTTAAAGCCGCGCGGTGGCTGCCGCAGCCGAAAGGCGAGCGTCCTGAGATAATCCTCGGGCGCAACGCCCAGCGCGCGCGCCTGCGATCGGCGGTTCTTCACCAGGATATCGCACAGGCGGAAGCCAGGCTTTTCGACGATGTTTTCGAACAGGATCGGCTGATCGCTCTGAGCGGACAGTGCGCCGATATCGTCGATATGCACCGGCTTTCTGATGCTCGTGACGATGTCGGCATTGGTTTCGAGATAGCCGCGCAGGCTTGCATCGAGCCGCTGGTCGTTCGACCTGTTGGCGTCTTGGACGGGGCTCATGGCACACCTTCCGTCACGTCAATTTCGTTTAGCAACTTTATTATGCCGCTGAGTGATGTCAATACGCCTTCGGCAGGCGCAAGCCGGACCGATCGACAGGTCGAGCGTTCGGAGCTGGCGCGGCGGCATCCTCGAGCCAATCGCGGCGCGCCGCTACGGGACGAGCGAACAAGCCGAGCCGCTGGACAGCGGCATCGCGCCTCGCCACTCCGCACGATCATATGTCGACCAGGCAGCGGAGCGCGCGAAACTGGAAACGCGAAGCTTTGGCTGCCTTAGCCGATTGTCCCGGCGATCCGCGCGGTCTCGTCCCACAGCAGCCGGGCGGCGGCGGCGCTCTCGGCATCGGCGCTCGGCTTCTCGGGCCGGCACTTGAAGAAATATCCGCCGCTCACCTCGGCCACCTCGGGCGAGGTCGCGAGATAGACAAGCGTGCGCGCCCCCTCCTCCGACGAGATGGCCAACAGCTTGGCGACACGGACTCCGTAGGCGAGCAGGCCGCCGGCCTTGTCGCCGAACCGGCTCGCCACGAATCCCGGATGGAAGCAGTTGACGGTCACGCCGGTGCCGGCCCAGCGGCGGGCGAGCTCGCGCGTCCACAGGATGTTGTAGAGCTTCGATCGGTTGTAGGCGCGCACGCCCTTGTAGCTCTTCGCACTCTGCAGATCGGCGGGATCGAACCGGGCGCCGCGATGCGCGTTCGAGGCCGTGCTGACGACGCGCGCCGGCCTGGCCGCGAACAGCCGTTCGGCGAGGCCGTGGGTGAGGACCGCATAGGCTACATGATTGAGCGCGAAGGTCATCTCCAGGCCGTCGGCGGTGATGTGGCGCGACGCGAACAGCGCGCCCGCATTGTTGACGAGCAGATCGATGCGCGGCTCGGCGGCCGCGATCTCGGCCGCCACCCGCTTCATCTCGGCGATGCGCGAGAGATCCGCATAATGGATGCGGTGCGCGGCCGCCGGCGCGATCGCGCGCAGGCGCGCCATCGTGGCCTCTCCGCGCCGCTCGTCGCGGGCGACGACGACGAGACGGGCGCCCTTGCGGGCGAGCTCCTGCGCCCCGACCTCGCCGATCCCCGAGGTCGCTCCGGTGATGACGCAGACTTTTCCGGTGAGCTCCATCGCGTGCTCCGCCCGGCCTGATCCTAATGCCCCGGCAGCACGACCACCGTCGGCGAACCCGGCAGCGTCGCCCGCGAGATCACGATCGCCGGCGTCTCGTTGTGCTCGATCGGATAGCTCTGGCGCATGCGCGCCAGGAAGCGGTCGAGCGTATAGGTGCTGAAGAAATGCATCGGAATGATGATCTGCGGCTTGAGCGACTGCAGCACCTCGATCATGCCGTCGAGATCGAGCGTGAAGCTGCCGTCCACCGGCGCCATCACGACGTCGACGCGGCCGACCTCGTCGAGCTGCTGCGGCGTGAGGGTGTGATGCAGATGGCCGAGATGGGCGATGCACAGATTGGCGATCTCGAAGATGAAGATCGAGTTGCCGTAGCGCTCGGTGCCGCCGGCCCAGTCGCGGATGTTGGTGCTAACGCTGCGGACATGCACGTCCTTGAACGAGAGGTCGTGCCCGGCCGGCCCGCCGTCGTCGCGCCAGCCGCGCAAGACGTACTTGATGCCCGGATCAGGATGATCGGTGTAATGGGTCGAATGGGCGTGGTTCATCGTGATGATGTCCGGCGTCAGCGGCGGCCTGACGAAATCGTTGTAGTCGGTCGCGATGCGGACGAGCTGCGGGCTTTCGATCAGGAAGGTTGCATGTCCCGCATAGGTGATGCGCACCTGGTCGGCCCCGAGCGCCGTGAGCTCGAGCGCCGCCGGCGCCGGCTGCGGTCGGCCCGCGACCAGGCCGGCGCAGGTTCGATTCGCCTCCGGCTTTGCGCCCGGCTGCGCCTGCGCCATGGGCGCGGCAGCCACTGGGGCGCTCAGCGCCACGAGCGCGGCGGAAACTGCCGCTGCGAGAAGCAAGGATAACCGTGAGCCGGGCCGCATGATCGGGCTCCGCGCCAGTGCCGCCAACCCGAAGTTCGCACATCATCTGCGGCAACCGCGGTTGCGAACTTCGGGTTCAAAGCGGCACTAGGATCAGAGAGTTGCTAGTGTCCCCAAGATTCCGAAGTTCGCATCAGAGGTCGCCGAAAGGATATGCGAACTTCGGAATCAGGACACTAGAGCCTGTGCCGGCTCAGATCATAGCGCGAGGGCAGCACAAAACCATGGCGGTCGCTCGCGATCATGCGCCAGGCCGTTCACCGGGCGGGAAAAAAGAACAAGGCCGGATGCGGGATCCCGCATCCGGCCTCGAAATGCTTCGTCGCCGATCCGCGTCAGCGGCCGACGATCATGCCCTGGCTGGTCACCACCACCCAGCGGCTGCCCTGGCGCCGAATGCCCTCGACGCGTCCGACGCCCGGGATCATCGTGCCGGTCATGACCTCCATGGCGCCGGTGCGGCTCTGGATCGAGGCCGTGCCATTGGAGACGCGGCGTAGAATCCATCCGGGCACCACCGCGCGGCCAGGCTCGGCCGAGTTCGTCTGCGGCGCCGACGCGATCGAGCCGGTGGCGTCGTGGCGCTCCAGGTGGTCGACCTTGTCGGCCAGCTTGGCGAGCCGCGCGGCCGGCTCGGCCTGCGCGCGCTCAAGTCGGTCGAAGCGATCGCTCAGCTTGACGAACTGCTCATCGATGCTCGCAACCCAGTCATGCGAGGGCGTCGCCTCGGCGGCGGCCGTCTGCGCGAGCGCGCCGCTCGCCCAGATGCCGGCCGGTCCGGACATCGTGAGCGCTCCGGCCACGCCGCCGACCCCGGCGGCAAGCGCGATCGTGGCGGCGAGCGTGGTGAAGTAGCCGGCCTTGTCCCAGGTGGAGGGCGAGATCTTCGACTTGGGCTTAATCGGCGTATGCAATTCGGCCGCTGGCGCGCTCGGCGCGGCCGGAGCGCCCTCCTGGCCGGTCAATGTCTCGATCTTGTCGGACGCCGCGCGCTCACGCGGTTTGGACAGGTCCGCCTTCTGCTTGCCCATGGATCTCCTCCCGATGGAACTCGCCCCATCGGTAAACATCCATGCTTACGATTTCGTTACCGAAGCGCGACTGGGACGCCGTCGGACGCGCCTTCAGCGGGCGAGGCCGCGCTCTTGCGCCAGCGCCTTGAGGGATGTCTGCGGGCGCGCGCCCAGGTGCTGGATCACCTCGGCGGCGGCGAGCGCCCCCAGTTGAGCCGCCCGCTCGTGGCCGGCGCCCTGGGCGAGGCCGAACAGAAAGCCCGCCGCGAACAGGTCGCCTGCGCCGGTCGTATCGACCACGCGCTCGATCGGAGCGGCCGGAACGGGGAGGACCTTGTCGCGCGAGACGACGACGCAGCCCTTTTCGCTGCGCGTCACCACGGCGAGGCGGGCCTCCCGGCGCAGCGCTGCGAGCGCGGTATCGAAGTCGGATGTCTGATACAGGCTGCGCAGCTCCGCCTCGTTGGCGAACAGGAGGTCGACCGTGCCGCCGCGCACGAGGTCGAGAAACTCCTCGCGCCAGCGGTCGACGCAGAAGGCATCCGACAGCGACAGAGCCACCAGGCGCTTGGCCTCATGGGCGGCGGCGGCGGCCTTCAGAAAGGCCTCCTTCGCCTGCTTGGGATCCCACAGGTAGCCCTCGAGATAGGTGATTGCAGCGCCGGCGATCGCATCCGCATCGATGTCGCGCGGATGAAGGTCCTGGGCGGCGCCCAGATAGGTGTTCATCGTGCGCTCGCCATCCGGCGTCACCAGCACGTAGCAGCGCCCGGTCGAGGGGCCGTCCGAGGCGGGCTTGGTGTCGAAGGCGACGCCGGCCGCGCGGATGTCGTGCGCGAACACGGTGCCGAGGCCGTCGTCGCGCACCCTGCCGACGAAAGCGGCGCGGCCGCCGAGGCTGGCGCAGCCGACGATGGTGTTGGCGGCGGAGCCGCCGGAAATTTCCACCGCCGGTCCCATCGCGTCGTAGATCGCCAGCGCGCGCGCCTCGTCGATCAGCGTCATGGCGCCTTTGCGCATGTCATGCCGGACCAGAAAGTCGTCCTCGGCACGCGCCAGCACGTCGACGATGGCATTGCCGATTCCGAGCACGTCGTAGCGGGCGGCTGTCATGAGACGATCCATGTCCTTTAGGGGGGAACGGCGCGCAATATAGCGGCGGCTCGCGCCGTGGCAACGTGGGACGCGCGGGGACGCGCGGCCGGACGGATGACTTCGCGCCGCGCCAACGGCTATGATCGATCGCGGAGGCCCCCGATTTCATGTCCCTTGCCCGCGATGTCACCACGGTCGGCACCGCGACTCTGCTCTCGCGCCTGCTCGGATTTTTTCGCGACGTCGGCATCGCGGCAGTGCTCGGCGCGGGCGCGCTGTCGGATGCCTATTTCGCGGCGCTGCAGATTCCCAACCTGTTTCGCCGCCTGCTGGCCGAAGGCGCGCTGAACTCGGCTTTCGTTCCCACCTGGCTGCGCATCCGCGAACAGGAGGGCGTGGCGGGAACGCAGCGCTTCGCCGAGCTCGTGCTCGGCACCATGCTGGTGGGGCTGGGCGCCGTCGCGATCGTGTGCCTCATCTTCGCGCCGGGCGTGGTGCACGTCCTCGCCCCGGGGTTCCGCCCGGGCGGCGAGCGCTTTGCGTTCGCGGTCGATTTCGTCCGGCTGTCGATCGCCTATGTGGCGATTGCGGGGCCGATCGCGGTCGCGGCCTCGATGCTCAATGCCGAGGGGCGCGTCGGCGCGGCCGCATTCGCGCTGGTCGCATTCAACCTGGTGTTCGTCGTTGTGGTGGGGCTGGTGATCCTGCTCGGCGGCAGAGCCTCGTTCTTCGCCGGAGCGGTGCTCTCGCTGGCGATCGTCGCGGCGGGCATCGCCCAGCTCACGCTGGTGGGCGCCGCGCTGATGCGCCAGCAGGGCCGGCCGGGACGCATCTCGTTGCGGCTCACGCCCGAGGTGCGCCGCTTCTTCGCCCAGGCGATCCCGGGCGTGGTCGCGGGCGGCATTCCGCAGCTCAAGCTGATGGCCGGCGCCATGGTCGCCTCCTCGTCGCAGGCCTCGGTGTCATGGCTCTATTACGCCAATCGGCTCTACGAGCTGCCGCTCGGTGTGGTGGCGATCGCGGTCGCCTCGGTGATCGTTCCGGTGATTGCGGCGAGCGTGCGCGCCGGACACGTGGAGGCGATCGCGGCCGCGCAGTCGCGCGCCTTCGAGATCGCGCTCGGACTTGCCCTGCCCTCGGCGGCCGCGTTCGCGGTGCTGGCCGAGCCGCTCGCCGGCGGCCTGTTCGAGCGCGGCGCATTCGGCCCGCATGACACCGCGATGGTGGCGGCCGCGCTCGCCGCGATCTCGGCCGGCCTGCCCGGACACGTCCTTGAGAAGGTGCTCGGCGCCGTGTCGTTCGCCCACGAGGACACCCGCACCCCGATGGCGGCGGCCCTGTGCGGGCTCGCCGCCGCGATCGCCGGCGCGATGATCCTGTTTCCGATCGAGGGCCATGTGGGGGTCGCCGCGGCGATCGCGCTGTCCGGATGGGTCGGCGCCACCACGCTCGCCATCGTGCTGTGGCGGCGCGGCTGGCTTGCGATCGACCGCGAGGCGCGGCGGCGGGTGCCGCGGATCGTGCTCGCGAGCGTCCTCATGGCGGCCGCCATCTTCGGCGGGCATCATTTCATCGCATCGGCGCTGCACGGTGCCGACAGCGCGCTTGCCCGCATCGCCACCCTCATGGTGCTGGTCGCGGTGGGGCTCGGGGTCTATCTCGCGGCCGTCCAGGCGCTCGGCATCGCGGGGCTCAAGCAGCTGCGCGAGGCGATGCGCGCACGCATCTGAGACGTGAAAAGCGTCGCTTCGCCTGCTCTCCTCTTGCGTCGCTGCGGGCCGCCGTGGCATGGGACCGCGCCAAAGGAGCCGACGCGATGGCCTTCAAGGAACGGGTCTTCTCCGGGGTGCAGCCGACCGGCAACCTGCATCTCGGCAACTATCTCGGCGCGATCGTCAAGTTCGTCGCGCTGCAGGAGCGCTACGACTGCATCTACTGCGTGGTCGACATGCACGCGATCACGGTGTGGCAGGACCCGGCCGAGCTCAAGCGCAGCATTCGCGAGGTCACGGCGGCCTTCATCGCCTGCGGGATCGATCCGAAGCGCCACATCGTGTTCAACCAGAGCCAGGTCGCGGAGCACGCCGAGCTCGCCTGGATCTTCAATTGCGTGGCGCGGCTCGGCTGGCTCAACCGCATGACCCAGTTCAAGGAGAAGGCGGGCAAGGACCGGGAGAACGCGTCGGTCGGCCTCTATGCCTATCCGGCGCTGATGGCGGCGGACATCCTGGTCTACCGCGCGACCCACGTGCCGGTCGGCGAGGACCAGAAGCAGCATCTCGAGCTCTCGCGCGACATCGCGCAGAAGTTCAACAACGATTTCTCCGCCTCGATCGCCGCGCTCGGCCTCGGCCCGGCGTTCTTTCCCCTGCCCGAGCCGATCATCCAGGGGCCGGCCACGCGCGTGATGTCGCTGCGCGACGGCACCAAGAAGATGTCGAAGTCGGACCCGTCGGACTATTCGCGCATCAACCTGACCGACGACGCCGACGCGATCGCGCAGAAGATCCGCAAGGCCAAGACCGATCCGCATCCGCTTCCGCACGACGAGAAGGCGCTGGAAAGCCGTCCCGAGGCCGACAATCTGGTCGGCATCTTCGCGGCGCTGGCGAACCGGACCAAGACCGATGTGCTGGGCGAATTCGGCGGGGCGCAGTTCTCGAATTTCAAGGCGGCGCTGGTCGAGCTCGCAGTGACGAACCTCGGGCCGATCGGGGCCGAAATGAAGCGGCTCGTGCAGGACCCCGCCTATATCGATTCCGTCCTGGTCGACGGCGCCGCGCGGGCGCAGGTCCCGGCGGCCGAGACCATGCGCCATGTGAAGGACATCGTGGGCTTCGTGCGGCGCTGAGGGCGCACCTCGGCGCGGGCGCTCGCGGGGTTCCGCCGCCGCTTGTGCACGAATGCCGCGGCATGGCACCATTCCGTTGGGCCATGCCGACCGATTCCGCACGGACACGGCGGCCCGTGAGAGGACCATGAGCCGCAAGCGGCGCAGCTACGAGGCCGGCCACAAGGCGAAGTTCCTCGTGATCATCGACGATACGCCCGAGTGCGACCGCGCGCTTTATTTCGCGAGCCGCCGCGCGGCGCGCGTGGGGGTCAGCGTCATCCTGCTGCGGGTCATCGACACCCACGACCGCAACCAGCAATGGCTCGGGGTCGCCGACATCATGAGCGCCGAGGCCCATGAGGAGGCCGATGCGATGCTCGCCAAGGCGAGCGCCCGGGCCAACGGCATTGCCGGCATCACGGCCGAAAAGGTGATCCGCGAAGGCGACACCAGCGAGGAGATCCTCAAGCTGATCGACGAGGACGAGGACATCTCGGTGCTCGTGCTCGCGGCGGGCGTCGAGAAGGAGGGGCCCGGCCCGCTGGTCTCCAGTCTCGGCAGCACGGCCGGAAGCTTTCCGATCCCGATCGCCATCGTGCCCGGGCATCTGAGCGACGAAGACCTCGACGCCATGAGCTGACGCGATGAGCTGATGCGCGCGCGGGCGAGCTGGCCCGCCGGCCGGGGCGGTTGACCGGGAACCCGGAAAGACCCAAGTAATGGGCGCAACCCGACCGCCCGCGGGCCTTGAACCCGCGGAGATGGAGAGAACCGATGTTCATTCAGACTGAAACCACGCCCAATCCGGCCACCTTGAAGTTCCTGCCCGGGCGCACCGTGCTGCCGGAAGGAACCCTCGACATGCGCGACAAGGCGGCCGCCGGGCAGTCGCCGCTCGCAGCGCGGCTGTTCGAGATCGACGGCATTACCGGCGTCTTCTACGGCACCGATTTCATCGCGGTGACCAAGAGCGGCGGCGAATGGCACCAGCTCAAGCCGGCCGTGCTCGGCGCGATCATGGAGCATTTCATGTCGGACGCGCCGATCGTGCAGTCGGGCGCTGCCGCCGCGCCCGGCGCGCAGGAATTCTTCGACCCGAAGGACGCCGAAACGGTCGAGATGATCAAGGACCTGATCGAGACGCGGGTGCGGCCCGCGGTCGCCAATGATGGCGGCGACATCACATTCCGCGGCTTCAAGGACGGCATCGTCTATCTCGACATGAAGGGCGCCTGCTCGGGCTGCCCGTCCTCGACCGCCACGCTGCGGCACGGCATCCAGAACCTGCTGCGCCATTTCGTGCCGGACGTGGTGGAGGTGCGCCCCAATTGAGGTCGCCCGGCGCTCGGCGCTAATCTCGGGCGGCGGGACCTGCAAACCGTCGTTGTGAAGTGCGGCCCAGCGCGAGGACGAGCGATCCGACCACCATGCGCGTTCTCGCCATCGACACCGCACTCGAGGCCTGCTCCGCCGCGGTGCTCGACACCGCGCAGGGCGGCATCCTGGCGAGCGAATCGGTCGCCATGGTGCGCGGCCACGCCGAAGCCCTCATGCCGCTCGTCGCGCGCGTCATGCACGATGCAACACTGGAGTTTACCGAGCTCGACCGCATCGCCGTGACGGTCGGGCCGGGCAGCTTCACGGGGCTGCGGGTGGGGGTGTCGGCAGCGCGCGGAATCGCGGTCGCGGCCGGAAAGCCGGCAGTCGGATTGACGACGCTCGCCGCCTATGCGGCGCCCTATATTGCGGCCGATGACGAGACGCCGCTCCTCGCCGCAATCGATGCCCGCAACGAGCAAGTCTACATGCAGCTGTTCGGCACCGGCGGACGGCCGCTGACCCAGCCCCGGCTCGCTCCCTTGCGCGATGCCGTGCGAGCGGCGACCTCCGGGCCCGCGCGCATCGTCGGCTCGGCGGCCGCGATGCTCGCGGCCGCATGGCCCGCCAACGAGTCTCGTCCGGCGGTCGTCGATCCGGCGCGCGCGCCGGTGATCGACTGGGTGGCACATCTCGGCGCCGCCGCCGCGCAGGCGCTGTCGTTGCCGAAGCCGCTCTATCTGCGCGCGCCCGATGCCCGGCCGCAGGATGCGGCTCACCTGCCGCGCCGATGATCGGTCTCTTGCGCAGGCTGGCCGGATCGGAGCCGGCGCTCTCGGAGGCCGGTCCGCGCGACGCGCCCGCATTGGCGGCCCTGCACGCCGCCGCTTTCCGGCGCGGATGGAGCGAGGACGAGTTCGAGCGGCTGCTGCTCGACCCCGCCGTAATCGCACATCGCGCGCTCGCCGGACGCATGCTCGCCGGCTTCATCGTCTCACGAATGGCGGCCGGCGAGGCTGAAATCCTCTCGGTCGCGGTCGTGCCGGCGCGCCGCGGGCGGGGCCTTGCAAAGAAGCTCCTCGACCTGCATCTGCGGCGGCTCGCCGGCATGGGCGCCAAGGCGGTCTTCCTCGAGGTCGACGAGGACAACGCGGCGGCCCGGCGCCTCTATGCGGGGGCCCGGTTCCGCGAGGTCGGGCGGCGCCCGGCCTATTACGCGCGCGGCCCCCAGGCACCGGCCAATGCGCTGGTGCTCCGCCGCGATCTGGCGTGACGCCGGGGAGCGGAGCGGGTCCTGGGCCGCGCCGCATTTCTTTTTGGCGCAAAACCCGCTATGACCCTGAGAGGGCCCGGCGCGCTGGCGTCGAACCTATTCGGCGAGCGAACACAAAGGCTTAAGCCAAGGAAGCGCGAATTCGAAGCCCGACCGCATGAGCGGAACCCGCAAGCTCCATATCAAGTCCTACGGCTGCCAGATGAACGTCTACGACTCGCAGCGTATGACGGACACCCTGGCACGCGAGGGCTTCGTCGAGGCCGACGCGCCGGAAGGCGCCGACCTGATCGTGCTCAACACCTGCCACATCCGCGAGAAGGCCGCCGAGAAGGTCTATTCCGAGCTCGGCCGGCTGCGCCGGCTCAAGGAGGCGGCGGCGCGGGAGGGACGCAAGGTCGTCATCGCCGTCGCGGGCTGCGTCGCCCAGGCGGAAGGCGAGGAGATCATCCGTCGTGCGGCGGCGGTCGACATGGTGCTCGGCCCGCAGAATTATCACCGCCTGCCCGACCTGGTGGCGCGGGCGCAGCGCGGCGGCAAGATCGTCGATACCGAGTTCCCGGTCGAGGACAAGTTCGATCACCTCGCTCCCGCAAGCCGCGATGCGACGCGGGCGCGGGGGGTGACCGCGTTCGTGACCGTGCAGGAGGGCTGCGACAAGTTCTGCACCTTCTGCGTCGTGCCGTATACGCGCGGCGCCGAGGTGTCGCGTCCGGTGCACAAGATCGTCGCGGAGGTCGAACGCCTGGTCGATGCCGGCGTTCGCGAGGTGACGCTGATCGGGCAGAACGTCAACGCCTATCACGGCGAAGGAGCCGGCGGGACGTGGTCGCTCGCCCGGTTGCTCCATCGCGTGGCGGAGGTCCCCGGCCTGCTGCGGCTGCGCTACGCCACCAGCCATCCCGGCGATATGCGCGATGACCTGATCGCGGCGCATCGCGACCTCGCGGCGCTGATGCCGCAGCTCCACCTGCCGGTGCAGTCCGGCTCCGACCGTATTCTGGCGGTCATGAATCGCCGGCATACGCGAGCCGACTATCTGGCGGTCATCGAGCAGCTCAAGCAGGCGCGGCCCGACATGGCATTTTCGTCCGACTTCATCGTCGGCTTCCCGGGCGAGACCGAAGAGGATTTCGCCGCCACGCTCGCGATCGTGGGCGAGGTCGGCTATGCGGGCGCCTTCTCGTTCAAATATTCGCCGCGCCCGGGCACGCCCGCGGCCGAGCGTGCCGACCAGGTGGATGAGGCCGTCAAGGTCGAGCGGCTCGCGCGGCTGCAGGCCGAGATCGACCGCAACCAGGCGGCGTTCAATGCGGGCTGCGTCGGGCGCACCTTCGAGGTGCTGTTCGAGAAGCCCGGCCGGCTGCCGGGTCAGCTGGTCGGCCGCTCGCCCTATCTTCAGCCCGTGCAGGCGATGGCGCCGGCGGCGCTGATCGGCGATGTGCGCCCGGTGACGATCACCCGGACCGGCACGAACAGCCTGTTCGGCGAGCTGGCGCAGCCGGCGGCGGAGCGCCGCACGGCAGGGCCGGCCGTTTTCGAGACCAGCCTGGAGGCGTGAGGCTTGCGAACGCGCGGATCCGACAACGGCTCGCTCATCTCCACGCCGGCCACCGCCGGCGACACCGCCGCGACCCAGGTCGTGCTCGCCTTCGACGATAACCGGCTCGCCTCCGTGCTGTTCGGCCAGTATGGCCAGAACCTCGCCCTGATCGAACGCCGGCTCGGCGTCGTCGCCGACTCGCGCGGCAATCACGTCACGCTCGAGGGACCGCGCGACGCCTGCGAGCAGGCGCGCCGGGTGTTGGAAGGACTTTACGAGCGCCTCAAGCGCGGCGGCGAGCTCGTCGCGGGCGACGTCGAGGGCGCGATCCGGCTCGCGATCGCCCAAGGCTCGCTGTTCGACTACGACCCGTCGGGCGCGCGCCAGAGCTTCGACGAGATCAATCTGCGCAAGCGTCCGGTGCGCGCCCGCACGGCCGCGCAGGACGCCTATATCCGCGGCCTGCGCCGCCACGCCCTCGTGTTCGGCACCGGGCCGGCCGGCACCGGCAAGACCTGGCTCGCGGTCGCGCATGCGGTCGCGCTGTTCGAGCGCAAGGAGGTCGACCGCATCATCCTGTCGCGGCCGGCGGTCGAGGCGGGCGAGCGTCTCGGATTTCTGCCCGGCGACATGCGCGAGAAGGTCGATCCGTACCTGCGGCCGATCTACGACGCGCTGTTCGACCTGATGGATGCCCGCATCGTCGAGCGCGCCTTGCAGACCGGCGAGATCGAGATCGCGCCGCTCGCCTTCATGCGGGGACGCACGCTCGCCAATGCCGCGATCATCCTCGATGAGGCGCAGAACACGACCTCGATGCAGATGAAGATGTTCCTGACGCGTCTCGGCGAGAACAGCCGCATGGTGGTCACCGGCGATCCGAGCCAGGTCGATCTTCCGCCCGGCCAGACCTCCGGTCTCGCCGAGGCGGTCCGCCTGCTCGCCGGCGTCGAAGGGGTCGGACATTGCGTGTTCACCGCCGCCGACGTCATCCGCCACGAGCTGGTCGGGCGCATCGTCGCCGCGTATGACCGAGCCGCGGCGCGCAAGCGCGAGGCGAAGGAATGAAATCGGGTGCCGCCGATTTGGCGCTCCTGCACCGGGCGCCGGCGCTGCGTCCAAGCTCGTCACATCGAAAAGCCGCACCCGCATCGCCATGCCTGCCGGTCCTAAGCCCGCCACCGCCTCTTTGCGTCCGAACCTCGTGTCGGTAAGCGCTGACATGGATCGCAATCCTCGGAAGCGAGCCGGTAGCCGGCGGCAGGATGCGCGCGGGCCGGCGATCGACGTGGTGATCGCGTCGGCGCGCTGGCGCAAGGCACCGCAGGCCGCAAGGCTGGTGCGGCGCGCGATCGCGGCCGCCGCTCCGGCGCAGGCGCGCAAGGCCGAGCTCTCCGTGGTCCTGACGGATGACCGCGCGATCCGCGGCCTCAACCGCCGATGGCGCGGCAAGAACAAGCCGACCAACGTGCTGTCGTTTCCGATGCCGGCGCAGCGCCGGGGAGCGCCGCGGCACCTCGGTGACGTGGTGATTGCCTACGAGACCGTCGCCGGGGAGGCGCGCGCCGCGCACAAGCGCTTCGATCATCACCTCGCCCATTTGGCGGTGCATGGTTTTCTCCACCTTTTGGGATACGATCACGAATCGCACGTCGAAGCCGACGCGATGGAGCGGCGCGAACGACGCGTTCTGGCGCGGCTCGGCATTCCCGATCCCTATGCGGTCCGCGACGCCGACGTTTGATCCTTGAGCACCATGGCCGAAAGCGACGCGTCAAGACAGAACGAGCCGGGCGAGATGCCCGGCGAGATCCGGAACCTGCCGGTGCCGGTGCCGCCGCGCGAGGAGTCGCGCGACGCCGGCGAACGCTGGTTCGCGCGCATGCTGCGCGCGGTGTTCGGCTGGAAGACCGGATCGATCCGCTCCGATCTGGAAGTGGTGCTGCGGGCCGGGGCGCCGGGCGAGACCGGCTTCTCGCCCGAAGAAAGCACCATGCTCAAGAACATCCTCACGCTGGGCGAGCGCCGGATCGCGGACGTGATGGTCCCGCGCGCCGACATCGTCGCCGTGCAGGAGGACATCGCGCTGGGCGAGCTCATCAAGGTGTTCGAGACCGCCGCCCATTCGCGCCTCGTCGTGTACAAGGAAACGCTCGATGATCCGACCGGCATGGTCCACATCCGCGACCTCGTCGCCTACATGACGGCGCGCGCGACCGTCGACGCGACCGCGAACACCCGGCGCAAGCGGCCGCTTCCGGCCGGGCTCGACCTGCGCGCGCTCGATCTTTCGATGCCGCTCTCCGCGGCCAACATCCTGCGGCCGATCCTGTTCGTCCCGCCCTCGATGCCGGCGATCGATCTGCTCGCCAAAATGCAGGCCACCCGCATCCACCTCGCCCTGGTCATCGACGAATACGGCGGGACCGACGGCCTCGCCTCGATCGAAGACCTGGTCGAGCTCATCGTCGGCGACATCGAGGACGAGCACGACGAAGGCGGCGAGCATCCGATCGTGCGTCAGCCCGACGGCTCGTACCTCGCCGACGCGCGCGCCAGCCTGGAGGAAGTCGCGGCCCTCCTCGGTGCCGAATTCGACGTCGGCGAAGCGACCGAGGAGGTGAACACGCTCGGCGGCTACATCGTCACGCGCATCGGGCGGGTGCCGGTGCGCGGCGAGCTCGTTCCGGGCCCGGTGCCGTTCGAGATCGAGGTGCTCGATGCCGATCCGCGGCGGGTGAAGCGGGTCGCCATCCATCGCAGCCGTCCGCCATCGAGCCGCGGCGGGTTACGCGCGGCCCGCTCGACCACGGCGCCGCCGGGGCCATCGGGTAGCGCGACGGCCGAGCCCGTGTCGACCTCCGACGATCCCCCTGCCCCCAAGCCTGCGCGCGAGCCGTGAAGCGCGGCGCCACCACATTCGCGGCGATCGCGAACCCGATCGTCCTGGCATGGGGCGTGCGGCGTATGCTGATCGCGGTCCTCGCCGGCGCAGCATCCACGCTCGCCCTTGCGCCGATCAATTTCTGGCCGGCGATGTTCGTGACTTTCCCGGTGGCGGTGTGGCTGCTCGACGGCGCAGCGGCCGGGCGCTTCGGGCGCATTGCCTCCGCGGCGGCGGCCGGATGGTGGTTCGGTTTCGGCTATTTCCTCGCCGGCCTGTACTGGATCGGGCTTGCCTTCCTGGTCGATGCCAAGACGTTCGGCTGGCTGATGCCGTTCGCGGTGCTCGCGGTGCCGGCAGGGCTCGCGCTGTTCACCGCGTTCGGCTTCGCGCTGGCGCGCGCCCTGTGGACGCGCGGCGCGCTGCGCATCCTCACGCTTGCGGCGGCGCTCACCACCGCCGAATGGCTGCGCGGCCACGTGCTCACCGGGTTTCCCTGGAATACCTTCGGCTATGCGCTCACGACGCCGCTGCCGCTCGCCCAGGCGAGCGCACTGTTCGGCGTGTGGGGCCTCACCCTGATCGCGGTCGCGGTGTTCGCGAGCCCGGCCGTGCTGGCCGACGAGCGCACCGACACCCGGCGCCCATGGCTCGCGCCGGCGCTCGCGCTCGCGACCCTGGTCGCGCTCGGAATCTATGGCACCGTGCGGCTCGCCAGCGTGCCGACCGCTCTGGTGCCCGACGTGCACCTGCGAATCATGCAGCCCAACCTGCAGCAGGACGAGAAGTTCAACTATGCGGGGCGGCAGCAGGTGATGCAGCGGTATCTCGCGCTGTCCGACCGGGCGACCGGCCCGCAGTCGTCCGGCGTGCGCGATGCGACCCACCTGATCTGGCCCGAGTCGGCGTTTCCGTTCTTCCTCACCCGCGAGCCCGATGCGCTGGCGCAGATCGCCGCGCTCTTGCCGGCCGGTACCGTGCTGATCACCGGGGCGGCGCGGCTCGCCGACCCCTCGCCGACGTCACCCGGGGTGCGGGCCTACAACTCGGTCTATGTGATCGACCACGACGGCTCGATCCTGTCGGTCTACGACAAGCTGCATCTCGTGCCGTTCGGCGAGTATCTCCCGTTCCAGCGGCTGATGGAGCGGCTCGGCTTCATGCAGCTCACCAAGCTGCAGGGCGGCTACCTCTCCGGCAACCGCCGCCGCGCGCTCGCGGTGCCGCGCGCACCGCCGTTCCTGCCGCTGATCTGCTACGAGGTCATCTTTCCGCACGACATCGTGCCGTCGGGCGAGCGCCCGGGCTGGCTGCTCAACCTGACCAACGACGGCTGGTTCGGCATGAGCGCCGGGCCGTATCAACATTTCCAGCAGGCGCGCGTCCGCGCGATCGAAGAAGGGCTGCCCCTGGTGCGTGCGGCGAATACCGGCATCTCGGCGGTCCTCGATCCGGTGGGCCGCATCGTCCAGTCATTGCCGCTGGGGGTCGAAGGCGTGCTGGACTCGCCCCTGCCGCAGGCGCTCGCGCCGACCCTCTATTCGCGCGTGGGCGACGGACCGCTCGCTCTGGTTCTGGCGGCGCTCGGCCTGGCCGCGGTAATTTGGCGCCGCAGAACATAGCGCGGCGGACAAATCGCCGATTGAACACAGGGCTTTTCCGGTCGACATTACGACTCATGGGGGATGCATAGACCAGCATTATGGGCGAGTAGAGGGAAGTCGTGATGGCCAAGAAAGCACCCAACCCGATCGACAAGCATGTGGGGAGCCGGGTGCGGATGCGGCGGATGATGCTGGCCATGAGTCAGGAAAAGCTCGGGGATGCGCTCGGCCTCACCTTCCAGCAGGTGCAGAAATACGAAAAAGGCACCAATCGGATCGGCGCCAGCCGGCTGCAGCAGATCTCCAGCATCCTCCAGGTTCCGGTCTCCTTCTTCTTCGAGGGCGCGGCGCTGCTGGAGGGCGGCGGCGGGAACGAGGCCAACGATGCGCCCTCGCCCGCCTACGTCTCCGACTTCCTGGCGACATCGGACGGCCTTGCGCTGACCAAGGCCTTCATGCGCATTCCCGACGCCAAGCTTCGCCGGCGCATCGTCGATCTGGTCGAGCAGATCGCGGGTGACGATGGCACCTAGCGCATGTCCCGGCGAAGTGGCCACCGGTTCGCCGATAAGGACATGCGCCAATCAATGACACGAGAGCATGTTCCGATTCCGCAGGAACGGAACATGCTCTCGCGAGCCCCGAGTCCGGAGCCCGACCGATCGGCGCTCGGGCCCGTGATGAGCGTCGGCGCCCGGTTGCCCACGCGCGCCCACATCTTGACCGCGCTGCGCGACACTGCAAGAACAACCCGCCACAAGGCCCGTTGTCAGCGTCGTTCGGGGAGAAATCACCAGTGTCGCGCGCGAGTTACCTGTTCACCAGCGAGTCGGTTTCCGAAGGTCACCCCGACAAGGTCTGCGACCGCATCTCGGACGAGGTGGTCGACGCCTTTTTCGAGCGGGCGCCGCGCGAGGGCTGGGATCCGCGCAATGTGCGCGTCGCCTGCGAGACGCTGTGCACCACCAATCGCGTGGTGATCGCGGGCGAAACCCGCGGCCCCGCCACGATCACCAAGGACTACATCGCGCATCTCGCGCGGCTCGCGATCCGCGACATCGGCTATGAGCAGGCCGGCTTCCATTGGGAGAAGGCCGACGTCGATGTGCATCTGCACGCTCAGTCGGCGGATATCGCCCAGGGCGTCGACGCGGCGGGCAACAAGGACGAGGGTGCCGGCGACCAGGGCATCATGTTCGGCTATGCGTGCCGCGAGACGCCGGAGCTGATGCCGGCCCCGCTCTACTATGCCCACAAGATCCTCAAGCTGATGGCGGACGCCCGCCGCGCCGGCGAGACCAAGGCGCTCGGCCCCGACGCCAAGAGCCAGGTCACCATCCGCTACGAAAACGGCAAGCCGGTCGAAGCGACGCAGATCGTGGTCTCGACCCAGCATCTCGATGAGAGCCTGTCCTCCCAGGACATCCAGAAAATCGTCCAGCCGTTCGTGCAGAAGGCGCTGCCCTCCGGCTGGATCACCAAGAACACGATCTGGCACGTCAATCCGACCGGCAAGTTCGTGATCGGCGGGCCGGACGGCGATTGCGGTCTCACCGGCCGCAAGATCATCGTCGACACCTATGGGGGCGCCGCCCCGCATGGCGGCGGCGCGTTCTCCGGCAAAGATCCGAGCAAGGTCGACCGCTCGGCCGCCTATGCGGCGCGCTATCTCGCCAAGAACGTCGTCGCGGCCGAGCTCGCGGATCGCTGCACGATCCAGGTCTCCTACGCGATCGGCGTCGCGAAGCCGCTCTCGCTCTATGTCGACCTGCAGGGCACCGGAAAGGTTCCGGAAGCGCAGGTCGAGAAGGCGCTGGCCGAGGTCATGGACCTCTCACCGCGCGGCATCCGCGAGCATCTCAACCTCAACCGGCCGATCTATGCGCGCACCGCGGCCTATGGTCACTTCGGCCGCGCGGCCGAGACGGATGGCGGCTTCTCGTGGGAGAGGACCGACCTCGTCGAGGCCCTGCGCGGCGCGCTCGCCTGACGCAGCCGTCCGGCCCGATCGGCGCGCCCGGTCCGCGATCCGGGATGGGTGAGCACGGCAAAGCACAGCGCGGCGGCGCTTTCTTCGGCCGGCGCAAGGGCCATCCGTTGCGGCCGCATCACGCGGCCCTGATGGAGCGGCTGCTGCCGCGGCTCGCGGTCGATCTCACGATACGGGCTCCCGCCCCGCTCACGGCGCTCTTCCCGCGCCCCGTGGATGCGATCGGCCTCGAGATCGGGTTCGGCGGCGGCGAGCATCTCGCGGCCCAGGCCGCCGCGCTGCCCCGCATCGGATTCATCGGATGCGAGCCCTTCGTCAACGGCATGGCGAAGGCGCTGGCCCTGATCGAGGCGCAGGGTCTCGACAACATCCGCCTGCATTTCGGCGATGCGAACGATCTCCTGGCATGGTTGCCGGCAGGTTCACTCGCCCGCCTCGATTTGCTCTACCCGGATCCCTGGCCCAAGCGGCGGCACTGGAAGCGCCGATTCGTCCAGGACGCGAGGGTCGCTGACTTCGCTCGCATCCTGCGGCCGGGGGGCGAGTTCCGCTTCGCCACCGATTGGCCGGATTATGCGCAATGGACCCTCGCGCGGCTGCTGCGTTCACCCCATTTCATGTGGACGGCCGAGCGGGCGGACGACTGGCGGCAGCCCTGGCCCGGTTTCACGGCGACACGGTACGAGGCGAAGGCCAAACAGGCCGGCCGCGCCCCATGTTACCTGGTGTTTCGGCGCGTTGGATGAGGCCGAAAAGGCCCTGCGCCGGCCTGTCGCCGGCCTTGCACGAGGCGAATTATGCGCTATATTCCTGTGGTCCGCATTGGACATCTCATAACGGTCGGATGTGATCCGAACGGTTTTTGAGAGTGGGCCCCGCCCGGGACCCGCTCTTTTTTGTTACCTGAGCGCCCGGCGACGAGATCGCGACGGACGCAGAACCGGGCAGACGACTTCGGCAGTCCAGAGGCGCATGAACGAAAGCCCGAACGCGCACGCGAGCACCGAACGGCGGCTGATCGCCGAGACCGGCACGGCCGCGCGCGTCGCCGCCATCGCGGCCCCGGTGCTGGAAGAGCTCGGCTATCGGCTGGTGCGGGTGCGCGTGTCGGGCGCCGACGGATGCACCGTGCAGGTCATGGCGGAACGGTCGGACGGAACCATGCAGATCGAGGATTGCGAGGCCGCCTCGCGCGCGCTCTCGCCGGCGCTCGATGCGGCCGACCCGATCGACCGCGCCTACCGGCTGGAGATCTCCTCGCCCGGCATCGACCGGCCGCTGGTGCGGCGCTCGGACTTCGAGCGCTATGCCGGCCACGTGGTGAAGGTCGAGATGACGGCCCCGATCGAGGGTCGCAAACGGTTTCGCGGGGTGCTGCTCGGCACGCAGGGCGATACCGCGCGGCTCGCCGGCGAAGACGGCAAGCCCGGCGAGACGCCCGAGGTTCTGCTGCCGATCGACGACATGGCGGAAGCCAAGCTCGTCTTGACCGATGCGCTGGTGACCGAGGCGCTGCGACGCGCCAAGTCCGAGGCGCGCGAAAAAGACGACGGCGAGCCCGACGCCCGCCCGCAAAACGAACTTCGGCGCCGCTCCGGACAGCACCGGGCGGCGGCCCAGAACGAGGGAGAATGACCCATGGCCGTCAGCGCCAACAGGTTGGAGCTGCTGCAGATCGCCGACGCGGTCGCGCGCGAAAAATCGATCGACCGCGGCATCGTCATCGCCGCGATGGAGGACGCCATCGCCAAGGCTGCGCGCTCGCGTTACGGCAGCGAGACCGAGGTGCGCGCCGAGATCGATCCCAAGAAAGGCGAGCTGCGGCTCTCGCGCCACATGCTGGTGGTCGAGACCGTCGAGAATCCCGCCAACCAGATCGGCCTGGAAGACGCCCGGCGGCACAATCCGGCGGCGCAGATCGGCGACGTCATCGCCGACACGCTGCCGCCGCTCGAGTA
>DASTZX010000134.1:0-4154 GCA_035764045.1 Xanthobacteraceae bacterium | reverse complement strand
AGACCGTATCTGGCCGGGCGGACGTTCGCCCCCGAGATCATCGTGGCCATGAGCACGGCGTTTGAGGAAGCGTGCAAAGCACTCAACGTCGGCGCCGACAGCCCCACACGTGCGATGGTCGCGCGGATGATCATCTTGCTGGTTGAGGAAGGCCACACCCGCGCCGACCAGCTCGCTGCCGCGGCGATCAAAGAGATGCGCGGCGCGCAGCCCACGTAAGCCCTTATTGCGAGCAGAACTCCTATTTGATGATGCGCTGTCGCATGGACGGGGGATCATAGAAGGGCGTTTAGCTGCCCGAAGGCGCCTATGTCTCGCTCGGCCTCGGCGGAACAGGCATATCGAGCGCCTTCGCCCGCTTCACGGCGAGCTTGTAATAGGCCTCCGCCTGATCCTGCAGCTGCTTCCTGGCCGCATCGTTCTGTTCGGCCGCTGCCAGTCGCTCGAAATTGCGCGCGCTTTCGAGGTAGTCGGTTATCAGCTTCACGGTGCCCCCCGCCGGCCTGACGGCGGATCATTCCACGCCAGGTACAATTCCACGTCAGAATAAGGCAGAAGTCAATTTACGACAGCCGGCCGGCAACTTAGGGGCCCGGCGTGGACTGAGGACCCGACCCAGCGGCGCGAAAGCTGCACCGCGGTGAGCCGAGCCGACCAAGGTCGGCCCTACCGGGCCGGGCCGCCCGTCTTGCGGAATTCCCCGCATCTCCTTGTTTCTTGGGATCGGCAGGGGTGGCGGTTTGCGACATGGTGGCCTCCGGGTTCCCAGGCCGAAGGCCCTGTCGCATGTCGAAATACAACGACCCGGAGCACTGGTGGACGCGCGCGGCCGAAGCCTACCTCATGGCCGATCGGATGATCGATATGGATGCCAAACAGCGGATGCTCGCGATCGCCCATGAATACGAGAAGATCGCGCACCGTGCGGCGGAGCGGCTCAAGGCTGCGACGGAGGGGCGCCCGCCATTCGTCAGCGAGAGCAATGGCGGCGACGGCCCCTGAGCGAGCGGCCCCCCACCCGGTCGCGGCGACCGGGATGCTGCCCGGCGTGCCCGGCTGTTGCCGTTTCCGGGCCCCATTACCGTCAAGATTTCTGTGTGGCCTGAGGCAGGAATGCCCTTGTGACGGCTGCGTTTTCCCGTGCGTGCGTTTTGCGGGTTTGGTCATGTCTGGTCGAAACGATCTCAGAGCGAAGGCTCAAGAACTCCTGCAGCAGGCCAAAGCCGCGGCGGGCCGCAGCGAAAGCGTCGCCTACCTGATGCGCGCCATGGAATGCGACCAGGAGGCCGATCTCTTGGAGCACCTCGATGCTCCCCCCATCGCCGCGCAAGGCGACGGCAGCGATCGCGAAAATCCCTAGCCTCCCTTTCGTGCTCCCGAGAGAACGGACCTTCCGTCACGGGTCGGCATTCCTGCGGCGCCCAGGTTCCCCTTGCGGAACCAGCGCCTGACTGCGGTATGATGCATCCTGCGGAGCAACGGCCTCCTTGCTCGAACGGAGACGCGTCCATGCGGGTCATCCTGCTCAACCTTGCCGCCGCCGTCGCGGTCCTGGCGGCCGCCGCACCGGCGCAAGCCCAAGGGGGCGGCGCCCCGCCATTCGAGCTGGTTCCGCCGATCCCGCCCGCCGACCTGCCGAATTATTGCGTCTACGAGAATCGCGTCTACTCGCTCGGTGCCGGGCTCTGCCTCGGCCGCACCGGTTACACCTGCGTGCCGCCGACCGGCCCGACCACCGGAAACCGCGCCTTCTGGACCGGCAAGGACGATCAGGTCTTCACGCGCCCGCAGTGCCCCTGAGCGTCCGCGCAGGGCCGCTCGCCATCGCGCCCTGGCGATGCGCCTCGGTTAAGTGACTATCGGCCGCAATTCCACACATTGCCGATCGGCGTCTGGGTCCAGCACGGGCCAAAACCGCCGGAGTTCCAGCGGTCGCGATAGAAGCGCGGACCCCCATACCACCAGGCTGGACCGCGTCGCCAAGCCGCGACCCTGTCCTCCCATTCGATCTGCGCGGGCGAGCGGTAGCCCGGCAGGAAGCCGTAGCCGCGCGAGCGGCGCACGACGTGACGCTTGGGATGCGCCGGAGCGGCGGCGGGCTTGGCCGTGCCCACCTGTGCGCGCGTCGGCGGCGTGCCGACGAGAAGAAGCGCGGCCACGACAGCCACGCACACCGGAAGAGCTTGTCGCACGAGCGTCCTCACGACTCGCGGCCGCGCCGCGATCGTTAGCGCATGTCCCGGCGAAGTGGCTGCCGGTTCGCCGATAAGGACATGCGCCCATGATGACTCTAGAGCATGTTCCGTTTCCTCCGAAAGGGAACATGCTCTAACGCTATAGATGATTTGCGGCGCGCCGTCTCGCGCCGGACTTCTCGCCCGACCGAGCGCGCTCTCATTCGCCGCGTTCAGGCCGCCTCGGCCTTCCGTGCCAATCCCCTGGCCGCCTCGACCCCGCGGGGAAAGCCCGAGCGATCGCGGTAGAGCCGCTGCTGCCCGGGCGCGCGGGCATGGCGCGTCCCGGTCGCCTGCGCCCCAATGATGTCGAGCGCGGTCACGCCGAGCACCATGCCCAGCGCCAAGGCGACATTGTCGCGCTTGGGGTTGTCGTGACGCAGTCCCGCCAGCAGCGTGGTGAGATCGATGCCGTCGCCGGCGACCCGGCTCCACAGGCCCGCTTGCCTCTCGACCGACAGGGACATGAGGCCGGCGGCGATCTCGCGCGCCCCATAGGCGCGCACGAGGGCCTCCTTGCCGTCCAGCCCGAGCGCCCGCGTGAAGCGGTGCGGCGCCAGGAGCTCGGCCAGGCCCAGGCCGAGGCTGAACCAGCCGAGCGCCTTGGCGAGCCTGTCGGGACCGCCGAGCGAGCTCGGTCCGGAGCGCAGGATCTTCGGGTCGCCCGCGGATCTCGTGATGTTCGCGATGGAAGTCATGTCGTTCACCTCGGCATTCAGGAATTGGGCATTCAGGGCCTGAGGACCACCTTGATGCAGCTGTCCTGTTTGTCGCGAAAGACCTTGTACATCTCGGGTCCCTGCTCGAGGCCGACGGTGTGCGTGATCACGAAGGACGGATCGATCTGACCCTCCTCGATGCGGTGCAGCAGGTCGTCGGTCCAGCGATTGACGTGGGTCTGCCCGGTCCGGACGGTCAGGCCTTTGTTCATCAGCAGTCCCATCGGGATGTTGTCCACGAGCCCGCTGTAGACGCCGGGGACAGAGATCACCCCGCCGGGACGGCACACATAGATCATCTCGCGCAGCACATGCGGGCGGTCGCTCTCGACGCCCATCATCTGCTTCGCCCGGTCCAGCAGCGTATCGGGCTGGGACGGCGTGACGTGCGACTCCATCCCGGTGGCATCGATGCACTTCTCCGGCCCTTTGCCGTTGGTGAGATCGTTCAGGCGCTCGACCACGCTCTCGGTCGCGAAGTTGATGGTGATCGCGCCGCCCGCCTCCGCCATGCTCAGGCGTTCCGGCAGGCAGTCGATCGCGACCACCTGCTTCGCGCCGAGCAGGACGGCGCTTCGGATCGCCATCTGTCCCACCGGACCGCAGCCCCAGACGACGACCGTATCGGTCGGCTCGATGTCGCATTGCGCGGCGGCCTGCCAGCCGGTCGGGAAGATATCGCCGAGAAAGAGCAGCTTCTCGTCGGGAATCCCCTCCGGGACCTTGATGTGAGTGGCGTCCGCGAAGGGCACGCGCACATACTCGGCCTGTCCGCCCGGATACCCGCCGGTGAGATGGGTGTAGCCGAACAGGCCCGCGGTCGCATGACCGAACACCTTTTCGGCGAGATGCTTTTTGCGGTTGGTACGCTCGCACACCGAGAAGTTCCCGCGCCGGCACTGCTCGCATTCACCGCAGATGATGGTGAACGGCACGACCACGCGGTCGCCGGTCTTGAGCACTCCATTCACGCCGGACCCGACCTCGACGACCTCGCCCATCATCTCGTGGCCCATGATGTCGCCGGGCAGCATCGCCGGGATGAAGTTGTGAAAGAGGTGGAGATCGGAACCGCAGATCGCGCAGCTCGTCACCTTGACGATCGCATCGCGTGGATCCTCGATCTCGGGGTCGGTGACGGTGTCGCAGCGGATATCTTCCTTGCCGTGCCAAACGAGCGCTCTCATCACCCACTCCGCAA
>DASTZX010000133.1:0-2938 GCA_035764045.1 Xanthobacteraceae bacterium | reverse complement strand
GCTGAGCTTGCCGTCCCACGCCGGCATGGCGTTCTTGCCATGCAGCACCGAATTGACGAAGCGCGGGTGCTCGTCCGCGCGCAGGCGGCGCAGGTCGAAAGCGATGCCCGAATTGTTCTCCAGATCGTCGCCGTGGCAGGTGGAGCAGTTGTTCTCGTAGATCTTCGCGCCCTTGCGGGCGGCGGCGTCGTCCTGCGCGAGGGCGGCGCACGGCACGGCGATCGTCATGAGCAAAGCCAGGGCACACAATCGCATGTCAGTTCTCTCTCTCCCCACCCCGTCACCATGGTGCCCACCGTCATCGTTCGCGCAAGCGGACGATCCAGTACGCCGCAGCAGATCAGCGGGGCGCTGTAGGACCATTCGCCCTTTGTGAGTACTGGATTGCCCGCTTTCGCGGGCAATGACGCAGAACGATCTTTCCCAGGCAATGACCTATCCGACGACATGAGGCCGCCCGCGCGGACGGCCTCATCGTTCGACGCCCCGTTAGTTGTCCATCAGCCTGAACGTCCACAGCGTGCCGCCCGGCGGCACGTGCTTGAGGTTCGGGTCGGGAGTCTTGAGGACGTAGACGCCGCCGGTGCCGCTGGCGACCGTGACGTACTGCTTGCCGTCATGCTCCCACGTCACCGGCTGGCCGATGATTCCCGACGGGGTCTGGAACTGCCACAGGATCTTGCCGCTGTCGCTGTCGACGGCGATGAACTCGCCGGTGAGCTCCCCGGTGAACACGAGCCCGCCGGCCGTGACCAGCGTGCCGGCCCAGTTCGGGCTCTTGAACGCGATTTTCCATTTGGCTTTGCCGGTCAGCGGATCGATTGCCTGGAGGTGTCCGCGCATTCCGTCCGGCTCGAATACCCGGTCGACCTTCGCGGCGCGATGGGAATCGCCGGGCTTGAGATCTTTGATCTCCTCGATCGGGTCCGGCTTGTACTTCATGCCCATCGCGAGCGTGTTGACATAGGCCGTGTTGGTGCGCGGATCGAACGAGGAGGGATACCAGTTGGTGCCGCCCGAAATGCTCGGCCAGCTTTCGATTTCCTCGGTCCTCTCGAGCACCTTCTTGGTGGCCTCGGTCCAGATCGGCCGGCCGGTCTCCTTGTCGATTCCATTCGCCCAGGTGACCTTGACGTAAGGATTGGCCGCGATCAGCTGGCCGGTCTTGCGCTCCAGGACGTAGAAGAAGCCGTTGCGGCCCGGCTGCATCAGGACCTTCGTGGGCCTGCCCTCGATGGTCATGTCGGCGAGAATGATCGAGGTGATGTTGTCGTGGTCGAACGGATCGTTCGGCGAGGTCTGGTAATGCCAGGCGATCTCGCCCGTCTTCGGCCGGATCGCGAGGATCGAGTTCGTGTAGAGGTCGTCGCCCTTGCGCAGCAGCGGATTCCATGGCGCCGGATTGCCGATGCCCCAGAAGACGAGGTCGAGCTCGGGATCGTAGGCGCCGGTCGTCCAGGTGCTGCCGCCGCTGGCATTGGCCGCGTCGTTCGGCCAGGTGTTCGAGCCGGGCTCGCCGGGCCGCGGCACGGTATAACGCCGCCACAGCCGCTTGCCGTCGTTCGGGTCGTAGCCTTCGATGTAGCCGCGGCTGCCGTACTCGGCGCCCGCCATGCCGACCATCAGCACGCCGTCGGCGATGAGCGGCGCACCGGTCATCGCGATGCCGTCCTTGGCGTCGCCCGACTTGACGTTCCAGATCTCCTTGCCGGTCTTCGCATCGAGCGCGATCACCCGCGCGTCGAGAGTGGTGCGGAAGACCTTGCCGTCGTAGATCGCAGCGCCGCGATTGACGATGCCGCAGCAGACCACGCGGGTCGTGTCGGGCGGGTATTCGATTGGCGTGTTCCAGATCTCCTTGCCGGTCAGCGCGTCGACCGCGACGGTCTTGTTCTGGCTGGTGACGAAGATCACGCCCTTGTAGACCAGCGGCTGGGATTCCTCGCCGGTGTTGTTGTTCATGCTGTACGACCAGGCGGGCACGAGCCGCTTGACCGTGTCGCGATTGATCTGCGTGAGCGGGCTGAAGCGCTGCTGGCTGTAGCTCATGCCGTAGGTCAGCACGTTCTGCGGCGTCTTCTCGGCGTTCTTGATCTCGTCGGCGGTCTGGGCGAGCGCCGCCGCAGGCAGCGCGGTGCTCATGAGCGCCGCGAAGAGCAGACTCTTCATGCTTTCCTCCCGATGGATGTTGTTCGGCCCCGGACCGGGCCTGCTTGGCAGCTGAGGGGGCGATGATAATGACCTTCGCGCGTCCCGCACAACATTGATTGCGCGCAGAGGAGCAGCGGGAGCTGGTCGCTGCACGAAGATGTGGGCTGCGCGCGGCGCAACCTTCGGGGCGGCCCGCGACCGCGCCAACGCGCGACGGCCACGATGGAATTCCTGGCACTCATGTGCCGCGCAACCATGCTCGCGGACCTTGACGCGGCGGCCTATGGTCGGCCCGCGCGTTTCAAGGTCAGCCGGAGGTCCGCACGATGCAGGTGCCGGTATTTTACGGCTCCTATCGCTCCGACCGGATGGGCATCCGGCTCGCCGACTACCTGGTCGCCGGGCTCAAGGCGCGCGGCGCCGACGCGGAGCTGATCGACGCCAAGGCGATCGGGCTGCCGATGCTCGACCGCATGTACAAGGAGTATCCGCGCGGATCGCCGCCGGATGCGCTGGAGAGGCTGGCGACGACGATCCGTGCGGCGGACGCCTTCGTGTTCGTGGCCGGCGAATACAATTGGGGCGTCCAGCCCGGATTGAAGAACCTCACCGACCATTTCCTCGAGGAATGGTTCTGGCGCCCGGCCGGGATCGCGAGCTACTCGGCCGGCCGCATCGCCGGCGCGCGATCCAACCTGCAATGGCATGGCACGCTCTCCGAGATGGGAATGGTGGTGATCTCGAGCATCCTCACGGTCGGGCCGATCGGCGAGGCGCTGAGCGCGGA
>DASTZX010000132.1:0-3791 GCA_035764045.1 Xanthobacteraceae bacterium | reverse complement strand
TGCGCGGCGCCGTCTCCATTGCGCGACGCCTGCAGGATCCGCTCGCCGAGCTGGTCAAGATCGATCCCAAGTCGATCGGCGTCGGCCAGTACCAGCACGATCTCAGCGAACACAAGCTCTCGCGCGCGCTCGACGCGGTCGTCGAGGATTGCGTCAACGCGGTCGGCGTCGACGCCAACACCGCCTCCGCGCCGCTGCTCGCGCGCGTCTCCGGCATCGGGACGGGTCTCGCGGAGAACATCGTGCTGCATCGCGACGCCAACGGCCCGTTCGCGTCCCGCAAGGATTTGAAAAAGGTGGCGCGCCTCGGCCCGAAGGCGTTCGAGCAATGCGCCGGATTCCTGCGCATCCGCGGCGGCGAGGATCCGCTCGACGCCTCGGGCGTGCACCCGGAAAGCTATCCGGTGGTCCGGCGAATCATCGTGGCGGCCAAGACCGATATCGGCGGCCTGATCGGCAACACCGCCGTGCTGCGCTCCCTGTCGGCGAAGACGTTCGCCGACGAGACTTTCGGCCTGCCGACCGTCGCCGACATCCTGCGCGAACTGGAAAAGCCCGGCCGCGACCCGCGGCCGACTTTCAAGGCCGCAGTGTTCAAGGAGGGCGTCGAGACGCTCGATGACCTGAAGCCCGGCATGGTGCTCGAAGGCACGGTGACCAATGTCGCGGCGTTCGGCGCCTTCGTCGACGTCGGCGTGCACCAGGACGGGCTCGTGCACATCTCGGCGATGGCAAAGACCTTCGTGAAGGATCCGCGCGACGTCGTGAAGCCAGGCGACATCGTCCGCGTCAAGGTCCTGGAGGTCGACAAGCCGCGCAAGCGCATCTCGCTCACGCTCCGCCTCGACGACGAGGTCGATCCCCGCGCCGATCGCACTGGCCCGGCCGGGTCGCGCGACACCGGCGCCCGTTCTCCGCGCACCGGCTCACGCGGCGCGCCCCAGCCGCATCGCGAAGAGAGCGGCGGTGGCGCACTGGCCGAGGCGCTGCGGCGGGCCGGACTGTCGGAGAAGCGGCACTAGAACCCGTGCGCGACGAGCTCGTACTGCGATCCGCCGCGGGCTGGTAGTCCGGGATCCGGGCGGTTGAGGCCGCCCGCACCATTTCGCTCCCGTCCAGGAAGGCAGGCCAGCCGGGGCCCCGCAGGGCTCCGTCGCGGTCGTCGCGAGCATGACCATCGTCTGCCGGCCGGTAACCCTGAACGGCATTTCCCTTGTCATAACCGGGCATTGCGCGTATACACGCGCATCGACTTTTGGCCGGATCATCGGGCCGTATTGCCTTCGCCGCGCGCTGGGCAGTCGTTCAGAATCTCACCAAACATCGACAACCCGGACGGGCCGCGCGAGGGCGCGGTTCCCAAGTCCAGCACAGCCATAACGGCGAGAGGGACCATCTCCATGACCAACGGCACCGTGAAGTTCTACAACAGTCAAAAAGGCTTCGGCTTCATTCAGCCCGACGACGGCGGCAAGGACGTCTTCGTCCATGCGACCGCCTTGGAGCGCGCCGGATTGCGCGGCCTGAACGAGGGTCAGAAGGTCGCCTTCGACACGCAGCAGGACCGCCGGACCGGCAAGATCGCGGTCGGCACGATCCAGGTCCTGTGATCGCGAACGAAACAATGCGGCCCGCACTCGCGCGGGCCGCACAAGCCGCGCCGGCGGGGGCGGATCGTCTTGCGCGCGCCGCAACGGCGCACGCGCCGGCAACGATCGCCGGCGACGAGCCGCACGACGAGACTGCGGACGCGAACGACCTCTGCCGGAGTTGCGGCGCGTGCTGTTCCTATTCGGCGGACTGGCCGCGGTTCTCTCTCGAGAGCGAGGCCGATCTTGCCCGCATCCCGCCCGAGCTCATCGACGAAGGCCAGGGCGGCATGCGTTGCACCGGCGCGCGCTGTGCGGCCCTTCTCGGCACCGTCGGTCGATCGACCGCCTGCGCGATCTATGCAGCGCGGCCCGATGTCTGCAGGGCGTGCGTGCCGGGTGACGGCGCCTGCCGCGAGGCGCGGCGCCATTTCGGCTTGTGAGGCGCGCGCGGCGCGCCCGATCCTATGGCCATGATGGAGGCAAGCATGACTCACCGTTTTCGCGCCGGCCAGACCGTGCGCCTTGTGCGCAGCTCGCTGCGCTCCGCGGCGGATGGCGAGTTCGAGGTCGTCCGGCCGCTGCCCGATGAAGGCGGCGAGATGCGATATCGCATCAAGAGCGCGCGCGAGCCGCATGATCGGGTGGTAAAGGAAAGCGACCTGCAAACGGCTTAGCGCATGTTCCGGCGAAGTGGACGCCGGTTCGCCGACAAGCACATACGCCAACCAGGAAGATGCCGCTTGCTCACGCCCTCAGCCCCGGCGCCTCGTGTCCGGTGCGCGCGACATATTCCGTATATCCGCCGCCGTAGCGGTGAATACCCTCCGGGGTGAGCTCCAGCACGCGGTTGGACAGCGCCGCGAGGAAACGGCGGTCATGCGAGACGAACAGCATGGCGCCCTCGTATTGCGCCAGCGCCGCGATCAGCATCTCCTTGGTCGCCATGTCGAGGTGATTGGTCGGCTCGTCGAGCACCAGGAAGTTGGGCGGGTCGTAGAGCATCTGCGCCATCACGAGGCGTGCCTTCTCGCCGCCCGACAACACCCGGCATTTCTTCTCCACGTCGTCGCCGGAGAAGCCGAAGCAGCCGGCCAGCGCGCGCAGCGAGCCCTGCCCGGCCTGCGGAAACGCATCCTCGAGCGACTGAAAGACCGTGCGCTCGCCGTCGATCAGGTCCATGGCGTGCTGCGCGAAGTAGCCCATCTTGACGCTGCCGCCGACGTTCACGCTGCCGTCGTCCGGCTCGGTCGCGCCCGCCACCAGCTTCAACAGCGTCGACTTGCCGGCGCCGTTGACGCCCATGACGCACCATCGCTCCTTGCGCCGCACCTGGAAGTCGAGGCCCGCATAGATGCTGCGGCTGCCATAGCGCTTGTGCACGTTGGTCAGGCTGGCCACGTCCTCGCCCGAGCGCGGCGCCGGCGGGAACTCGAACGCGATCGTCTGCCTGCGCCGCGGCGGCTCGGCCCGCTCGATCTTGTCGAGCTTCTTGACCCGGCTCTGCACCTGCGCGGCATGCGAGGCGCGCGCCTTGAAGCGCTCGATGAACCGGATCTCCTTGGCCAGCATCGCCTGCTGGCGCTCGAACTGCGCCTGCTGCTGCGCTTCGCCGAGCGCGCGCTGCTGCTCGTAGAACTCGTAGTTGCCCGAATAGGCGGTCAGCGTGCCGCCGTCGATCTCGATCACCTTGCCGACGATGCGGTTCATGAACTCGCGGTCGTGCGAGGTCATGAGCAGCGCGCCTTCATAGCCCTTCAGGAACGCCTCCAGCCAGATCAGGCTCTCGAGGTCGAGATGGTTGCTCGGCTCATCGAGCAGCATGGCGTCGGGACGCATCAGCAGGATGCGCGCGAGCGCAACGCGCATCTTCCAGCCGCCCGAGAGCGCGCCGACGTCGCGGTCCATCATCTCCTGGCTGAAGCTCAGGCCGGCGAGCACTTCCCGCGCGCGGCCCTCCAGCGCATAGCCGTCGAGCTCCTCGAAGCGCGCCTGCGCCTCGCCGTAGCGCGCAATGACGTCGTCCATCTCGTCCGCCCGGTCCGGATCCGCCATGGCGGCCTCGAGCGTGCGCAGCTCGGCCGCGACAACGCTGACCGGACCGGCGCCGTCCATCACCTCGGCGACGGCGCTGCGCCCCGCCATCTCGCCGACGTCCTGGCTGAAGTAGCCGATGGTCACGCCGCGATCGACCGCCACCTG
>DASTZX010000131.1:0-2371 GCA_035764045.1 Xanthobacteraceae bacterium | reverse complement strand
ACGAACAGCACGATCAGCATGGCGTACATGCGCGGCATGTCGAACAGGCTGTAGGCCTGGATGATGAGGAAGCCGATGCCGCTGTTGGAGAGCTTGGTCTCGGCCAAGAGCGTGCCGATGATGGCGACGCCGAGGCCCAGGCGCACGCCGTTGACGATCGGCGCGCGCATCGCCGGCAGGTAGATCTTGGTCGCCATCTGCCAGGCGTTGAGGCGGAAGCTCCTGCCCACGCGGATCAGCACGGGGTCGATCTGCCGCATGCCGGCGGCGGTGGAGAGCGCGATCGGGAAGAAGCAGGAGAGCGCGCCCATCGCGACCTTGGAGCCCGAGCCGACGCCGAACCACATGATCATCACCGGGAAGAAGATGATCTTCGGGGTCGGCCCGAGATAATAGAGATACGCCTCGAAGGCGCGCGACAGGAGCTTGTTGCCGCCGAGCACGAGCCCGACCACGAGGCCCGAGATGCCGCCGAGCGCCAGCCCGATGCCGATCTCGTAGCCCGTCACCCACAGGTGCCAGTAGAAGTCGCGGGTGGACAGGAGCTTCCAGACCGCGGCGCCGATGATCGGCAGTCGCGGCACGACGTCGCGATAGAGGAGGCCGGAGGCGGCGACCGCCTCCCAGATCACCAGCACCGCGAGGATGATCGCGATGCGCACCAGCGTCACCGGCCGCACCCATTGGGTGAGCGGCGCCGCCGCCTTCAGCTGACCGGTCTCAGCCATCGCTCGATCCGTTCGGTGATGATGAAGAACACGACGCTGACCAGGATGACGAAGGAGATCGCCGCATAGGTGCCGGGCAGGTCGTAGCGCTCGGCGAGGTCGTTGATGAGCTGGCCGAGCCCGCCGAAATTGATCAGGAACTCGACGCCGACCACGTTGATCAGGGTGAAGATCAGCCCGAGCCGCACGCCGACGAAGATGGTGGGCAGCGCGGCCGGAAACAGGATTTTCAGGAACAGTTGCGTCGGGCTGAGCTTGAAGCTCCGGCCGACATCGATAAGCACGCGCCGGGTGCCGGACAGGCCCTCGATGGTCTTCAGGATCACCGGCGGCAGGCCGGACACGAAGCCCATCATGATGATGGTCCAGGCGCTGCGGCCGAAGATGACGAGGAAGAGCGGATACATCAGCACGGTCGGCGCCGAGGCGAGCGCCGCGACCCAGGTCTCGGTCGCCTGGCGCAGCAGCGCGACACGGTAGAGCAGGAGCCCGATCAGCACGCCGACGATCGTGATCATGGCGCCGGCGGTGAGCGCCTCGAGGAAGGTGAGGCGGAAGCGGGCGAGGATGTCCTCTTCCATGATCACGCGGCCGAAGCTCGCGGCGATCTGCGACGGCATCGGCACGATGTAGCGGTTGATGGCGCCGGCGCGGATCAGGATCTCGGCGAGCGCGATCGCGGCGACGACCGCGGCGAGCCCGAGCGCCGCCGGGCCGAATTTTTGCCGCGCGAGGGTGGCGGTGCTCATGTGATCACCCATTCAGCGTAGGGTGGGCAAAGGCGCGCATCGCGCGCCGTGCCCACGCGTCGGTGCGCACGCTTCGCTTTGCGCACCCTACGTCCGCGCCTGCCATCGCGGCGCTCATGACGACGGCGCTCCGCCGGCCCCACTGCCACGCATGTGCGTCTCGTCGTCGAGCATGCCGCGGCTCGCCTCCTCGCGCAGGTCGTTCCAGATCTGGGCGACGTAGCGGCCGAACGCCTCGCTCGAGACGATCTCGGACGAGCGCGGGCGGGGCAGGCGGATGTCGACCATGCGCTTGAGCTTGCCGGGCCGGTAGGTCATCACGAGGATGCGGTCGGCGAGCTGCACCGCTTCGGTGATGTTGTGGGTGATCAAGAGTGTGGTCTGCCGGAGCTGCTGCTGGATCTGCAGCACCTTGTCGCCGAGCAGGAGCCGCGTCTGCTCGTCGAGCGCCGCGAACGGCTCGTCCATCAGCAGGATCTTCGGCTCCGACGCGAGCGTGCGCGCCATGGAGACGCGCTGGCGCATGCCGCCGGAGAGCTCGGCCGGGTAGCGGTTCTCGAACCCGTCGAGGCCGACCAGCTTGATGAAGTGGCGCGCCTGCTCGTTGCGCTCTTTCTTCGGCGTGCCGGCGATCTCGAGCGGGAAGGCGACGTTCTCGATCACGCTGCGCCACGGGAAGGTCGACTCTTCCTGGAACACCATGCCGATCGCGGCATGCGGGCCGGAGACGGTCTCGCCCGCAACCGTGATGCGGCCGTCGTAGCCGTCGAGCAGCCCGCCGATGATGTTGAAGAGCGTGGACTTGCCGCAGCCGGATGGCCCGATCACCGCGAGGAACTCACCCGGCGCCACGTCGAACGACATGTGGTCGACGGCCGTGAGGACACCTTCGGG
>DASTZX010000130.1:0-3539 GCA_035764045.1 Xanthobacteraceae bacterium | reverse complement strand
CATCTCGGTCGAGCCGACGCCGTCGACGATGTCCACGCCAAAGCGCTCCTTCCAGGCCTTGCCGATGTGCTCGGGCAGCGCCTCGCCGGCGGAGACGCAGAGCCGCAGGCGCTGCGACCCGGTCTCGCGCGTGCATTTCTTCTCGGCGAGCGCGGCGGCGTAGCCGGTCGGTGCGCCGCAGAAGATGGTGGGCTGCTCGCGGCGCAGCACATCGAACACGGCGTCCGGCGTCGGGCGGCCGTCGAACAGCACCGCGGTCGCGCCGACCGACATCGGGAACGTGAGCGCATTGCCGAGGCCATAGGCGAAGAACAGCTTCGCGGCCGAGAACACCACATCGCTCTCGCGCATGCCGAGGGTCTGCTGCGCGAACAGGCGCGCGGTCGCGATCGGGCTCGTATGGATGTGCTTGGTGCCTTTCGGCATGCCGGTCGAGCCCGAGGAATAGAGCCAGAAGGCGGGCTCGTCCGGATGGGTCGCGACGGTCTCGAAGATGTCGCTCTCCTGCGCGAGCAGCGGCGCGAGCGTGCGGTGCGGCGTCGGCTTGATGGCGCCGACGACGATGAACTCCAGGCCCGGCACTTTGGCGCGCACCTGCTCCAGCGTGGGCAGCAGCGCCTCCGACACGAAGGCGATGCGGGCGCGGCTGTCGGCGAGGATATAGGCGTACTGTTCCGCAGTGAGCAGCGTGTTGAGCGGCACCGGGACGAGACCGGCGCGAATTGCGCCGAGAAAGATCACCGGGAAATCGATCGTGTCGAGCAGCACCAGCGCGACGCGCTCCTCGCGCCGCAGCCCGAGCCGGGTGAGAACGTTCGCGAGCCGTCCGGTCTCGCGCCGAAGCTCGCCATAGGTCAGCCGCCGCTCGCGGTCGACGAAGGCCGCCTTGTCGGCGCGCCCGGCCGCGATGTTCGGCTCGATCAGGTCGCTCGCCGCGTTGTAGACGGCCGTCCCGGCCATGCTCTCCTCCCGGCCATCGCTCGCTGGCGCGGCGGCGGTGGCGCTTATCGGAATTATGCTTATCGGAATTATAGTGCATGAGTTCAGCCGAAAACATCCTGCAGAGCCGCGAGCCGCTCTCTGCCGGCCGCGCGGGTGACCGTGGATACGTCGGGGATCTCGGTCGAGGCAGCGGCGGAGCGGCGGGTGGCGGCAAGTGCTGTCACCTCTCCCCGCCTGCGCGGAGAGGTCGGCGCGCAAGCGTCAGCGAAGCGCGGGAGGTGAGGGGGCGTCTCCGCGAGTTGTGGCCTCTCGCATTTCTGCGCGTCGAAAGAGCCCCTCACCCCAACCCTCTCCCCGCGCAGCGGGGAGAGGGGGCGCAAGCTCACTGCTCCCAAGCTCACTGCTCCCAAAGCTCACGGCTCCATCGCCACGCCGGTCTCGCGCACCAGGCGATCGAACTTCTTGTCCTCGTCGGCGAGAAACGCGGCCGGATCGTTCGAGCGCGGCGGCTCGACGCCTTGGACTTTAAGGAGGTCGCGCATCTGCGGCGTGGCGAGCGCGGCGGCCACCTCCTGCTTGAGCAACGCCACGACCTCGGTCGGCGTGCCCTTGGGCGCGAGCAGCACGTTCCAGCTGCCGACGTCGAAGTCGGGCAGGCCGGCCTCGCGGAAGGTCGGCACGTTCGGCAGCGCGGCCGAGCGTGTCTCGCCGGTCTGGGCAAAGGCCTTCACGGCGCCCGCATCGACCGCGCCTTTGACGGCGGCGAGACCGCCGTAGAAGATGTCGATGTGACCGCCGATCACGTCGGTCACCGCCTGCGCGCCGCCCTTGTAGGGCACGTGCACCACGTTCAGTCCGGCGACGCGGTTCATCCAGGCACCGGAAATATGCGACGGGCTGCCGATGCCGCCGCCGTAGGTGAACTTGCCGGGCGCGGCGCGGATTTCCGCGATCAGGTCCTGCAGCGTCGTGCTCTTGAGCCGCGTGGCCCCGATCATCACCAGCGGGACGTCGCCGGTCACCGCGATCGGCGTGAAGTCGGCCATGGAATATTTGGCCGCCTTGGAGATGCGCGGCATCACGGCGAGCTCGGTGGTGAAGCCGAGCAGCAGCGTGTAGCCGTCCGGCGCGGCGCGCATCGCCGAGGTGACCCCGATGGTGCCGCTGGCGCCCGGCTTGTTGATCACCACCACGGGCTCGCCGAGCCGCGCCTCCAGGCGCTGGGCCAGCGTTCGCGCCACGAGGTCGGTCGAGCCGCCGGCGCCATAGGGCACCACGATCTCGACCGGACGGCTCGGGTAGGGCGCCGCGCGCGCCGCCATGGGCAGCGCGATCACCAGTGCAAGAAGCGCGATCAGCCGTGTCATTGCGAACCTGTGCGTCACGAGGTTGCGGCACCGCGGGCTATTTTGCGCGGCGGCCAAGCCGCGGAAAACGAGGCAAAAGGAACCGCTTGTGCAGACCGGCGCGCCCCGCGTAACGTGCCTGCTCCGGGGGAAACCACGTTCGGCAGCGTCCGTCGGCGGGCGAAATGCCGGGGAGAAAATCTCGTCATGCAATCCAGCGTCAAAACCGTTCTGCCGCGTCTCATCGGCATGGTCCTCGCGGCGGCTGCAGTGGCGGCCGCAGGACCGGCGCTCGCCGCCGACTATCCGAACAAGGCGGTCCATTGGATCGTACCCTATCCGCCCGCCGGCACGACCGACATCCTGGCGCGGCTGGTAGGCAATTATCTCAGCGAGCACCTCGGCCAGACCTTCGTGATCGAGAACAGGGCCGGCGGCGGCAACAACATCGGCACCGAGTACGTCGCCCGCTCGGCGCCCGACGGATACACGCTGCTCCTGCTCAATCCGGCGAACGGGATCAACCAGACCCTGTACAAGAACCTGAAGTTCGACATCCTGCGCGACATCGCGCCGGTCGCCGGCCTCACTCGGGTGCCGAACGTGATGGAGGTCAACCCGAACTTCCCGGCCAAGACGGTCCCCGAGTTCATCGCCTATGCGAAGGCTCACCCCGGCAAGGTGAACATGGCCTCGTCCGGCACCGGCACCTCGGTGCACATGTCGGGCGAGCTCTTTCAGGCCATGACCGGCACCAAGATGGCGCACGTGCCCTATCGCGGCGCCGGCCCGGCGCTCGCCGACCTGATGGCCGGCACGGTCGACGTGATCTTCGACAACATGCCGTCGTCGATCGGATTCATCCAGGGCGGCAAGATCCGGCCGCTCGCAGTGACGACCGACAAGCGCTCGTCCACGCTGCCCGACGTGCCGACCGTGGCCGAGACCGTTCCGGGCTATGAGGCGAGCGCGTGGTTCGGCATCGGCGTTGCGAAGGGCACGCCCGCCGACGTGATCGATAAGCTCAACAAGACCGTCAACGAGGCGCTCAAGGACCCGAAGATGGTGGCGCGCCTCGCCGAGCTCGGCGGCACGCCGATGGCCGGCACGCCCGACGACTTCGGCAAGGTCATGGCGAGCGAGGTCGCCAAGTGGAAGAAGGTGGTCGAGTTCTCCGGCGCGACGGTGGACTGAGATTGCTTCTGCGATTCCGCATCGCGAACGAAGCGCGAGTCTAAAGCTCGAGTCTTT
>DASTZX010000129.1:0-6437 GCA_035764045.1 Xanthobacteraceae bacterium | reverse complement strand
CTCCAAATGTCACACGTTGAACGATTGGCTCTCGCCAGAGCCATCGCCGGCTCTTCTTCGGTCCCCCCACCTCACCGCACCGGCACAGCCCGGCGCCCGGCCTGAAGATGTGGGCCAAGCGGCCGCCCACGCTCGGTGAGGAAGAACGCTAGGCCGGACGGATGCAAGGGCTGCGTTTGCACGGGCGGGAGGGACGGTTCTCGTTTCGTTGTAACGTTTCTTGCCGGTTCCCGGAAGCTGTCTCCCGCCAGTATGTCTGTGCGAGCATGTCGCGCCGCCGAGGGGATACGTCCCCCCTTTCGACCGGCATGGCCGCCCTCACGCCGACGCCTTCGCGCCGGCCGCATCCTCCCGGATCGGCGCATCGCCGACGATGATCGATCCGTCCGGCCGCCGCGCGATGCTGATCTTGCGATCGTGGAACGCCTCGAGCTCGGGGCGATGGCCGACGCTGACGATGGTGGCGCCCGGCAGCTCGCGCGCGATGAGGGCCATCAGATCCGCCTGGGCGGCCACCTGCAGCGCCGATGTCGCCTCGTCGAGCACGACGATTGCGGGGCGTCGCAGCAGTACGCGCGCGATCGCGACGCGCTGCTTCTCGCCCGCGGAGAGAATGCGGTCCCACGCGGCCGGCGTGTCGATCTCGCCGATGAAATGCGGCAGCCCGACCGCGGCGAGCGCGTCCTCCTCGGCGGCGCCGCCGGCGGGCGGATGCGGATAGGCGAGCGCCGCGCGCAAGGTGCCGGGCGGGACATAGGCGCGTTGCGGCACCACCGCGAGCCGCAGCCCCTCGCCGCACGCGATCTCGCCGCTCGTCCAGGGCCAGCAGCCGGCGAGCGCGCGCAACAGCGAGCTCTTGCCGCTGCCCGACTCGCCGGTGAGCAGCACCCGCTCGCCCGGCCATACCGTCGCGCTCGCCCCGCGCACGATGGCGCGGCCGTCGTTGCGGGCGACGCCGACGTTGCGCAGCCGCAAGGCGGCGCGCTCCGGCGCTGCGGCCGCCGCCACCCGGGCCGGCTCGCCCGATTCCGTTGCGTCGAGCGCCGCCATCAGGGCGGCGACCCGGCGCGCCGACGCGGCCCAGTCGCCGAGCCGGGTGTAATTCTCCATGAACCAGCTCAGCGCACCCTGCACGATGGCGAAGGCGGAGCTTGCCTGCATCACCGCCCCGAGAGTCATGGTCCCGTCGAGGTAGCGCGGCGTGCACAAGAGGATCGGCACGACGCCGCACAGCTGCGCGCTCCCCTGCGACACGATCACGGCGCGCATGTGCTGCACCATGAGGTCGCGCCAGCGCACCACCACGGTGGAGAACACGCCGCCGAGCCGGTCCCGCTCGGCCTCTCCGCCGGCGAGCAGCGCGATGCTCTCGGCGTTCTCGCGCACGCGGGTGAGCGCATAGCGGTACTCGGCCTCGGCCTGGTTCTTCTGCTGCGTGAGCGCGATGAAACGGAACGCGGCGGCGAGCATCGCGCCGTTGGCGACGAGTGCGTACAGCACCGCGGCGATGACGAGAAAGCCGGGAATCGTCACGTGGCTACCGCCGATGTCCAGCGTCAGCGCGCCGCCGACCGTCCACAGCACGACGACGAAGGTCACGGCCGAAAGCAGCGACGTCGCGAAGCCGGTGACGAAATCGACCGGCATCTCGGTCGCGACCCGCAGGTCGTCGTTGATGCGGTGCTCCGGATTGGCGTGGTCGCCGGGGATCAGCTCGAGCTTGTAGAAGCGGCTTTTTGCGAGCCAGCGCCGCAGCAGCTCGGCGTTGATCCAGACGCGCCAGGTGCGCTGCAAGGTCATGCGCGCCCACATGGCGAACACGCACAGCACCAGGTAGAGGGCGACGAGGAGGGGAAACTTGATCCCTTCGTGCAAGGCGAGCGCGCCGTTCCGCGCCTCGAGCGCGTCGAAGAACTGTCGATTCCAGACGTTGATGCCCCAGGTGATGCCGAGGCTCGCGCACACGACCGCCGCGAGGCTCAGCGTCACCAGCCAGGCACAGCGCGGCCCGCGCGCGCTCCAATATCCCCTCGCGCTGCGCCAGAAGCGCACGAGCCGCGGCATGCCAACCGGGACAGAACTCTTGGACACGGCCTCGCCGCTCGTATCGGCTTCGGAAAAACGACAGGATGAGCTGCCTTGTTGCAACGCCGGCGCGACAGCGGAGTTCCAGGGATGCGATCACGGGCTTGCGGGTTTGCACCCAAGACCATTCGCCCGACACAGCTCGGCCACGCCGCGCCATCGAAGCCCCTCACCTCGACCTCGCGCGAGTTCGAGCATGTCGCGCGATTAAGACAGAATTCTTGACGCCATTTGCGACTTCGAAGCGCACCGTCAGGCTGCCGCTCATCTCCGAGCCGTACTTGGAGCGTGGTACCCCGGCATATAGTCGAAGTGAAAGTGATGCGCGTCGACCAGAACGCAGTTGTTGAATGCTTCCCGATCGCAGAACTCCTTGAAACGCTGCGACGTGATGATTCTGCCGTACAGGCCGCGTGCGATGAAGATGTCTTCGCCCGACCAAGAGCCGGGCTCAAGAACGAGCCGGCGCAGACGGATCATGATGCCGCTCTTGCACTCCTTGCATGTCCAGGGCTGCGAATACTCGAGGCCGCAAGCCCGATCATTGATGATCGCCCGGCTTCGCGTCGGCTCGGCGATGAAGTAGTTGGGGATGGAGTTAGGGATGTTCCCGGACCGCGCGATGACCTCAACGATCTCCGCCGGCGTGAAGTGCGAAAACCCGGTCAACCCGGATCTCAGAAAGGCATTCCTGAAACGCTCGGTGACAAGCAAGTCAGTCCCTAACCCAAACCCGAAATCGCCGAATCTTTTGCCTCCCAGGGCAATCTCAACGCGTCGCGGCGGTAGTGCCCGGCGGCTTCCGATGGCGACGCCACATATGGGACACTGTGGCCCAGCTCCCATTTTTGTTCCATCAGCATCGAGGCACAGCGTCTCGGCGTCACTCTCACCAGATTTCGGCGCCTCGAGGACGTAAAAGCTCATCGACGTTCTCCCATGTTCTTCCTTAATCCATTGGGGAACCTAACGGCCATGTCTGGCTGATCGTATCTCCACGATAGCCAAGCTTCAAACGTCTCCGGAGTCAGATTTGGATGCTCATCAATGTATTTCGCAACCTCCTCATCGAAGGGCTTATGCCACCCGAACCAGCCCCTATGGGCGGCTGGGTCAACGGCTTGGGTTACAAAGCGCGGATCGCGATGCTCATAATAGCCCCAAAGATTCGGATGTTTTTCAAGAGACCGGTGAGGCAGTCGCGAAATCCCATGGTGCTGCTGGCCGGTGAACTGACGTATAGGCCGTACGGGCGCACGCGGAATACCCGGCCAGACCGCGAGCGGAGCGCGAAGGATCGCCTCCGGCATTGCCTTGAGCTCACGCCCGAGGCGCTCCGCGCTCCCTCGCGAGACGCCACTGGACACCGACTGCTCGACGAACGCGTCGACTGCGGAATCCTTGATGGCTCTGCTCCCCCGAACGAGACCATCAGCTGCCTCGGGAATCCCGAGAAGCAGAGCCGCATTGAATTGCCGGAACGGGCCGAATGCAGCGTCGGTCCAACCTCCAGTCGGCCTTATGAATGGAGCCACCTGGGCGCGATATTCTTCCCCCGGTCCAAGCGGTGTCTCGTAGGCGTCCGCAAAATTGTCTTTCACACGTCCCCAGATGCGCGGAAGGGGGCTCGGCTCAGGCTGCTCGACTGACGTTGAATTGGATTGGACTCCGAAGCTCGGCTGCGGTGGCCCTAACGGTGATTCCGGTACGGCCGCATTGGCTTCGGGCGTCGCCGGATCAATGTTGGCACGGGAGGATCAGTCGCTGAGCTCGCAGTGAAGGCATTCAAGGGCGCGGGTGGTAGCCCCAGCCCCGAATGCGCGGTACTGCTTAAGCTGGGGGAATCGGCAGAGAGCCGTTCCACTCCGGGCAGCCCGCCAGAGGGGTTATCTGCTATTTGTCCCGCAAGAATTCCTTCGCGAGCCGGCCCGCCCGTCCGGATAACGGGGCCCAAAATTCCTCCGTCCGAATTGTCTACGAAGTTTATGGACTGCGCATTTGTTTCATCGCGCGCTTGTGGGAGGGGATATGTGAATGAGGCTGTTGGTCCGAGAAATGGTCCAGGCGTCGGGGGGCTTGAATCGGCCATCTGGAAAAAGCTGATCCTGGTGTGGCAAGGGGCAAGAAATAGGGGCGCGCGAGGTCATCGGATAAGGGTGCATAGCCAAGCAAATCGGCGAGCGTTCGCATCGTTTTACCTTTTTGGCTTTGGAGAAGGGGCTCTTACTCGACGTGCCCGTCCCGCACATGCGAGTGCGTACTGCGGAGCAATCCGCCTGGCGCGAGCACCAGGGCTGTGCTGGCTGTGCCGGCAATTTCAATTTCCGTGCCACCGACACTCAGCGAGCTGTCCGAGGGACGATAGTCAGTGTTTCTGGGTGGCTAAATTCGCTCCAAGGGGGCTAGCTACCGAGCCGACCGCTGCCGCAGCCAAAGACCGTGCCGCCGAAGATGGTGATGGAGCGCGTCAGCAGCGGACAGTCGAGGCGTGGGATCTCCTTCCTCATCCTGAACCCGGAAACGACCAGCCGGTCCGCGTGCGGAACGGATTGAGGAGATTGTCGAACGCCTGCGTGCCCATGAGGATCTGCTGCATCGGCGACATCGTCTGCGTGCCGGTGCTGCTGCTCGATCCGGTCTGCGTGCCGAACTGCGCGGCGGGCTGCCCGTAGATCGAGGACAGGAGCCCGGCATTGCTGATCGGCAGCTGCTGCTGGGCGAGCGCGGCGGTGAGCAGCGCCTGCGGGCCGAAATTCTGCGCCGCGTAGGCGGCGGGTGCGTTGGCGATGCCTTGCGCAAGGATGCCGGCGTTGCCGGCATCGAGATTGCCGAGCCCGGCCGCGGTCGATGTCCCGGCGCCGGCGAGCGCGCCCGCCGCGCTGATCTGGTTGCTCGCCGCGTTCGCCAGTATCGGCGCCGAGCCCTGCGCGATGCCGCGCGCCACCGCCTGGTAATTGGCCGGCGAGCCCAGGCGGCCGGCCGCGGCGAACATCGGATTGACCGCGTTCATCACGTCGGTGTTGACAAGGCCGAGCTCCTGCGCGAGCGCCGGATTGCTCGCCGGATCGAGCGCGCTGCCGCTCGTGTACGGCGAGAGCGCGGCAGCGGTCGCCCCGTAGCCGCGGTCGAGGAGATCGGCGGCATGCGCATAGTTCGGCGCCCCGGCAAGCTCGGCGAGGGTCGCGCCCTTCACCGGCGCAGCGTAGGGGTTCGGCGCCTCCGCGTTCGCCGTGAGCGCACCGAATGCCTGATCGGTCAGCGGCGTGCCGGCGAGCGTGTCGATCGAAGGTGCGAGCCTGCCGAAGATGTCGGTGAGCCCGGACGCCGCCGGCGCCCATGGCGTGAGCTGCGACTGCTGCTGGCTCTGCTGTGTCGATTTCGATGTGCCGCCCATGGGAGGTCCTCACCTCGATGCTTCGAAAGAAATTTGCGGGCCTCATTGCCCGCGAAAGCCGGCAATCCAGCCATCCCCGGACCACGCGTGTGACGTCTGAAACGCCCCGCACGTGGGCCGCGCAGTACTGGACCGTCCGCTTGCGCGGACGATAACGGCGGCGGTCTCGAGCCCAGGGATCGGCTCACAGCCGCTTGCGGATGACGATCTTCGTCACCCGGTAGTCGGGCAGCCGGCGCATCCATCCCGGCCGGCCGCAGATCTCGACCGCGTCGCAGCCTTCGGCGCGCGCGTAGTCCTCGAGCCCGGCGATCAGCCGTCCGAATTTTGTCCAATCGCTCCCCGCGCAGGCGACGATGGTGCAGAGCCGCTCGCCGTTCTCGCGCGTGACCTTGGTCACGGCGGCGGCGAGCACGAACCCGCTGTCGATCGCGAGCCAGAGCCAGGCGTTCGAGGCGAGCACGTCCGCCTCGACATCGGCGAAGCGGCCCATGCGGCCGCGCGCCATGGCGCGGCGGATGAGATGCGCCACATGCGGCCAGAGCGTCGGCACCCGATCCGGCGGGACGCAGCAAAGCTCAACCGAGGCAGACATAGCCGAACACGCGATCGGTCTGGGCGTTGCTGGCGTGGGCGAGCGTGAACTCTCCGGCTGCGACCGCGCTCACATAGACGGTGCCGTTGCCGAGCTCGGCTGCGGCGTGCGCGGTGAGCGGCGAGAGCAGCACCACGCTTCCCGCCCCGCAGGTTTTCGCGCTGACCGTGGTGGCGGCGGCGTTGGCGATGAGCGTCACGCTGCCGACCGCGTTGGAGCGCCCCTGCGCGAGCTGGTTGATGGCGGTGTTGATGCGGCGCTGGTTGGTCTCCTCCGGCGCGAGCACGTAGGCGGGCATGGGCCTGGTCTCCTTTCACCCTCCCCTGCAGGGGGAGGGTCGGCGCGCATGAGCGGAGCGAAATG
>DASTZX010000128.1:0-3002 GCA_035764045.1 Xanthobacteraceae bacterium | reverse complement strand
GTGCTGTAGAGCGTGAAGCGCTCGCCGGACTTGCTCTCGTACATGAAGAAGGCGGCGGCGCCGTGCGGGCCGGGCAGCAGCCGGCCGCCCACCAGGGTCAGGCCGACCGGCTCCAGGTCCGGAATGTGCAGCTGATAGCCGACGCGCTTGGAGAGCCATTGCACCAGATGGGCCCTCTCGCTGCCCGGCACCTCCACCGGATGGCGCACCTCGACCACGTAGAGCTTGTAGGCGTCGAGCGCGTCGGCCGCGAAGGTCGCGACCGCCGGCCGCCCCGCGGCGCCGCGCGCCATCCATCCGGCAAGCCCGCCGGCCACGAATGCGGCCACGACCGCCGCCGCCGCGATGCCGCGCCGCCAGCGCCGGGCGCGCTCGATCTGGCGCACCGACAGCCGCGGCGGGACGGGTTCGCTCGCGACCGCGCCGTAGCGCGCCCGGATGCTGTCGGCGAGCGAGCGCCAGGCCGTGACCCGCTCCATGTCGTCGGGGTGTGTCGCAAGCCAGGCCTCGACGGCCGCCCGCCGCTGCGCGGGAAGCTCGCCGTCCACATAGGCGTGCAGTTCATCCTCGGTCACCCGGAGATCGCGGTCGATCATCCTGCCACCTCGTCCTATTTGACGCGGCGGAGCGCGGGGCGCTCGCCGTCGAGAAAAGCCCTGATATGCGCTCGCGCCCGCGCGAGGCGCGACATCACTGTCCCCACCGGCACGCCCTGCACTTCGGCGACCTCGCGATAGGTGAGTCCCTCGAGCACGACCAGGAGCAGGACGGCGCGCTGCTCCTCGACCAGGCTCGCCAGCGCCCGCGCGATGTCGCGCATGCCGGCCTCGGGGCCCGCCGTGTCGGGCGCATCGTCGTCGCTGATCAGCTTGATCAGCGGACGCCGGGCGATGGACCGCAAGCGGTTGCGATTGAGGTTGGTCAGGATGGTGTAGAGCCAGCTGCGCACTTCGCCGCCATGAAACAGATGCTCGGAGCGCAAGGCGCGCACGAGCGTGTCCTGCACGAGGTCGTCGGCGGTCTCCGCGTCACGCGTCAGCGCCCGCGCATAGCGGCGCAATGCCGGTATCGCCGCCTCGACGCCGCTTCGGAAGCTGCTCACCCCAGTCCATTCCCGCAGGTTCGCGCTAGAACTAGCGTCCGGCTCTCGCCCGCGCGGACGAAGGGCCGCGGTCCTCACCGGTCAAAACCCCGGGCCGGCACGCACTATTCCGGCCGCAGCTGCGCGGTTGAAGGCCGCGGCCAGCCTATGCCATAGGATGTCTCGGCTCCATGATTGATTCTGGTGCCGCTTTGCAACCCGAAGTTCGCGATCCCGTCGGAGCCAGCGACGTACGGACCGCACCAGGAGGGGCAGGCCGGAATTCGCCGGGCGGGGCGCGGCAAGCGCGCTGCGACGGTCGACCATCGGTGACCATCGCGCAATGCCGCAGCCGCTCCTCTATTTCATGCGCCACGGCGAGACCGACTGGAACGTCCAGCGGCGCCTGCAGGGCCAGCACGACACGCCGCTCAATGCGCTCGGGCGCAAGCAGGCGGTCGCCTGCGGCGAGGTGCTGGGCGCGCTGCTCGCGCGCGAGGGCCACGAGGCCGCGTCATTCGATTTCGTGGCGAGCCCGCTCAAGCGGGCGCGCGTCACCATGGAGCTGATGCGCGGCGTGCTCGGCCTCGACCCGGAGCGCTATCGCACCGATGCCCGGCTCGCCGAGCTCTCGTTCGGCCGCTGGGAAGGCTTCACCTTCGCGGAGCTCAAGGCGCGCGAGCCCGACACCCTGGCGCTCGCGGCGCGCGAGCACGACAAGTGGAGCTTCACGCCGCCCGGCGGCGAGAGCTATGCCGATCTCCTGGTGCGGGTGCGGGAGTTCGTCGCCGGCGTGACGCGCGACACCATCGTGGTGGCGCATGGCGGCGTCGCCCGCACCTTGATCGTGCATTTCGGCGTGAAGCCGCCGGCGGCCGCCCCGGTGCACGACATCGAGCAGGGCGTCGTCTACCGGTTCGCCCCCGGACAACTGATGCGCTACGGCTGAGTCGCTCCAGTCGGCGGGCAGGGTTTCCCAAAACGAGACGCCCGCGCCGGTGGGAGTCGGCGCGGGCGTCAAACTGGATGTCGCCCCCGGACCCCTGCGCGGAGCCCTGCAACATCGCGAGCACTCTATCGCCAAAGGCCGCGAGGCCGCCGGGCATCGGTCCGCGGCACGTGGTCGCGTCCATGGCCGATCGGGAGCCTGAGCGCCGGACCCGGCGCCGGTCGCCCCAGGCGGCCGTGCCCGAGGGGGGGGGGCGAAAACAACTGATTTGTCACTCGATTTCTTCATCCCGCAAAGGCAGACTGCGCCGCGCAAATCCTTGTGCCTCCAGACGAAGCTGTGCGCGGGCGTGCCGATGTGGCGTGAGATGTCCGGGAAGGCCGTTTGTGCCCTCGTGAGCGTGATCCTGCTGACGGGCGCGGCGCAGGCCGCGCCGCTTCCGGACGTCAATGCGGTCGTGACCATGGCGGCGGATTTTTTCGGCTGCCGCACCCTGAGCGATCTCGCCCACATCATCACGCTCGACTGGGTCAAGAACGACAAGACCGCATCGGTCGCCTACGGCAACGAGCACTGCGCGCTGCTGCGCAAGGGCGAACAGCTCAAGGTCGAGGCGGTGTCCGTCGTGCGCGGCGCGGTCTGCCTGCGCGAGGGGAGGTCCTCCGAGTGCTACTGGACCAACGCGCAGATGCTGAGAAATCCGTGATCACGGCCGCGCGCCGCCCGCGAGGCGGCGATGCATGGGAGTCGTCATTCCGGGGCGCGGGCCAACGGGTCCGGCCTCCGGCCGGCCCGATGACAGGCTCCGCCCGCGAACCGGAATCCAACGTCGCGACGCGTATGAGCATGGATTCCGGGTTCGCCGCTGCGCGGCGCCCCTAGGAAGCGCGGTTGAGGAAGATCGGCAGCCCGCGCTTGTGGGCGTAGGTCGGGCGATAGCGCTCGGTGTCGTAGGTGCTGGCGACGTCGAGC
>DASTZX010000127.1:0-3110 GCA_035764045.1 Xanthobacteraceae bacterium | reverse complement strand
TTGCGGCGCGCTTCCGCCTGCCCGATCGCCGCCACGGTCTCGGGCGCCAGCACGATGCCGTCGCGGGTCGCGGCATCGAGCTGATCGGCGATGCGGGCGGCGCGGCCGAGCAGGGCCGGCATCTGGCCGATGAAGCGGCCGACCTCGCCGGCGCCGCTTGCGGCCTCCTCGATCCGGCCGGCCGGTCCGAGATATCGCTCCATCCATTCGCGCACCACCGGCTCGGCCGCGGTCCAGATGTCGAGCTTGGGGTCGAGCGAGCGTCCGACTCCTTCGACCACCACCATGGTCTTCTGCAGCAGCAGGAGCTCCGGCCGGGTGCGCATGTCGAACAGCCCGGTCACCTCGAACAGCAGCATCAGGAGTTTCGCCATCGAGATGTCTTCGGCCGAGCGATTGTGGATCGGCTCGCCGATCGCGCGGATCGCCTGGGCAAAGCTTTCGACCGAATGATGCGTCGGCACGTAGCCGGCCTCGAAATGGATCTCGGCGGTGCGCCGATAATCGCGGGTGATGAAGCCGTGCAGGATCTCGGCGAGGAACCGGCGCTCCTTCATGTTGAGCCGGCCCATGATGCCGAAATCGACCGCGACCAGCTCGCCCTCCGCGTCGACGAACAGGTTGCCGGGATGCATGTCGGCATGGAAGAAGCCGTCGCGCATGGCATGGCGCAGGAAGGTCTGGATCACCGCGCGGCCAAGCCGCGGCAGGTCGAAGCCCTTGGCGGCGAGCGCCGCGTGATCGCTCAATGGCGTGCCGTCGATCCATTCGAGCGTGAGCACGTCGCGCGCGGTGAGGTCCCAGTCCACCGCCGGCACGCGAAAGTCGGGATCGTCCTGCGTGTTCTCCGCCATCTCGGACAGCGCGGCCGCCTCGAGCCGCAGGTCCATCTCGATCGTGACGGTGCGGGCGAGCGTCCCCACCACCTCGACCAGCCGCAGCCGCCGCGCTTCGGCGGACCACTCCTCGGCGGCGCGCGCCACCGCGAAGAATGCGGCGAGATCGGCCTTGAACTGCGACTCGATGCCGGGCCGCAGCACCTTCACGGCCACCACTCGCCCGTTGGCCAGCGCGGCGCGATGCACCTGGGCGATCGAGGCGGCCGCGACGGCCGGGCCGAACACCGGGAACACGTCCTTGAGCTTGCGATCGAGCGCCATCGCGACCGCGGCTTCCGCCTGCGCCTGCGGGAACGGCGGCATGCGATCCTGCAGCCGCTCGAGGTCGCGCGCGAGCACGACCCCGACGACGTCGGGCCGCGTCGCCAGGAACTGGCCGAGCTTGACGTAGGTCGGCCCGAGCCGGGTCAGCGCCGCCGACAGGCGGCCCGCCTTGTCGGGGCTGGACGGTCGCTCGAGCAGCCGCGCGCAGCGAAGCAGGGCGCGCGCCGTGACCGGCAGCGGCGTCGGATCGACGATGCCGAGCACGCCCTCGCGGGCGAACACGAGACCGACCCGCGCGAGACGGAGGAGATGGACCAGCGAGGGGATCACAGCCGCCAGCCCGAATGCAGCGCGACGATGCCGCCGGTGAGCGGCTGCGCGCCGGCGCGGCGGAAGCCCGCCGCGGCGATCATCGCCGCGAAGGCCGGCGGCTTGGGAAAGCGGCGGATCGATTCGACCAGGTAACGGTAAGCCTCGGCGTCGCCCACGACCGAGCGGCCGAGCGCCGGGATCACGTTGAACGAATACAGGTCGTACAGCGTGTCGAGCCCCGGCACGTCGACGGTCGAGAACTCGAGGCAGAGAAAGCGGCCGCCCGGCTTGAGCACCCGGTAGGCCTCGGCGAGCGCCGTCTCGATCCGCGGAACGTTGCGGATGCCGAACGCGATCGTGTAGGCGTCGAAGCTCTTGTCCGGGAACGGCAGCGCCTCCGCATTGCCCTCGACGAAGACGACGCTCTCGCCGAGCCCGCGCTCGGCCGCGCGCTCGCGCCCGACGCCGAGCATCTCGGGATTGATGTCGCATACCGTCGCCTGCGTGCCGGCGCCGCCGGCCGCGACCACGCGGAACGCGATGTCGCCGGTGCCGCCGGCCACGTCGAGGAGCCGGAACGGGCGCTCGCTGCGCGGCGGATTGACGGCGGTGACCAGCGCGTCCTTCCAGGCGCGATGCAGGCCGCCCGACATCAGGTCGTTCATCAGGTCGTAGCGGCGCGCGACCGAGCGGAAGACGTCGTCCACCATGCCTTGCTTGGCATCGAGGTCGACGGTCCTGAAGCCGAAATGGGTGTCGCGGCCGGGCTGGGTCATGCGATCGTCCTTGTCCGGACGACCATAGCGCGCGGGGCGGAGCGGCGCTAGAAAACCCAGCCCGCCAAAGATGGTTAACCTCAATGCCCGAGCTGCCCGAAGTCGAGACCGTCCGCCGCGGCCTGGTCCCGGTCATGGAGGGCGCACGCTTCCTGCGCGTCGAGGCGCGCCGCCCCGACCTGCGCCGGCCGCTGCCCAAGGACTTCATCAAGCGCCTGGAAGGCCGCACCGTCACCGGCCTCGGGCGCCGGGCGAAATATCTCCTCGCCGACCTCTCCTCGGGCGAGGTGCTGATGATGCATCTCGGCATGTCGGGCTCGTTCCGCGCCACCCAGGAGGAGGGCGAGCATACGCCGGGCCGCTTCCATCACCCGCGCTCGGACGACCGCGCGCACGATCATGTGGTCTTTCACATGTCGTCGGGCGCCCGCATCGCCTTCAACGATCCGCGCCGCTTCGGCCTGATGCTGCTGGTGCCGCGCGCCGAGCTCGCCGAGCATCCGTTGATGCGGGAGGTCGGGCCCGAGCCGCTCGGCAACGAGTTCAGCGCGGCGCTGCTCGCGGCGAAATGCCAAGGCAAGCGGACCAGCCTCAAGGCGGCGCTGTCGGATCAGAAGGTGGTGGCGGGCCTCGGCAACATCTATGTGTGCGAAGCGCTGCACCGCGCGCGCCTTTCGCCCAAGCGCCTCGCCTCGACCATTGCGACCCGCGCGGGCGGGCCCAATGAACGGGCCGAGCGCCTGGTCGACGCCATCAAGGCGGTGCTGGGCGATGCGATCAGGGCCGGCGGCTCGTCGTTGCGCGATCACCGCCGGACCGACGGGGAGCTCGGCTATTTCCAGCACCATTTCCGGGTCTA
>DASTZX010000126.1:0-4276 GCA_035764045.1 Xanthobacteraceae bacterium | reverse complement strand
CCGAGTCACCGTGCCATCTGGATAAGGCTCAGACCGCAACACCCAGCCGATGAGACCGCCTAAGCCTCGGTCTTGAAGCCGTAGAGCCGCGCCGGCGTCTCAGCAGGATCTGCCGCAGGTGCGCCGCGGCGCGTCGTGGTGGAGGAGGCGAGACCTCGGGCGCGTTGGCTGCGGGCCCTCGGGCCTGCCCCGTGAGGCGCTTCGCTTCAGCGTCGGCGGGCCCGAAAGCCGATCGGCGACGCCTGCAGAGATGGACCGCGGGACGTCGCCGATCAGGTCGTGAATTCGCGATGCAGTCGCGATCTAGTGCGGTTGGTTCGCAGTCCGGTTCTGCTGCTGCTCGCGCGCCCGCTTGTTCGCTTCGTGACGGCCGACGGCGCAACCCGCCGCCGCGCCGAGGAATCCATGATGGCCCGCATAATGACCCGCAACCCCGCCGACGATTGCGCCCTTGATGCAGCCCTTCGCGGCCGCCGGGCCGATCGGAGCGGCGAGCGCGAACACGGCTGCGGCGGCGACTAGCAATCCCGTTTTCATTGGTCGATCCTCGCTTCGTCTGCGCGGAATGCCTCGCGCGTCTCGACAACCGCGCGGTGGCGCTTTCGTTCCGATGGCGAGGGTTGCTGCGGCGCATCGAGACCCTGGCGGGCCGACTCGCGATGAGCCCGATGGCCGGCTGCCGATTCGCACAGCTCGTTGGATGGCCGCTATCGTGAGCGCCCGGTCTCAGCGCGGGATGACGACCGCGGACGTTAGCCGTGTACGCCGTCCATCGGTGCAGTCGTAACGATTGTCCGGCCTACCTGCATTTGCTAGCATCCGGCCGAGCACGCTTCCTGCCGCGGAACCCGCGGCGCCAGGTCATTTTCGCAGCCGGCACGACGGGGATCGTGGCGGCTCGCGCAGGGGGACACGAAACCGCATGACCGACATTCAGCGGAAGATTCGCAGGGTCCTCGAGGCGGAGGCGCAGGCCATCCTCGCCGTTCCGGTCGATCAGGCATTCGAGCGGGCCGTGCTCCAGATCGAGCGCTGCCCAGGCAAGATCGTCACCACCGGAATGGGCAAGGCCGGGCTCACCGCCCGCAAGTTCGCGGCGGTGCTGTGCTCGACCGGGACCCCTGCGGTCTTCATCCATCCCGGCGAGGCGGCGCATGGCGATCTCGGGCTGGTCGCCGGCGGCGATTGCATCGTCGCATTCTCCAATTCCGGCAAGACCCGCGAGGTGATCGAGCTCATTCACTTGGCGCGTCAGCTTGGATGCGACAGCGTGATCGGGGTCACGTCGCACCCGGACTCCGAGTTGCGCGCGCTGAGCAACGTGCTGCTGGACATGGGCCGGGTCGTCGAGCCCTGTCCGCTCGGCCTCACGCCGACCGCGAGCGTCGCCGTGATGTCCGCCATCAGCGACGCGCTGGCAATCGTCATCATGGAGCGGAAGGGCTTTACGGCGGCGGAGTATGGCATCCGTCACCACGGCGGCTATCTCGGCAGCCGTGCCCGGAACGGCGCGGCACCCGGCGCCAAGCGCGAGAAGTCCGAAACGACCGCCTGACGCGGTCGCACACCTAGGCCCGCATGCCCGCTGGTCGGCGGCGCCTCGGAAGCTTGTTCTTTTCAGGAATCCCCGAACGGCAGGCTCGCGTCACCCGGTCCGCAGCGGACGCCGGGTGGTGCGGCGCTCGACGACGACCGCGCGCCGCGTGCCGCGCTCGCCCGCCGCGATCACCCGGGTCGATGCGCTGCGGTCCGGCGCGGTCTTGAGAACCTGCGGGCGCACTGTCTCGACCGGCAGGCCCATCAGCGACGCCGCGATCTCGGCCTGCGCCTGCAGGCTGTCGGTCAATCCCTTGGCGGCGAAGATCGCCTCGTCGAGCGTCGGCGGGTCATGGCGGACGCGCCGGGGACCGTATTTCGTATTCCAGGCTTCGCCCGTCGGGGGGCTCTGATCTGATTCTTTCTTGGTCATAGTCCGCATACTATGCACCGTCGCCGGTCGGACAAGTCACCAATTTGTGCAACGCAATACAGCCATGCAAAGACGGAAGAATTCGCCCCATGCTAGGCTCTGCGCAACGATCCGATCGTGATCGAGACAGGGAGGCGCAAAGATGAGTCGGTTCATCCAGGTCGTGCTCGCCGTGGCGGTGTTGGCCGGTGCGGTCGCGACCGCGGCGGCGGAAGACGTGCTCAAGCTGGCGGTGCCGCAGCGCGGCTCCTGGGACGCCGGCATTCCCGAGCTCGGGCAGCGCGGCGGCATCTTTGCCAAGCACGGGCTCAAGCTGGAGATTCTCTATACGTCGGCCGGGCCCGAATCGATCCAGGCGCTGATCGCCGGCAGCGTCGACATCGCGACCGCCTCCGGCGTCTCGGCCGCCTTCGGCACCTTCGCCAAGGGCGCGCCCATCCGCATCATTGGCAGCGAGGTCGTCGGCGCGCCCGACCTGTTCTGGTACGTGCCGGCGGCATCGCCCATCAAGACCGTCCAGGACTTCAACGGCAAGTCGATCGCCTTCTCGCTCGTCGGCTCCTCGAGCCATGCCGGCGTCCTGGCGCTGATCGCGCAGTATCACCTCAATGCCAAGCCGACCTCGACCGGCAGCATCTCGGCCACCATCACCCAGACCATGACCGGCCAGGTCGACGTCGGCTTCGGCGCCGTGCCCTACGGGCTCGACATGGTGGCGGACGGGCGCATCCGCCTCATCGCCGGCGGCAACGACGTGGCCGCCCTGCGCACCCGCAGCGCGCGGGTCAACCTCACCAACCTCGCGACGCTCAACGGCCGCAAGGAGGTGCTCAAGCGTTTCGTGCGCGCCTACAAGGACACCGTGGACTGGATGTATTCCGATCCCGCCGCGCTCAAGGTCTATGGCGAGTTCTCCGGCATGCCCGACGCGGTGGTGCAGCGCGTCCGTCCGCTGATGCCGAAGGACAGCCTGTCGACCACGGCCGTCGCCGGCATCGACCAGATCATGGCGGATGCGGTGCAGAACAAGTTCCTGGCCGCGCCGCTCACCAAGGAGCAGCTCGCCGACCTGATCCGGACGAAAGAGCTGGAGTAGCTCGTGCTTCACCCTCCCCTGGAGGGGGAGGGTGAAGACAAGCAGGCAATCCATGACTGATCAGATGACGAACGCGCACCTCGTCACCGTGGCGGACGGCGTGCACGCCTGGATCGGGGCCGGCGGCGATTCCAACGCCGGCGCGATCGAGACGCCGAACGGCACCATCGTGATCGACACCCAGCAATATCCGCGGCTCGGCCGCGCGCTCCGCTCGGCCGTGCTCGCCGCGACGGCCCAGCCGCTGCGCATCGTGGTCAACACGCACTGTCACCTCGATCACACCCACGGCAACACCGTGTTCGCCGACGTGCCGATCCTCGCGCACGAGAAGACGCTGGCTGCGATGAACGCCTGCCTCGGCCCGCGCGCGGGCGCGGAGTGGCCGGTGAGCGATTTCGCGACCAAGATCCGCTTCCTGTTCGGCCAGAACATTCTCGAGCTCGTGCCCGAGCACGATCCGGCGCGGCGCTGGTTCGAAGGCCGCATCGCGCTGCCCGATTACGACACCGTGGTCATCCGTCCGCCCAACGAGACATTCGCCGGCGATTTTGCCTTCCATCTGCCGGACGACACCGTGCGGCTGCATTACTTCGGGCCCGCCCATTGCGACGGCGACATCGTGGTGCATGTCGAGAAGCGCAAGGTCGCCTTCCTCGGCGACCTTCTGTTCCACGGCCGCTTCCCCTGGCTCGGCGACTGCGACCTCGATGGGTTGATCGCGGCGCTCGGCCGCGTGCTGTCGCTCGCTGTCGCGGTCGTTGTGCCGGGCCATGGGCCGCCGGCGACGCTCGCCGATGTCGCGCGCTTCCGCGACATGCTGGTCGAGCTGCGCGCCGCCGTGGCGCGCGCCATCAAGGCGGGATCGAGCGAGGAGGCAGCGGTCGCCGAGGTCGCGCTGCCGCAATATGCGACCGTCCAGCGCTACAAGGAATGGATGCCGCTCGACGTGCGCGCGGCCTATCGGTACTTGCGGGGAAGGTGAGGCGATCCCACTCGTCATGGCCGGGCTTGTCCCGGCCATCCCCGTCTTCTTCTTGGCGCAGTCCGCAAGACGTGGATGCCCGCGACGAGCGCGGGCATGACGGACTGAGAACACTCAATCCCTGATGTCCTGCAACAACCACTCCGTCGGAATCTCGCGCCCCATCTTCTTCTTCACCGCCTGCTCGAACACCCAGCCGCCGACGGCGGAGAACTGCAGGCCCTGG
>DASTZX010000125.1:0-10062 GCA_035764045.1 Xanthobacteraceae bacterium | reverse complement strand
AAGCCATGGCACACGCCGACCACGACCGGGATCTTGCCGATGCGGCGGCCGAGCGCGATCGTGGCGGCGAGCGTGGCCGGCGCCGTCTTTTCTCCGCGCACGACCTCGAGGACCCGCATCAGGTTCGCGGGGCTGAAGAAGTGCGTGCCCAGCACCGACTGCGGGCGTGCGGTCTTGGCCGCGATCGCATTCACGTCGAGGTAGGACGTGTTGGTCGCCAGGATCGCGTCCGGCTTGGCCAGTCGATCGAGCCGGGCAAAGAGGTCCTGCTTGACCGGCATGTCCTCGAACGCCGCCTCGATGATGACGTCGGCGCCGCCGACCGCGGCGAGGTCGGTCGTGCCCGTGATGAGCGCCAGCCGCGCCTCCGCCTCCGATGCGCCGAGCCCGCCGCGCGCGGCGCTCGCGCGGTAATTCTTTTCGGTCCGGTCGAGCCCGCGCTTGAGCGCGTCCTCGCTCGTTTCCACCACGGTGACGGGAATCCCCGCGTTGGCGAAGCAGATGGCGATGCCGCTGCCCATGGTCCCGGCGCCGATCACGGCGGCGGTTGCGACCGTGCGCCGGTCCTGGCCCAAGTCTTTGGGCATGTCCGGCACCTTGGCGGCGTCGCGCTCGGCGAAGAAGACATGGCGCTGCCCCTTCGACTGCTCGCCCGCGCGCAGCTCGAGGAAGACGTCCCAGTCGCGCACTACCGCCTCATCGAACGGCAGCGTGATGACCCGGCGCAGCGCCTCGACTGCGGCGGCGGGCGCCCGAAGCCCGCGGCTGCGCTTGAGATGCGTGGCCGCCATCGTGTCGAACGCCTGCGGATCGGCGCGCAACGGGGAAAGCCGATCGTCGCGGTCGCGCACGCGCGGCGGCTTGCGCTTGTCGGCCAGCATGCGGCGCGCGAACGCGACGGCCGCTCCGATCCGGTCGCCGTCGAGGATCGCATCGATCAGGCCGAGCGCGAGCGCCTCCTCGGCCGCCATGGTCTCGCCGGAGAGAATCATCGCCATGGCGCGCTCCATGCCGATCAGGCGGGGCAGACGCTGCACGCCGCCCGCGCCGGGGATCACGCCCAGCTTGATCTCGGGCAGGCCGACCCGGGTGCCGGGAGCGGCGACGCGAAAATCGCAGGCCAGCGCAATCTCGAACCCGCCGCCGAGCGGGGTGCCGTGCAGGGCGGCGATGACCGGCTTGCCGGCCGCTTCAACCACGGCGATCACATCGATCGTGCTCGGGGACTGCGGCGGCCGGTCGAACTCGGTGATGTCGGCGCCGGCGATGAAGGTGCGGCCGGCGCCGGTCAGCACGACGGCGGCGACCGCGGGCTCGCCTTGCGCGCGCCCCAGGGCCGCGACCAGGCCGCGGCGCACCGCCGTGTTGAGGGCGTTGACCGGCGGATGATCGACGGTGACGACCGCGATCTCGCCCTCCTGGCGGAACCCGACATGGTCGGCGCCGGCTTGGGTGGCTTGTTGGGTGGCCTGGCTTTCCATGGACGGATGATATCGCGAAAACTCCGCCCCGGGCGAACGGCGCCGCAGACGGGCACTCTGCCGCACTGCAAAATGCGTCACCGGCTTGACCAACCGGCGGTAACTTGCCCAAAGTCGGGCCGGACCGTGCGGGCGAGCCGACGAAACGCCAAGCAAAGCACGCGGACACCGAAACCACGGCGCGGGCCGCCGTCACGAGGGGGGTAAGACATGCGTAGCCGATCGACACCGGCCCATCAGCGCCGCAACCACAGCCGCCGGATCGCCCAGGCGGCCGCAGCCGGGATCGCGACCGCTGCCCTGACAGTCGCCGGGGCCGCGATGGCGCAGAGCCCGGTCAAGATCGGCTTCGTCGACACCTTCAGCGGGCCCACGGCGGTGATCGGCAACGACATGCGCAATGCCTTCGAGCTCGCGCTCGATCACCTCGGGCACAAGATGGGCGGGCTGCCTGTCGAGGTCATCTACGAGGACGACCAGATCAAGCCCGATGTCGGGCGGCAGAAGACCGAGAAGCTGATCCAGTCCGACCACGTCAACTTCCTCACCGGCTACATCTGGTCGAACGTGCTGCTCGCCTCGCTCAAGCCGGCGGTGGATTCGCAGACCTTCCTGATCAGCGCCAATGCGGGCCCGTCGCAGATCGCGGGCGAGCTGTGCTCGCCCTCGTTCTTCTCGGTGTCGTGGCAGAACGATCAGACGCCGGAGGCTGTCGGCCAGTATCTCAACCAGAAGGGCGTCAAGACGCTGTTTCTGCTCGGCCCGAACTATGCGGCCGGCAAGGACATGCTGTCGGGGGTGAGGGCAACCTTCAAGGGCCAGATCGTCGGCCAGGAGCTCACCAAGTGGCCCGACCAGCTCGATTTCTCGGCCGAGCTGTCGAAGGTCCGCGCCGCCAAGCCCGACGCGGTGTTCGTGTTCTACCCCGGCGCCGCCGGCGTCCAGTTCCTGACCCAGTACAATCAGGCCGGCCTCAAGCAGCAGATCCCGCTCTACACCGCGTTCACGATCGACGCGACCACCTTGCCGCTGCAGAAGGACCTCGCGCTCGGCGTGCCCGGCGCGCAGCAATGGGTGAACGACCTGCCCAACCCGGCGAACAAGAAGTTCGTCGCCGACTTCCGCGCCAAGTATCACCACTATCCGTCGTTCTACGGCGCGCAGGCCTATGACGCCGCCAACCTGATCAACAGCGCCGTGGTCGCCGTGAAGGGCGACCTGAGCAAGAAAGACGCGATGCGCGAGGCCATGCACAAGGCGAGCTACGCGTCGGTGCGCGGGCCCTACCGTTACGGCAACAACAACTTCCCGATCCAGAACTTCTATCTGCAGGAAGCGGTCAAGGACGCGGCCGGGGAGTACACGTTGCGCACCGTCGCCACCGTCCTCAAGGACGATCAGGACCGCTTCCACGACAAGTGCCCGATGAAGTGACATAAGGCGAGACGGCGCGCCGGCGCACGCCGGCGCGGTCGTCCGCCGATCACGCGCGCCGGCGGGCGGACCGTGACCATGCGCCGCTCGCCTGGGCGCCGGCGGCGCCGCGGGTGGTGGATCGACCCATGCTGCTCTTGATCGAACAGGGCCTCAACGGCGTGCAGCTCGGGCTGCTGCTCTTCCTGGTCGCCGCCGGACTGACCCTCGTGTTCGGCATCATGGACGTGGTCAATCTCGCCCACGGCTCGTTCTACATGATGGGGGCGTACTTCGCGGCCACCGCCACCGCGTGGACGGGCAGCTTCCTCGCCGGCATCGCCATCGCGCTGGTCGCGACGCTTCTGCTCGGCATCGCGGTCGAGCTCATTGCGCTGCGCCGGCTCTACGGGCGCGACCATCTCGATCATGTGCTCGGCACGTTCGGGCTCATCCTGTTCTTCAACGAGCTGGTGCGGCTGCTGTGGGGACCGGCCGGACTGAGCCTGCCGCTTCCGTCCTGGCTCAACGGCTCGGTCGACATCCTGGGCGGCATCTATTATCCGACCTATCGGCTCGCGATCATCGCGGTGTCGCTCGCGGTCGTGGCGCTGCTCTACATCCTGGTGATGCATACGCGGGTCGGCATGCTGATTCGCGCCGGCGCCTCGAACCGCGAGATGATCGGCGCGCTCGGCGTCAACATCAAGCTGCTCTACACGCTCGTCTTCGGGCTCGGCGTGGCGCTCGCCGGCCTTGCCGGATTGATGCAGGCGCCGATCCTCACCGTGCAGATCGGCATGGGCGAGAACGTGCTGATCATCGCCTTCGTGGTCATCGTGATCGGCGGGATCGGCTCGATCCGCGGCGCGTTCGTCGCCGCGCTGTTCGTCGGGCTGGTCGACACCGCCGGCCGCGCCTTCCTGCCCGACCTGCTGCGCCTGGTGCTCAGCGCCAAGGCGGCATCGACGGCCGCGCCGGCGCTGTCGTCGATCCTCATCTATCTCCTGATGGCCTGCGTGCTGGTGCTCCGTCCGGAGGGGCTGTTTCCGGCGGCGCGCAGATGAAGCGGCTGGGAAATGCCCGCCTCGTGGCGGTCGTCCTCGTGGCCGCGGCGCTGGCGTTGCAGCCGCTGATCGCGCTCGCGACCGGCAACGGCTTCCTGCTCGTGATCTCGACCCGCATCGTCATCATGGCGATCGCCGCCGTGAGCCTCAACCTCATCCTCGGCTACGGCGGCATGGTCAGCTTCGGCCATGCCGCCTATCTGGGGATCGGCGGCTATGCAGTCGGCATCCTGGCGCAGTCCGGCATCTATTCGGGATTCGTGCAGTGGCCGGTCGCGATCCTCGCCTCGGCGGCCTTCGCGCTGGTGATCGGGATCCTCTCGCTGCGCACCCGCGGCGTTTATTTCATCATGATCACGCTCGCCTTCGCGCAGATGATCTACTACGTCGCGACCGGGCTCGACGACTACGGGGGCGACGACGGGCTCACCATCTATCGCCGCAGCCAGTTCGGGCTCCTCGATCTCTCGAACAAGGTGGTGTTCTATTATCTCTGCCTGGCGCTGCTCGCCGCCACGGTCTTTGTGATCTGGCGGCTGGTCAACTCGCGCTTCGGCCTCGTCATCCAGGGGGCGCGCTCGAACGACCGCCGCATGCAGGCGCTCGGCTTTCCGACCTATCGCTATCGCGTGGTCGCCTTCGTGATCGCCGGGACGATATGCGGCCTCGCCGGCGCGCTTCTCGCCAACCACACCGATTTCATCAGCCCGGCCGCGATGCACTGGACCCAGTCCGGCGATCTCATCGTGATGGTGATCCTGGGCGGGATCCGGTCGCTGTTCGGTCCGGTGTTCGGCGCGATCGCGCTGCTCGTGCTCGAGGAGGTGCTGTCGGAGATCACGGAATACTGGCAGATCATCCTCGGACCGCTGTTCCTGCTGGTCGTGCTCTATGCCCGCCGCGGGATCGACGGCATGCTCGGTGGGGAGCCCCATGGCTGAGCCGCTGCTCGAAGTGGTGGCGCTGAGCAAGCGCTTCGGCGGCATCGTCGCGTCGGACGATCTTTCGCTCGATGTGGCGCCGGGCGAGCTGCACGCGGTGATCGGTCCGAACGGCGCCGGCAAGACCACGCTGGTGAGCCAGCTCGCCGGGGAGGTGCGTCCCGATTCCGGATCGATCCGTTTTGCCGGCCGCGACATCACGCGCCTCCCGGTGCATCGCCGCACGATGCTCGGCCTCGCGCAGTCGTTCCAGATCACCACCCTGCTGCTCGACTTCAGCGTGATCGACAACGTGGCGCTCGCCGTGCAGGCGTGGGCGGGGCATTCGTTCCGCTTCTGGAGTCCTGCGCGCCTCGACCCGGCGCTGCGCGCGCCGGCGCTCGCCGCGCTCGCGCGCGTCGGCCTGCAGGATCGCGCCCACATCATCACCTCGCGGCTGAGCCACGGCGAGCACCGCCAGATGGAGATCGCGATGGCGCTCGCAGGGCGGCCGCGCCTGCTGCTGCTCGACGAGCCGATGGCCGGGCTCGGGCCCGAAGAGTCCGCCCGCATGGTCAAGCTGCTGCGCGAGCTCAAGCGCGAATTCTCGATCCTGCTGATCGAGCACGACATGGACGCGGTGTTCGCGCTCGCCGATCGCATCACGGTGCTGGTCCATGGCCGGGTGATCGACAGCGGCGAGCCGGGGCGCATCCGCGCCAATGTCGAGGTGCAGCGGGCCTATCTCGGCGTCCCGCGAGGGACAGCCCATGGCTGAAGCCCCGTTGCTCGAGCTCAGCGAGGTCGAGACGCGCTACGGCCAGAGCCAGGTGCTGTTCGGCCTGTCGCTCGCCATCGCGCCGTCCGAGATGGTGACCCTGATGGGGCGCAACGGCATGGGCAAAACCACGACGGTGCGCTCGATCATGGGGCTGACCCAGGCGACTGCCGGCTCGATCCGTTTCGCCGGCCGCGAGCTGCGCGGCTTGCAAGGCTACCGCGTCGCCAAGCTCGGCATCGGCCTCGTTCCGGAGGGACGGCAGATCTTTCCCAACCTGAGCACGCGCGAGAACCTGCTGGCCGCCGCCGCCAACCGGCGCGGGGTCGCCGATCCCTGGACCCTGGAGAAGGTCTACCGGCTGTTTCCGCCGCTGCAGGAGCGGGCCGCCGCCATGGGCGTCCAGCTCTCCGGGGGCGAGCAGCAGATGCTGGCGATCGGCCGTGCGCTGATGACCAATCCGCGGCTCCTCATCCTCGACGAGGCGACCGAGGGCCTCGCACCGCTGGTGCGGGACGATATCTGGCGCTGCCTGCTGCAGCTCAAGGCGGCGGGGCAGACCATCTTGGTGATCGACAAGAACATCGACGTGCTGACCGAGATCGCCGACCGGCACTACGTGATCGAGCGGGGCAGGGTGGTGTGGTCCGGCACGTCGCGCGAGCTCGCCGCCGCGCCCCAGGTGCAGCACCGCTATCTCGGGATATGAGGCCCGGCCTGTTCCAGGCGGGCGGCGCCTGATCCGCCTTGCGGATGCGCCGGCTGACCCGCGCTTTTCAGTCCGCGGGCAGACGTCCAAAAGCGCTCATAAGGGTTGCTCCTCGCGCTTGAGGCGAATATTCAACCCCCGCGACCCATTTCGACGGTTGAAAGGCATCATTTGATGGCGGCACACGATCCCGGCACGTTGCGCGACTCTTCGGCGCGGGCGGCGAAGCCGCCGGTCGTCTCGCTGAGCTTCATCGTCTGCGTCCTGATCCCGCTCGCCTTTTGGTTCGCGCCGCTCGGTCTGGCGCCGCAGACGCAGCACGGCCTGGCGATCATCAGCTTCATGGTGCTGGCCTGGATCACGCAGGCGATGGAGTTCGCGATCGCCGGCCTCATCGGCTGCTTTTTATTTTGGGCGCTGGGCGTGGTGCGCTTTCCGGTCGCGTTCAGCGGCTTCTCGAACGACACGCCGTGGTTCCTGTTCGCGGCGCTGCTGATCGGCCGCGTGGCGGGCAAGTCGGGCCTCGCGCGCCGGCTTGCCTATTCGGTCATGCTGCGGGTGGGCGGGACCTATTCGCGCATCCTGCTCGGCCTCATCATCACCGACTTCCTGCTCACCTTCATCGTTCCGTCCGGGCTCGCGCGCGTGGTGATCCTGGCGACCATCGCGCTCGCGCTGATCGAGGGCTTTCGCGCCGAGAAGGGCAGCAACGTTGCGCGCGGCATGTTCCTGATCATGACCTACACGGGCAACCTGTTCGACAAGATGATCCTCGCCGGCGCCGGGTCGATCACGGCCGCGGGCGCGATGACCAAGTTCGGCGGCATCGAGGTCCTCTATGGGCAATGGCTGCTCGCGTTCCTGCCGGCGAGCATCATCACGGTGCTGGCCGCGTGGCGGATCACGCTCTGGCTCTACCCGCCCGAGCAGGCGAACCTTGCCGGGGGGACCGAGTTCTTCCGCACCGAGCTCGCAAAGCTCGGCCCATGGTCGCTGTTCGAGAAGAAGGCGGCGGTCCTGATCGGCGTGGCGATCCTGCTGTGGGTCACCGATTTCCTGCATCACCTGCCGCCCGCCATGATCGCGCTCGGCGTCGGCCTGTTCGCCCTGCTGCCGCCGGTCGGGATGCTCGACGAGAGCGACATGCGGCAGGTCAACTACATGCCGGTGTTCTTCGTCGCCGCGGCGATCAGCATGGGGAACGTGCTCGAGGCGACCAAGGGCCTCGAGCTGCTGACTTCGACCGTCTTCAACCGGATCGAGCCGTTCCTCGGCAACATCTTCAGCACCACCGCGATCATGTACTGGGCGGGCTTCATCTACCATTTCTTCCTGGCGAGCGAGATCTCGATGCTGGGGACCTCGATGCCGTTGGTGATGGAATTCGCCAAGTCGCACGGCATGAATCCGCTGATGCTCGGGCTGCTGTGGGCCTTCTCGGCGGGCGGCAAGCTGTTCGCCTACCAGTCCGGCGTGCTGGTGCTCGGCTATTCATACGGCTACTTCGAGGCGCGCGATCTGGTGCGCATCGGCGCCTGGCTCACGGTCGTCGAGTTCGTGGTCCTGATGTTCCTGGTGCCGTTCTACTGGCCGTTGATCGGAATCTACTGAGCGCGGGCGCAGGCGCAGGGTTCGGTCCCCGGCGGCGCCATCGCACCTCGCCATCGGTCTGCGAAGGACACACACCGTGGCTGACGAAGTGGCGGAGCGGATCGCGGCCTTGCTCGACGAGCATCATGTGATGTCGCTCGCGACAATTGGCGGGCAGGGGCCGCACGCCGCATCTCTGTTCTACGCGCGCGAGCGGTTCAGGCTGTTCTGGATATCCGACCCGGCGAGCCGGCATTCGCAGGACATCGCGTTGGATGGCCGGGTCGCCGCCACGATCGCGGGCGATCATTCGGGCTTTGCGACCATCCGCGGGCTGCAGCTCAGCGGTCACGCGGGCCGCGTGGCCGATGAGGCCGAGAACAGAGGGGCGCGGCGCATCCTTGAAGCGCGATATCCCTTTCTGAAGCAGCCGACGGACGCGAGCTTGCGCGCGGGCTACGAGCGCGCTGGAATCTACCGGCTCGATGTCGCGCGCTTCGATCTGATCGACAACAGCCGCGGCTTCGGCCACAAGGACGTGTGGGAGCCGCGCGGCTCGGCAGTGTGAGCGGCGCACCGGAGTGCGCCGCCTTTCCGGTTGCCCGTGCCGTCCAGCCGGCGCTCAATCCGTCAGCGATGCGCCGAGTGCATCGAGCAGAAGGCCGGTGCCGTGCTTGCGCGCGCCCGCGTCGTCGTAGCCGTCGAGGAACGCGCCCTGTTCGGTGACCTTCAGGGTCGTGCGCCCGCCCCCGTCCTTGAGCTGCATGGTCGCGAGCGAGACCGAGATCTTCTTGTCGTCGAGGAACAGCTGGTAGCTGTAGACCAGACGCGCGTTGGGGACGACGTCGTGATAGGTCGCGTCGAAGGTCGAGACCATGCCGCCCTCCCATCGCCCACTCACGCGCTCGCGGCCGCCGACACGGACATCCATTTCGCGCTCGAGCACTTCCAAGCCGCGGGCGAACCACTTCTGCTTGGCTGCCGGGTCGGTGAGGGCCTTCCAGACGCGCGCGACCGGCGCGTCATAGGTGCGCTCGAGATCGAACACGGCGTGCACCACCGAACGCGTGCCGGCCTCGGCCGCGCCCTGCATGCGCACCACCTCACGCTCCAGCTTGTCGAGGGTCGAACGCCAGCCCTCCGGGGCGCCCTGCATCATCCAGGCGACCGACGGATCGAGCAGCGTGTAGGTCTGCACCAGGTCGATGCGCGTCCCGCCGAGCGCGTCGGCGAAGCCGATCTCGGTATAGGCGCGAAACAGCTTCTTGCCGGCGCTGTCGTCGACGACCATGTCGATCACAAGCCGAATCTCCGGCTTGATCTCGACGAAGGTGCCGCGGATCCAGTGCTGCTCACCGGCAGGCGAGCGCATGCACACATCGAAGGCGCCGCCGACATTCCGCTGCACGGTGGCCTCGGGGATCGTGAACGTTTCCGGGCAGAACCAGCGCTTGACGTGCTCGGCCGAGGTCCAGGCCCTGAACACCGTGCTGCGCGGCGCGTGCAGGACGCGCGAGAGCCGCAGCGGCGGCATCTGCTCTGGGGTATGCTCCGACATGGCGTGTTTCACTTCGGTCCGCGTGTTCATGCTCGTCTCCACTCTGGTGACTGTTAAACTCTCGTGACGGCTAAGTGTCGTCGCGCTCGTCGGGCTTCAGCGTCTCCAGATAGGCGCCGAGGCGATCGAGGCGGTCCTCCCATTCGGTCCGCCGCGCGTGGATCCATTTTTCCGCCTGGCTCAGCGCCTGCGGCTCGATCGCGCAGGTGCGTACGCGGCCGACCTTCTGTGTCCGCACCAGCCCTGCGTTTTCCAGCACGCCCAGGTGCTGCATCACCGAGGGCAGGGACATCGGCAGCGGCCGGGCGAGCTCGCTCACCGGCGCCGGTCCGCGGCTGAGCCGCTCGAGCATGGCGCGACGCGCCGGATCCGAGAGCGCGTGAAACAGGCTATCGAGCTCGGTCTGTTGGTTAAGCATGTGCCTAAGTATCATGGGTCGAATGCTTAGGCAATAGCTTTAGTATCAAAATAGAAGAGGGGACAAACTCAAGCCGCTGCGGCACCTGCACAAAAAATTTTCTTGACAAACATACCAACCAGTCGGTA
>DASTZX010000124.1:0-36314 GCA_035764045.1 Xanthobacteraceae bacterium | reverse complement strand
TCGCGCCGCTCGAGATCGTCCAGCCGCGGCTCACGCCGTGGATCGACGAAGCGCAGGTCGCGCGTGACGGCATCGCGCTGATGTGCCCGGTCGAGGAGCGGGAGTGCATGCGGGAGCTCGGCCGCCGCGCCCAGGATGGCGGCGGCCGCCGCAGCGAGGTTGCGATCACGCGCCGCTATTTCGGCGCCGACGATCCGCCGGACCGCTTCGCGATCGCGATCGTCCCGCCGCGCGAGTGAAGCTCGCCGTCCTGCTCGGCGACGTCATCGCCCGCGGAAAGCGGGCAATCCAGTACTCACGACCGGTCCGTGGGACGAATGCCGTGCCGCACGGATGCGCTGCGGCGTACTGGATCGTCCGCTTTCGCGGACGATGACTCTCCGCTGTCATTGCGCGGGCGATGACGGCCGCGCGGGTGACGTGCATCAGTACCGGTAGTGATCCGACTTGAACGGGCCCTCGGCCGGCACGCCGATATAGGTCGACTGCTTGTCGGAGAGCCGCGTGAGCCTGGCGCCGATCTTGTCGAGATGCAGCCGCGCGACCTTCTCGTCGAGATGCTTGGGCAGCACGTAGACCTGCTTGTCGTACTTGCCCGGATTGGTCCACAGCTCGATCTGCGCCAGCGTCTGGTTGGTGAACGAGGATGACATCACGAAGCTCGGATGGCCCATTGCGTTGCCGAGGTTCACCAGCCGTCCCTCGGAGAGCAGGATGATGCGCTTGCCGTCGGGGAATTCGATCTCGTCCACCTGCGGCTTGACGTTGTGCCACTTCATGTTCTTCAGCGCCGCGACCTGGATCTCGCTGTCGAAGTGGCCGATGTTGCAGACGACGGCGCGGTGCTTCATGTTCCGCATGTGGTCGAGCGTGATCACGTCGACGTTGCCGGTCGCGGTAACGAAGATGTCGGCGCGCGGCGCGGCGTCCTCCATGGTGACGACCTCGTAGCCCTCCATCGCGGCCTGCAGGGCGCAGATCGGATCGACCTCCGACACCATGACGCGGCAGCCGGCCTGACGCAGCGACGCCGCCGAGCCTTTGCCGACGTCGCCGAAGCCCGCCACCATCGCGACCTTGCCGGCCATCATCACGTCGGTACCGCGGCGGATGCCGTCGACCAGGGATTCGCGGCAGCCGTACAGATTGTCGAACTTCGACTTGGTGACGCTGTCGTTGACGTTGATGGCCGGAAACATCAGCCGGCCTTCCTTGGCCATCTGGTAGAGGCGATGCACGCCGGTGGTGGTCTCCTCGGTGACGCCGCGGATCGCCTTCGCGGTCTTGCCGTACCAGCCCGGCTTGTCCTTCAGCCGCTTCTTGATCGCGGCGAACAGCACCTCTTCCTCTTCATTGCCGGGATGCCCGAGCACCGCCGGATCGCTCTCCGCCTGCATGCCGAGATGCAGGAGCAGCGTGGCGTCGCCGCCATCGTCGAGGATCATGTTCGGCGCGCCGCCGTCCGCCCACTCGAAGATGCGGTGGGTGTAGTCCCAGTACTCGGTGAGGCTCTCGCCCTTGACGGCGAACACGGGCGTGCCGCCGGCCGCGACGGCGGCAGCGGCGTGGTCCTGGGTCGAATAGATGTTGCACGAGGCCCAGCGCACGTCGGCGCCCAGCGCCTTCAGGGTCTCGATCAGCACCGCGGTCTGGATCGTCATGTGCAGCGAGCCGGCGATGCGCGCGCCGCGCAGCGGCTGCTTGCCGCCGAACTCCTCGCGCGTCGCCATCAGGCCGGGCATCTCGGTCTCGGCCATGTCGATTTCCTTGCGGCCCCAGTCGGCAAGCCCGATGTCCTTGACGACGTAATCCTTGGCGGCGGCGTGCTTGGCGGTCGCGTGCGCGGTCATTGAGGGTCCTCGGGTCATCGGAAGGGGAGGGCGGGGCCGCATCGGCCGGGCGCCGGGTCGGGCGACGCTATAGCAGGGCTCTGGGCGCCCCGCAATAAGATATAAAGATTTCTTTATGTGGTGGGACTATTCGTCCTCGCCGAACCGTCCGGCGACCAGCGCCTCGATCGCCTCGACCGCCGCTTGCGCCTCGGCCCCGGTGGCTTCGACCGTGATCTCGGTGCCGCGAGCGGCCGCAAGCGACATCAGCCCCATGATCGAGGTGCCCCCGACCGTCTCCCCGGCGCGGCTCACCCGCACGTCGGCATCGAATTTCTCGACCGTCTGGACGAACTTGGCCGAGGCGCGAGCGTGCAGCCCCTTCTCGTTGACGATGCGTATGACGCGGACGATCGCGCCGGCCTTGGGCACCGGGGCGTCGGGGCCATTATCCCCGCGCGCGTCGTTCATTTGCCGGCAAGCACGCGGCTGGCGATGGTGATGTATTTGCGCCCTGATTCCTGCGCCGCCGCGACCGCTTCGGGCAGTGGACATTCGTCCCGCACCTTGGCGAGCTTCACCAGCATCGGGAGATTGATGCCGGCGAGCACCTCGACCTTGGGCCGGCTCATCACCGAGATGGCGAGATTCGACGGAGTGCCGCCGAACATGTCGGTCAGGATCGCGACCCCGTCGCCCGTATCCACCCGCTTGACGGCGTCGATGATGTCCTTGCGGCACTGCTCGCCGTTGTCGTCGGGCCCGATGGTGATTGCCTCGATCTGCGACTGCGGGCCCACCACGTGCTCCAGGGCGGCGCGGAACTCAGCGGCGAGCCGCCCATGGGTAACGATCACAAGGCCGATCATAGGAACTCCCCGCGGGCGCGCAGGTCAGGGTGCGCCGCACGAAAGGGCCATAGTCATGACCACGCAAAGCCCAAAGCGCAAGGGGCTTTGCGCCCTACTTAGGTAAGGTGTTGCATTGCGGCAACCGGGTCGGAAACACGCACCCAACTGGCTCTTGGTGAGCATCGAAGCGCGGGAATCTGCGAGCTTCGGTGTCGGGACACTAGTCGGACAGGCTTAATTTTCCTTACCGGCGTGCGCTGGCCGCCGCCGTCTCGCCGCCCGCCGGCGCGGTCGCGAGCGCCGCAAGCACCAGCGGAAAGGGCTTGATTCCCGGCGCGACTGCGAGCCGCGCGATCTCGACGCCCTCCAGGATGACCTGCTGGCTCGCCCCCTCCGGCAGCCGCTCGCCATCGGGAGCGGCGAGGTCCACCACGAGGCCCACCACCGCCAGCGGCTCGAACGGCAGGCGGCGGATGCCGAGCCCGCGCACCTCGATCAGTCCGGCGAGCTCGGCGGCCGGCCGCACCAGCAGGCGGCCGTGCCGCGGTTCGAGCCGGCAGCGGTCGTCACCGACGAGCCGTGCGAAGGGGAGCCCGCCGGCTTCGGCGGCCGCGAGCAGCGCGAGCGCGAGCCGCGACTTGCCGGCCCCCGAGGGGCCGCGGATGAGCACCGCGCGGGGGCCGACCAGGACCGCGGAGGCGTGAACCGTGGGAGGGACAGGAGGCGCGGCGGTCATCACAGGGCGGGCAGGCGGACGGTGAAGCGCGCGCCCAGGACCTTGGGCGGCTCGCTCCCGGCGGCCGGCGCGACGCGGTTCTCCGCCCACAGCCGGCCCCCATGCGCCTCGACGATCTGCAGCGAGATCGACAGGCCGAGGCCCGAGTTCTGGCCGAACCCCTGGTGCGGCCGGTCGGTGTAGAAGCGCTCGAAGATCTTCTCCATCGCGGCCGGATTGATGCCCGGTCCGTCGTCATCGACGACGATCTCGATCTCCCCCTTGAGCCGCCGGCAGACGACCCGGACCCCACCGCCCGGCGAGGAGAACGAGCGCGCATTGTCGATCAGGTTGTTGATCACCTGGCCGAGACGGGAATCATGCCCCGGCACCACGAAGCCGGTCGGGCCGGCGCCCTCGAACGCGAGGGAGACCTTGATGACGTCCTCCTGCTTGACCTCGTTCGCCACCCCCACGACGGTCTTGAGCAGCCGCGCCAGGTCGAGCGGCGTCGCGATCTGCCGCTGCATCTCGGCGTCCAGCCGGCTGGCGTCCGAGATGTCGGAGATCAGCCGGTCGAGGCGCCGCACGTCGTGGCTGATCACCTTGAGGAGACGGCTCCGGCTTTCGTCGGTTCGTGCGAGCGGCAGCGTCTCCACCGCCGAACGCAGCGAGGTGAGCGGATTCTTGAGCTCGTGCGCGACGTCGGCCGCGAAGCTCTCGATCGAGGCGATCCGGCTGTAGAGCGCGTTCGTCATGTCGCGCAAGGCGCCCGACAGGTGTCCGATCTCGTCGCGTCGGCGGGTGAAATCCGGAATGTCCACGCGGCCCGTGGTGCGCCGGCGGACCAGCTCGGCGGCCTCCGACAGCCGGCGCACCGGTCCCGCGATGGTGCTGGCGAGCAGCACCGACAGCAGCACCATGATGGCGGCCGCGATCAGGAACATCTTGACCACCTTGCGCCGCTCGGCCTCGACCCGCTGGTCGATGTCGCCGGCCTGGGTCGACAGGAGGAGCGCGCCGCGCACCGCGCGGAACCGCTGCACCGGCAAGGCGACCGAGACGATCACGCGGCCGCGTTCGTCGATGCGCACTGCGCTCGCGTTCTGTCCGGACAGCGCCTGCACGACCTCCGGGTAGCCCTTGCCGTTGTCGGAGCCGAGCTCGTAGTAGCGCTGCAATTCGCCGCGGCTGAGCCAGGTGCGGATCGCGATGAAGGTGCGCTCGATGAGCCCCGGCTTCTCGGTGCTCGGTGGCGGCGGTGAGGGGAGGTCGGAGCCGAGCACGTCGCTGCGGCCGCCGACATTGCGGCTGTCGATGATCAACGCGCCGTCCGAGCCGTAGATGCGCGCGCGCGTATTGGTCGGCAGCACCAGACGGCGCAGCAGCGGACCGACCCGCTCCGGGTTGATGGAGAATTCGAAGGCGGCGTCATCGCCCGGCCCATAGGTTTCGCCGGTCTGCAGATCGAGCAGGCGGCCGGGATCGACGGTGATGCTGGAATCGCCTTCGACGGTCGCGGCGCCCGCGATCGCGCCGGCGATCATCTCGCCCTGAACCACGAGGCTGCGCACGCTCGCCTCGATCAGGCCGGCGCGCAGCTGGCTGAACTGCAGGATGCTCAGCACCAGGGCGAGCAGGCCGAACACGTTGAGAAAGACGATCCGGCGGGTCAGGCTCGAGAAGCTCTGCGCGACGAAGAACTGCCACGAATGGCGCGCCACGCCGAGCGGGCCCTCGGTCCGCAGCACGTGCCAGGAATCGCGGAAGAACTCGCCCGTGCCGCCGACCGCCCGCAGCGCGGCGTCCGACGCGCGGCGCGCCCACAGACGCAACAGCGCGGCGGCCCGGCGGCGGTTCAGCTTCTGCCGCGCACGGCGCAAAAGCGCCGCCGCACGAAATCTCTCGGAGGCGGATTGCAGGGCTTGCGTGGTTCGATCGAGCACCCGTGATATCCCGGTCTCGTTCGTTGCACCCCGCTTGGCGATTGCGGCCGGCTACCGTTTGCGCTGGGGGCGGCCCCGCGCCGGCGCGCTACATTTCCTTGAAGCGATAGCCGACACCATAGAGCGTCTCGATCATATCGAAATCGTCGTCGCTCTGCTTGAATTTCTTGCGCAAGCGTTTGATGTGGCTGTCGATCGTGCGGTCGTCCACGTAGACCTGATCGTCATAGGCCGCGTCCATCAGCGCATTGCGGCTTTTCACCACGCCCGGGCGGGTCGCGAGCGCCTGCAGGATGAGGAACTCGGTCACCGTCAGCGTCACCGGCTCGCCCTTCCAGGTGCAGGTGTGGCGTTCTGGATCCATGCGCAGCAGGCCGCGCTCGAGCACCTTGGCGGAATCGGTTTCCTTCGGCACCGCTGCGTCCTTCGGCGTGCCGCGACGCAGGACCGCCTTGACGCGCTCGACCAGCAGCCGTTGCGAGAACGGTTTGCGGATGAAGTCGTCGGCGCCCATCTTGAGTCCGAACAGCTCGTCGATCTCCTCGTCCTTGGAGGTGAGGAAGATCACCGGCACGTCGGACTTCTGGCGCAGCCGCCGGAGCATCTCCATCCCGTCCATGCGGGGCATCTTGATGTCCAGGATGGCGAGATCGGGCGGCGAGGTCTTGAAGCCGTCGAGCGCCGAAGCGCCGTCGGTGTAGGTCATGATGCGATATCCTTCCGCCTCGAGCGCGATCGAGACCGAGGTCAGGATATTGCGATCGTCATCCACCAGAGCGATTGTCGGCATTGACCCTTCCCGTGGCGGTTATATCCGGTGTCTAAGCCCCTCAAGCGAGGCCGAAATGTGACGCGGCCCGCCGTTCGATGGTGGCTTTCAACGTGATTTGCTCCGCTTTACGGGCAGCGCGCAAATCCTCAATCATGGCTAAATCTAGCCCTAGTCCAGCCTCGACGCCATATGGCCCGGTTCCCGAACCGGACCCCCGATGCAGGGGCCGAGACCGGGGCTTTAACGGAGTTGACGCCTGATGACCAGTGCGGAACCCCCCCTTCCCGGCACAATGCCGGACCGGCTCCCGGAAAACGCTGCCCCGCCCCGGGAGTTCGACCCCAAGGCCCTGGCCAAGAGCCTGTTGCGCTCGATCCGCGCCGGCACCCTGGCGACCTTGGACCGGAATACCGGCCACCCCTTTGCCTCCCTGGTCAATGTGGCGACCGACGTTGACGGCTCGCCCCTCATCCTAGTGTCCCGGCTGTCCACCCATACGGCCAATATCGAGGTCGATGGCCGGGCCTCGATCCTGCTGGCGCAGACCGGCAAGGGCGATCCGCTCGCCCATCCGCGCCTTACCGTGCTCGGCGAGATGGTGCGCCTCGCGCCCGAGGGCGCCGACCAGGCACGCGTGCGCCGGCGGTTTCTCGCCCGCCATCCGAAGTCGGAGCTCTATGCGGGCTTCGCCGACTTCTCGTTCTGGCGCATGACCATCGCGTCGGCGCATCTCAATGGCGGCTTCGCCCGCGCTGCCGACCTCACGGCGGACGACGTTCGCGCCGATCTGGCCGGGGCCGATGCGCTGATCGCCGCCGAGCCGGAGGCGGTCGCGCACATGAATGCGGACCATGCCGAGGCCTGCCGCCTCTACGCGACGCGTCTTCTCGGCGAGCCCGAGGGCGCGTGGAAGATGACCGGCATCGATCCCGACGGCGCCGACCTCGCGCTCGGCGATCGCACCGCCCGGCTCGCTTTCCCGCAGCGCGTCACCGAGCCCGGCGACCTGCGCCAGGTGCTCGTCACGCTCGCCGGCCGCGCTCGCGCCGCCTGAGCCGTCAAGCCGCAACGCGTCCAACCGCCGCCGGAAACCCGGGCGGGGGCGAGCGCATTGGAATGTCGCAAGCCTCGCGGCGGCCGTTTGCGCTGCAAGGTAACTCTATCGCCAGACCCGCCTTGGCAGCCGTGCCGGCTCCGACTATAGGTCGCGCACCCTTCGGGCGGGCGATATAATGGCGAGCGGGGCGGCGGTCCCGTTAGGTCCGGCAAGGCAACGGCGGCCGGACGCATGTGGAGGTCATCGTGCAGGAATCAGGTGTCAGGAACAGCGCCCATGGCGCCGACAAGTTCGGCCTCACGGGGCTCACGGCGGTGCATTGGAATCTGCTCGAGGCCCCGCTGTACGAGCACGCGATCATCAACCGCGAGGCGGAGATCGTCGAAGGCGGCGCGCTGTGCGCCGAGACCGGCGTCCATACCGGCCGCAGCCCCAAGGACAAGTTCGTCGTCTGCGACGAATCGACCGAGAAGACGGTCTGGTGGGCGAAGAACGGCAAGCTCACGCCCGCGCAGTTCGACCTGCTCTACCAGGATTTCCTCGCCCACGCGAAGGGCAAGCAGCTTTACGCCCAGGATCTCTACGGCGGCGCCGATCCGAAATATCGCATCAAGGCGCGCGTCTTCACCGAGCTCGCCTGGCATTCGCTCTTCATCCGCACCCTGTTGATCCGCCCGGAGCGCTCCGAGCTCGCGCACTACGTCCCGGACTTCACGATCCTGTCGCTGCCGTCGTTCAAGGCCGATCCCAAGCGGCACGGCGTGCGCAGCGAGACGGTGATCGCGGTCAACTTCAGCAAGCGCATCATCCTGATCGGCGGCTCCTACTACGCGGGCGAGATGAAGAAATCCGTCTTCACCACGCTCAACTACTACCTCCCGGCCGAAAGCGTGATGCCGATGCACTGCTCGGCCAATGTCGGCAAGGACGGCGACGTCGCCCTGTTCTTCGGCCTGTCGGGCACCGGCAAGACCACGCTCTCGGCCGATCCCAACCGCACCCTGATCGGAGATGACGAGCACGGCTGGGGCCCGCAGGGCGTGTTCAACTTCGAGGGCGGCTGCTACGCCAAGTGCATCAAGCTCTCCGCCGAAGCGGAGCCGGAGATCTACGCGGCGACGCTGCGGTTCGGCTCGATCCTCGAGAACGTGGTGTTCGATCCGCAGACGCGCGTCTGCGACTTCGACGACGACTCCAAGACCGAGAACACTCGTTCCGCCTATCCGCTCGAGTTCATTCCGAACGCCTCGCGCACCGGCCGCGCCGGCACCCCGAAGAACGTCGTCTTCCTCACCGCCGATGCGTTCGGCGTGATGCCGCCGATCGCCAAGCTTTCACCCGCGCAGGCGATGTACCACTTCCTCTCCGGCTACACCGCCAAGGTCGCCGGCACCGAGAAGGGCCTGACCGGCGTCGAGCCCGAGTTCTCGACCTGCTTCGGCGCGCCGTTCCTGCCGCGCCATCCCTCGGTCTACGGCAATCTGCTGCGCGAGCTCATCGGCGTGCACGGCACCGACTGCTGGCTGGTCAACACCGGCTGGACCGGCGGCATCTACGGGGTCGGCCGCCGCATGCCGATCAAGGTGACCCGCACGCTGCTCACGGCGGCGCTCGACGGCTCGCTGCGCAACGCCAAATTCCGCACCGATCCCTATTTCGGCTTCTCGGTGCCAACCCAGCTGCCCGGCGTCGAGCCGCACCTGCTCTATCCGCAGAAGACGTGGCAGAACAAGCTCGAGTTCGACCAGACCGCACGCAAGCTGGTCGCCATGTTCCAGAAGAACTTCGTCCAGTTCGAGGAGCACGTCGACGCCGACGTGCGCGCCGCCGCCCCCGAGGTGCGGATCGCGGCGGAGTAGCCTTGCCTTCCGTCATGGCCGGGCATAGCCGTTCGAAGAACGGCGTTGCTTCGCTCGCCGATGTCCCGGCCATCACGTCTTCGTGACTGTAAGACGTGGATGCCCGCGACAAGCGCGGGCATGACAAACAAAATCCTAAGCGGCGGCCGTTCGGCCGCCGTTTCATTTGCGACCAATGACGCATCGTCATCGCGGTCGGCGTGATGCTCTCCGCATTCGGCGTGTTCTGGGTCGGCGAGGGCGTCGGCATCGCGTGGTCGGCGAGGATTTCGCCATTCCGGCCTTCGCGCTTCTGTTCCTGCTGAGCGGGCTCGCCGGGGTCGCGCTGGCGCGCCGGCCCGCCGTCGAGGTGCGGATCGCGGCGGAGTAGCCTTGCCTCCCGTCATGGCCGGGCATAGCCGTTCGAAGAACGGCGTCGCTTCGCTCGCCTATGACCCGGCCATCCACGTCTTGGTGGATGCCCGCGACAGGCGCGGGCATGACAAGTCAAAAATAAAAATCGGCGGCCGCCGGCCTTACGCCGCCTGCCGCTTGGGCGCGAAGCGTGCGTAGATGCTCTCGCCTTTGGCGGCGAGATCGACGAGCAGCTTGTTGGGCGCGAAGCGCGGTCCGTGCTTCTTCGCCAGCGCCTCGCACAGGGCGACGAAGTTCTTCGTCCCCATCATGTCGATGTAGGACAGCGTGCCGCCCGAGAACGGCGCAAAGCCGAACCCGAAGATCGAGCCGACGTCGGCCTCGCGCACGTCGGTCAGCACCTTCTCCTCGAAGCAGCGCGCGGTCTCCAGCGCCTGGATGGCGAGCAGGCGAGCCTTGAGCTCGCCGATGTCGATCGTGTCCGGATCGAGCTTCTTCGGCTGCAGCTCGGCGAGGCCCGGCCACAGCTTCTTCGCGCCTTTCTCCGGATAGTCGTAAAAGCCCTTGCGGTTCTTGCGGCCGAGCCGCCCCTGCCGCTCCACCATGTCGGCGAGCAGCGCCTTCTGGCGCGCATCGATCGCCTTGGCGCCGAGATCGGCCTCGGTGGCCTTGAGGATCTTCCACGCGAGGTCGACCGCGACCTCGTCGTTGAGCGCGAGTGGCCCGACCGGCATGCCGGCCATGCGGCCGACATTCTCGATCAACGCCGGCGGAATTCCTTCCGCGAGCATCAGATGACCTTCGCGGATGTAGGTGCCGACCACGCGCGAGGTGTAGAATCCGCGCGAGTCGTTGACCACGATCGGGGTCTTGCGGATCGCCCGCACATAGTCGAGCGCGGTCGCGAGCGCGGCGTCGCCGGTGTTCTTCCCCAGGATGATCTCGACCAGCATCATCTTCTCGACCGGCGAGAAGAAGTGGATGCCGATGAAGCGGGCCGGGTCGGCGAACTCGTTTGCGAGCGAGCTGATCGGCAGGGTCGAGGTGTTGGACCCGAAGATCGTGCCGGGACCGATCACGGCCTGCGCCTTCTCGATCGCCTCCGCCTTCACGTTGCGGTCCTCGAACACGGCCTCGATCACGAGATCGCAGTCCCTGAGCGCGCCGTAGTCGGCGCTCGCCGTGATGCGCGCGAGCAGCGCGTCGCGGTCGGCGGCGCTGGCGCGGCCGCGGCTGACCTGCTCGCTGATCAGCTTGTGCGACAGCGCCTTGCCCTTGTCGGCGCTCTCCTGGTCGCGGTCGATCAGCACCACCTCGAGTCCGGCGCCGGCCGTGACATAGCCGATGCTCGCGCCCATGAAGCCGGCGCCGACGATGCCGATGCGCTTGAGCTTGGTCGGCGGCACCGCCGCCGGACGGCGCGCGCCCTTGTTGATCTCCTGCAGCGACACGAACAGCGTGCGCATCATCGCGGCGGCCTCGGGCGAGCGCAGGATCTTTGCGAACCAGCGCGACTCGATGCGCAGCGCCAGGTCGAACGGCACCAGGAGGCCCTCGTAGACCACCTGCAGGATGGCGTGCGCGGCCGGATAGTTGTCGTAGGTCTCGCGCCGGTAGATCGCGTTCGCGGCCGGGAACGTCATCATGCCGGCCTTGGAATAGACAGGGCCGCCGGGCAGCCGGAATCCGTCGCTGTCCCATGGCGCCTTGGCCTTGGGGTTGGCCTTCACCCAGTCATTGGCGGTCTTGACCAGGTCGGCGGCCGGGACCAGCGCATCCACGAGCTTCATCGCCTTGGCGCGGTCGACGCGGACCTGATCGCCCTTGAGCAGGAACTGCAGCGCGTCGGCGGGCGCCAGCATGCGCGCCACCCGCGTGGTGCCGCCGGCGCCCGGAAACAGGCCGACCTTGACCTCCGGCAGCCCGAGGCGCGTGCGCGGCTCCTGGGCGGCCACCCGATGATGGCAGGCGAGCGCGAGCTCGAAGCCGCCGCCGAGCGCAGTGCCGTTGATTGCGGCCGCCCACGGCTTGCCGCTGGTCTCGAGCCGGCGGTAGAGCAGGGAGAGCTTGCGGCTCTCCTCGAACAGCGTGGTGGCCGCGGCTTCCGCTCCCTTGCTCCTGGCGAGCTCGTTGAAGCCGCGCACCAGCGACTCGAGCAAGGTGAGGTCGGCGCCGGCCGAGAAAGTCTCCTTGCCGGAGGTGACCACGGCGCCCTTGATCGCCGCATCCGAGGCGACCCTCTCCACGATCGCGGCGAGCTCCTCCATCACCTTGAGGTCGATCACGTTCATCGAGCGCCCGGGCGAATCCCAGGTCACCAGCGCGATGCCGTCGCCGTCGACGTCGAGCTTGAAGTGCTGGAAGGTCATGTGAGCCTCCTCTCAATTCGCCGTCATTCCGGGACGCGCCGCAGGCGCGGGCCCGGAATCCATATTGCAGAGCGGCGCGGCTGGATTCCGGGCTCGCCGCTGCGCGGCGCCCCGGAATGACGAGAGAGCATGGTTCCTCACCTCTCCGATCCCGGATAAGGCTCCCCCGACTTGTGCACGTAACGGAAGGTCTTGCCGTCGCGCTCCGCCCGCATGTCGATGTCCGGATATTCGGCGACCTCGCGCGGCGCGCGCGTGCCGATCTCGAGATAGACCGCGTCGCGCTCCGTCCGGTTGATCAGGCAATGGCCGTTGGAGACCCCCGCCTTCCACCCGGCGGCGTCGCCGGGGCGCAGTACGGTCTCGCCTTCGTCCTCGACGAGCACCAGCTCGCCTTCGAGCACGTAGACGAGCTCGTCCTCGTGCTTGTGCCAGTGGCGCTGCGACGATGCGGCGCCCGGCTTGAGCCGCGACAGGTTGACGCCGAACTGGTCGAGGCCCACCGCATTGCCGAGCCGCTTGCGCTCGCGCCCGACCACGGCCTGGCGGAACGGCTCCGGATACCCGGTGCGGGTGTCGATCGTGATCTTGTCGATGTCGATCTTGGGCATCGCCTCACACCCTCTCGATGATCGTCGCCGTGCCCATGCCGACCCCGATGCACAGGGTGACGAGCGCGGTCGAGAGGCCGCGGCGCTCCAGCTCGTCGAGCGCGGTGCCGAGGATCATCGCGCCGGTCGCGCCGAGCGGATGGCCCATCGCGATGGCGCCGCCGTTCACGTTGACCTTGGCGGGATCGAGCTCGAACGCCTGCAGATAGCGCAGCACCACGGACGCGAACGCCTCGTTGACCTCGATCAGGTCGATGTCGGCGAGGCTCATGCCGGCGCGCTTGAGCACCTTCTGGGTCACGTCGATCGGACCGGTGAGCATGATGGCCGGCTCCGAGCCGATATTGGCGAACGCCTTGATGCGGGCGCGCGGCTTGAGCCCGGCGCGCTTGCCCGCTTCCGCGTTGCCGATCAGCACTCCGGCGGCGCCGTCGACGATGCCGGACGAATTGCCCGCGTGATGGACGTGATTGACCGCCTCGACCTCGGGATGCGCCTGCACCGCGACCGCGTCGAAGCCGGCGAGCTCGCCCATCTGCACGAAGGACGGCTGGAGCGCGGCGAGCGACTGCATCGTCGTGCTCGGCCGCATGTGCTCGTCCTTCGCGAGGATCGGAATGCCGTTCACGTCGCGCACGGTGATGACCGAGTTCTTGAAGCGGCCCGCATCCCAGGCGGCGGCGGCGCGCTTCTGGCTCTCGACCGCATAGCCGTCGACGTCGTCGCGCGAGAAGCCGTATTTGGTGGCGATCAGGTCGGCCGAGATGCCCTGCGGGAGGAAATAGGACTTCAGTGCGATCGCCGGATCGACCGGCCAGGCGCCGCCCGAGGCGCCGATCCCGACGCGGCTCATCGACTCGACCCCGCCGCCCACCGTCATGTCGTGCTGGCCCGACATGACCTCGGCGGCGGCGAAATTCACCGCGTCGAGTCCCGACGCGCAGAACCGGTTGATCTGCACTCCGGGCACGCTGTTGCCGTAGTCGGCGCAGATCGCGGCGACGCGCGCGATGTCGCCGCCGGCCTCGCCGACCGGGTCGACGCAGCCGAGCACCACGTCGTCGACCAGTGCAGGATCGAGCTTGTTGCGCTCCTTGAGCGCCACCAGGGTCTGGGTCGCGAGATTGAGCGTGCTCACCTCGTGCAGCGCGCCGTCCGGCTTGCCGCGCCCGCGCGGGGTGCGCACATGGTCATAGATGAAGGCATCCGGCATCCGACTCTCCATTTCCCGGCTCGTCATTCCGAGGCGCCGCGCAGCGGCGAACCCGGAATCCAGTCGCGCTTTCGTACTATGGATTCCGGATAGCCGCCTTCGGCGGCTTCCGGAATGACGCAGATAATCCTCTCGCGATCGGCAGCTTCATCTCAGGACGACGCCGTCGCGAGCTTCTTCTGCACCCGCTCGTCGAACCGGGCGACGTTGACCACCACGCGTTCATGCGTCCCGCCGCCGATCGGTTCCTTCTCGTCGCGCGCCTCGACGGAAAAGCGCAGCCGCCGCCCCTCGATTCCGTCGAGCCGGGCGGTCGCCACCACGCGCATGCCGACAGGCGTCGCCGCGATGTGGCTCACGTCGAGCTTGATGCCGAGGCTTTGATGGCCGTCCGGCAGCAGCGCCTCGACCGCGGCGAGCGCGGCCGCCTCCATCAGGTTGATCATCACCGGCGTCGCGAGCACGTGCACGCGGCCGCTTCCGATGCGCGGCGCCGTATGCGCCTCGCCGACGACGAGCTCGGCGCGGCCCTCGCGTCCGATCGGCAGATTGGAGAAGTCGACCATCGGGCCCAAGCCTAGCGCATCTCGCGGCGAGATGGCCACCAGTTCGCCGATAAGGACATCGCCAACTTCTAGAATCCGTCCGCCGGCAGGTCCATCGTGCTCGCCGCGCCCGCCTGGATGCGGGCGAGGTGCGTCGCCGTGTCGGGCAGCATACGCTCGACGAAGAAGCGGCCGGTGACGAGCTTGGCGTTCATGCGCTCGCCCGCGCCGTTGGCGACGGCGGCCAGCTTCTGCCTGGCGGCCTGCGCCATCCGGGCCCACATGTAGCCGAGCGCCACGAGGCCGAAAAGGTGCATGTAGTCGGTCGCCCCCGCGCCGGCATTCTCCGGCTTGGTGAGCGCATTCTGCGCGAACCACATGGTCGCCTGCTGGAGATGGCCGAGCGCCTTGCCGAGCGGCTCGACGTAGAGCTTGAGCCCGGCGTCGCCCGCATTCTCCTTCACGAAGCCCTGCACCTCGGTGAAGAACGCGGTCAGCGCGCGGCCGCCGTCCTTGGCGAGCTTGCGGCCGACCAGGTCGAGCGCCTGGATGCCGTTCGCGCCCTCGTAGATCATCGGGATGCGGGCATCGCGCACATACTGCTCCATGCCCCATTCCTTGATGTAGCCGTGGCCGCCGAAAACCTGCTGCGCCGCGACCGTGTTGGCGAAACCCTGGTCGGTGAGCACGCCTTTGATCACCGGCGTGAGCAGGCCCATGTGGTCGTCGGCGGTCTCGCGCTCCTTGGCGTCGCTCGATCGGCGCGCGACGTCGCTCTTGAGCGCGGTCCACATCACCAGCGCGCGCGCCGCCTCGTTGAAGGCGCGGATCGACATCAGCGCGCGCCGCACGTCGGGATGCACAATGATCGGATCGGCCGGCTTGTCCTTGAACTTCGCGCCGGTGAGCGCGCGGCCCTGCAGCCGATCCTTGGCGTAGGCGACGGCATTCTGATAGGCGACCTCGGACAGCGCGAGCCCCTGCACGCCGACGCCGAGCCGCGCCTCGTTCATCATCGTGAACATGGCGGGGAGGCCGTGATTTTCCTCCGCCACCAGCCAGCCCGACGCGCCGTCGTAGTTCATGACGCAGGTCGAGTTGCCGTGGATGCCCATCTTCTCCTCGAGCGAGCCGCAGGCGACCGCATTGCGGGCGCCGAGCGAGCCGTCCGGATTGGGCACGACCTTCGGGACGATGAACAGCGAGAGGCCCTTGGTGCCGGCGGGCGCGCCTTCGATGCGCGCCAGCACCAGATGCACGATGTTCTCGGCGAGGTCGTGCTCGCCGGCGGAGATGAAGATCTTGGTTCCGGTGATCCGGTAGCTGCCGTCGGCTTGGCGGGCCGCCTTGGTGCGGATCAGCCCGAGATCGGTGCCGCATTGCGGCTCCGTCAGATTCATGGTGCCGGTCCATTCGCCGGCGATCATCTTCGGCAAATAGAGCTTCTGCAGCTCGGGCGTGCCGTGCGTGATCAGCGCCGCGATCGCGCCCTGGGTGAGCCCCGGATACATGGCGAACGCCATGTTGGCGGAGCCGAGGAACTCGTTGACGGTCTGGGTCAGCGCGCTCGGCAGTCCCTGGCCGCCGAATTCGCTCGGCACCGAGATGCCGATCCAGCCGCCCTCCACGATCTTCTTGAACGCATCCTTGAACCCAGCGGGCGTGCTCACGCTGCCATCGTCGTGACGGCGGCAGCCTTCGGTATCGCCGACACGGTTGAGCGGCAGGAGCACGTCCTCGCACAGCTTGGCGGCTTCGCCGAGGATCGCTTCGATCAGATCGGGCGCCGCATCCGCGAAACCGGGCAGGTTGGCGTAGCGCTCGATATGGAAGACGTCGTTGAGGAGAAACAGGACCTCATCGACGGGTGCCTTGTAGACCGGCATGGATTCCTCGACTGACCAGGATGGCGGAGCCGGCCCGATGGGACGTTTCCGGCGCGGGTCGACCCGCGATTCGCCCGAGCATTTCGCCCGGGCATTTCGCCCCAGCATGGCGCAGGCCGTTTACGCCGGTGTTAAGCGGCGATTGCGGCGTGAGCGCGATGGTGCATGAACAGGTAATGCGCTGTGGGATGTTGGCCAAGGTGTGGCGCCGCGCGCCGCTTCGGCTTGCAGCAGGCGCCGCGAGCGGCCGCCCTTAACTGCCTGTTTACAGTAATCGGAAAAAGTCGTCGCGCCGAGACAGCGGATCGGCGTGTCGGCGGCGTTTGACGGGCAGCCGCCGCGCCGCCGCAGGCGCCCTCTCGGCGGCCGGTAACGCGAGTGGACGAATGAGATTGGCGCCGTGGCAGGTGAAGGGCATCGGCCCCCACGCTCGAGAGACGGCCCGCGAGGCCGCTCGCCGCTCCGGCATGTCGCTCGGCCAGTGGCTCAACGCGGTCATTCTCGATCAGGCCGCCGATGAAGGCATTTACGCCGGGGATGATGCGGAGCGGTATGATGGCAATGGCGACGATCTCGCCACCATCAATCGGCGTCTCGACGATCTCGCCCGCCACATCGCGCGGTTGGGGGGACAGCCTGCTGCGGCGCCGCCGCGCGACCCCGATGCCGGCGCGCGGCAGATCGCCGAGGCGATCCTCAAGCTCAACAGCGGGCTCGACACGCTGATCGCCGAAGGGCGCAGCACCTCGAGCGCGCTCGATCAGCGCGTGAACAGCGTCGACCAGGCGCTCGCCAGGCTCAGGGGCGAGCGCGTGCGCGCCGCCGCGTCCTACAGCGACGGCAAGCCCGTCAGTATCAGCGTCGAGCAGGCGATTGCCGAGGCGGCGGCGCGTCAGCGCGCCCTCGGCGCGGAATTCGCAGCGCCGTCCCCTGAACGGCCCGCGCCTGCGCCGTTGGAGTGCCGCACCAGCGAGGCCGTCGACAGCCTGCGCGCGGAGCTGGCCGAGATCGGCCGCACGCTCACCGCGGCGATGCCGCGCCAGGCCCTCCAAGCGCTCGAAGGCGAGGTGCGCGCGCTCGCCCAGCGGCTCGATGCCGACCGCGGCGCCGGCGAGGCATCGGCCGTCGCCGGCCTCGAGCAGGCCCTGCTCGACGTGCGCGATGCGCTGCGCCGGCTCGCGCCGGCGGAAAGCCTGGTCGGCTTCGACCAGGCGATCAAGATGATGTCGAACAAGATCGACGTGCTCGCAGGCGCGCGCCAGGATCCGGCCGGACTGGAGCAGCTCGAAACCGCGACCGCGACGCTGCGCACGCTGGTAGGGCAGGTCGCGACAAGCGACGCGCTCGCCGCGCTGACCCAGGAGGTGCGCGCGCTCGCCGACCGCATCGAGCGCAGTGCGTTCTCCGGCGGCGCCGATGCCCTCGCGGCGCTCGAGCGGCGCATCGGGACGATCGCCGAGGCGATCGAAGCGGTGCGCGATCAGAGCGGGCGCAATTCACCACCGCAGCTCGCTCAATTGATGAGCGCGCTCGAGGAGAAGCTCAGTCGGCTGGAGGCCACGCCCGCTCCGCCCGCGCAGGACGATCAAGAGGTGCTGGGCGGTCTCGAGGATCGCATCGGCCTGCTGGTGGAGAAGCTCGAGGCGTCGGAAGGCCGGCTTGGTCGTCTCGACACGATCGAGCGCGGCATGGCCGAGCTCCTGTCGCACCTCGACGCCGCATTGCGCGCGAAGGCCGCGGCGCCGCCGGGCGCAGCGCAAGCCGCCGGCCGCGCGACGCCCACAGCTGCGCCCACACCTGCACCCACACCTGCACCCACAGCTGCACCCATGCCTGCGCCCGCACTTACGCAAATGCCTGCGCCCGAGCCGGACATCGCCGCCGTGCGGCCGGCGCCGGAGTGGGCGGACGCGCCGCACACTCCGGATTTGGTTGACACTGTGCAGCACCCGGTCGAGCCGGCGGTCGACCCCATCATCGCGGCCATCGAGAGCGCGATGAACACGGATGCGCGTGGCGCCGCACCGGTCCCGGCAGAGGCGGCCCCAGCGGCCGCGCAATTCATCCCGCAATCCGGGCCGCCGCCGGGCGCGCCCGTCGTCGGATCGCCGCCGCCGGCGAGCCGGCCGGCCGTTGCGGTCCGGCCGCCGTCCCCACCGCGACCGCCGATCGATCCGACCCTGCCGGCCGATCATCCGCTCGAGCCGGGCTCCGGGCCGCCGCGTGCGCGCCCCGGTGCGAGCGCGCCCCCCAAGGTGGCCAACGCGGCAGAACGCATCGCCGCCTCCGAGGCGCCGCTGCGCGCCAATGGGGTCGTGGGCGAGCCGGAGCCGAAAACGAACTATCTGCAGGCCGCGCGCCGCGCCGCTCAGCTTGCCCAGATGTCACAGCGCGCCGAGCAGACCGTGAGCGCGGCGCCGAGGAAGCGCGTCGGCAGGTTCTCGTTGCGCCGCAAGGCGCTGTTGGTCGGCTTGAGCGTCGCGGTCCTGATCGTGGCCGCGCTGCGCTTTGCGGCGAGCTATTTCCAGCTCGCCGAGCTTGTCGCGTCGCCCGCGCCGCTCGCCGCCGAGACTGGGCCGCCCGTCATGGTCGCGCGCCCGAGCAGCGCCGCGCCGCGCACCGATGCGCCGCCGCTGTTCCTCGAACCGGACCTGACGACTGCGGCGCTGCCGATACCGGCGCCGGCTGCGCCGTCCGCACCGCCCGCGATCGTCATCGTGCCCCCGGTCGCGACCGTTCCGCCCCCATCCTCGCTTCCGGAGGCACAGTCGGTGCCGGCGCCGCTGCCCAGCACGGCCGCCGCTGATGCGTTGCCGCTCGCTCCGGTGGTTTCGGCGCCGCTGCCGCCGCCCGCCGCGACCCCGGTTCCGGCGCTGCCCGCAAGTCCGCCCTCAAGTCCGTCCGCGACTCCGCCCGCAACCGGCGACGTGACCGGCGCGATGGTGCCGCGCCAAGTGGTGGCTGCGGCGGCCGCGGCGGCCGGTTCCACCGCCGCGCCGCCGGCCACGGTCTCTGCGCTTCCCGCCGGCATCGGCGGCCCGGTCCTGATTGCGGCGGCGACCGCGGGCCAGCCCGCGGCGGCTTATGAGGTCGCGACGCGCTTCTCCGAAGGCCGCGGCGTGCCGCGCAGCCTCGCGCTGGCCGCAGTGTGGTACGAGCGCGCCGCCAAGACTGGGCTCGCGCCGGCGCTGTTCCGCCTCGGCGCGCTGTACGAAAAAGGCGAGGGCGTGACCAAGGACCTCAATGAGGCGCGCCGGCTCTACATCGCGGCGGCCGCCAAGGGCAACGTCAACGCCATGCACAATATCGGCGTGCTCTATTCCGAGGGGATCGACGGCAAGCCCGACTACAAGGTGGCGGCGCAATGGTTCCGGAGATCGGCGATGTTCGGCACCGCCGACAGCCAGTACAACCTCGCGGTCCTCTATGCGCGCGGGCTCGGCGTCCAGCGTGACATGGCAGAGGCCTACCGCTGGTTCGCGCTCGCCGCGAAGGCGGGCGATGCGGATGCCGGCAAGAAGCGCGACGACGTTGCGGCCCGGCTCGATGCCCGGACTCTCGCGGCGGCGCGCCACGACGTCGAGACCTGGGTCGCCGAACAGGCGCCCGAAGAGGCCTCGAGCGTGCAGCCGCCGCCGGGCGGGTGGGATCAGGCGCCGCCTGCGGTCAAGCGAAGGTCCCGCGCCGGGCAGCACGTGGCGAAGGCCGCGCCGATCTGATCCCTCGCCCATGACCCCGCGTCATGCACGCGTCATGCACGCGGCATGCATGCGTGATGCCGATTGTGGCGGATAGCCGCGGCGAGCCGCATCTCCGTTCGCGGGATCGCACGGTAAAATGGCTTTTCGTTCGCGCTCCGAGGTTGTAGGGCTTGGAGCGTGATCGTCGCGCCGGCGGCGATGCGTGCAGGTTTCAGGATCCTCGATGTCGGCCCGGAGGGTTCTTCGCGCCGGCGGATGATGCCCGTGCAAATCTATCTCCCGATCGCCGACCTGCCGGTCAATGTCTTCGTCGTGTTTGCGATGGGGCTCGCGGTCGGCTTCATCTCCGGAATGTTCGGCATCGGCGGCGGCTTCCTGATGACGCCGCTGCTCATCTTTCTCGGCGTGCCGCCGGCCGTCTCGGTTGCCACGGTGTCGAGTCACATCGCGGCGTCGTCGTTCTCGGGCGCGATCTCCTATTGGCGGCGTCGGGCGGTCGATCTCTCGCTCGCCGCGATGCTGCTGCTCGGCGGCTTCGTCGGCACTGCCGCGGGCGTCGCGCTGTTCACCTATCTGCGCGCGCTCGGCCAGCTCGATCTCACCATCTCGCTCTCCTACGTGATCCTGCTGGGCTCGGTCGGCTCCTTGATGGTGGCCGAGGCGGTGCGCGCCATCATGCGCGGCCGCAGCGGCAAGCCGGTCGATCTGCGCCGGCCCGGCAGCCATACCTGGATGCACGGACTGCCGCTGAAGCTGCGCTTCAAGCAGTCGCGCATCTACGTCTCGACGATTCCGGTCTGGACGATCGGCTTCCTGATGGGATTCATCGGCGCCATCATGGGCATCGGCGGCGGGTTCCTGCTGGTGCCGATGCTGATCTATTTCCTGCGCGTGCCCACCAACGTCGTGATCGGCACCTCGATGCTGCTCACCCTCGTCACCATGGCCACCGCGACGGTGCTGCACTCCGTCACCAACCATCTGGTCGACGCGATCCTGGCGTTGATCCTGATGGTGGGCGGCGTCTCTGGCGCGCAATTCGGCGCCCGCGCCGGCCAGCGCATGCGCGGCGAGCGGCTGCGCCTGCTGCTCGGCCTGCTTGTGCTCGCGGTCGGCATCCGCTTCGCGGTCGATCTCGTCCTGCCGCCGGACGATGTCTACTCGATCCGCATGCTGGAAGGGCCGCAATGAGGCGCGGCGCGCACATAGCCGCGGCGTTCGCGCTGATCGCCGGCGCCACGCCCGCCGGGGCGGAGCGGCTGGTCTCCTCGCTCTCCGCCCACCACGTGCTGATCACGCCGAGCTTCACCGGCACCGAGCTGGTCCTGTTCGGCATCGTGGAGGCCGATCGGGCGAGCCCGCCGCGCCGCGGCGGCTACGAGATCGTCGCGACCGTGACCGGCCCGCGCGAGACCATCGTGGTGCGGCGCAAGGAGCAGGTGCTCGGCATCTGGGTCAATGCCGACTCGCGCACATTCGTCCAGGTGCCGTCCTATCTGGCGGTGCTGTCGACCAAGCCGGTGGAGGAGATCGCATCGCTCGACGTGCTGCGCCGCTTGCAGATCGGCCTGCGCCGCACGCTGTTGCCGCAGCAGATCGGCCCCGACACGGCCGACGTGGTGCGCGAGGACCCGTTCCGCACATCGTTCCTGCGCCTGAAGCAGTCGCGCGAGCTCTACGTCGAGGAGCCCGATGCGGTGACGTTCATCACCTCGACGATGTACCGCGCGAACATTCCGGTTCCCGCCGCGGTGCCGGTCGGAAACTACGAGGTCGACCTCAAGCTGTTCGCCGACGGCGCCCTGATCGCGCGCGGCGGCGAGGCGTTCGAGATCCGCAAATTCGGGTTCGAGCAGTTCCTCGCCTCGTCGGCGGTGAACCACGGGGCGCTGTACGGGTTTGCCACCGCCGGGCTGGCGCTCTTGACCGGCTGGATCGCCTCGGTGCTGTTCCGCCGTGATTGATGTCGCGGGCCGCATCCATGTCGATCCGCTCCTCACCGTGAGGAGCGCCTTTTCGCTACACCTCGATCCTTGTCGCGATGCCCGGCTCGAGCAGGCGCAGCCGGGCGCCGATCCCGAGCGCCGCGAAGGACTTTTCCAGGTCGCCGCGGCCTTGCGTGAAATGCGCCCAGCCGTCGTAGTGCACCGGCACGATGGTCGCGTCCGCGAATGCATGCGCGGTCTCGATCGCATCGTTCGTGTCCATGGTGAGATGGAATGGCCCGCGCGTCTGCGCCGCGCCGGCGAACAGCAGCACCAGGCCGGCCGGAAAGCGGTGTGCCACCTCGGCGACCCCGTCGTACCACACGGTGTCGCCGCTGACATAGATCGGCCGCGCGTCGGAGGGCGCGAGCACGAACCCGATCACGTCGCCCGAGAGCGGCTCGATCCCGGCCGGACCGTGCCGCGCCGGCGTCGCCGTGACGCGCAGCATGCCGCCGTCGGGCATGCGCAATGCGGTCTCCTCCCAGGGCCGCAGGCCTTGCGCGCTGCCGCCCAGTCGCTTTGCGCCCGCAACCGTCGTCAGCACGCGCGGTACGCGCGCGATCAGCGCGCGGCCCGCATGATCGAGGTTGTCGGCGTGCTGGTCGTGGCTTAGCAGCACCGCGTCGACCGGCCCGATCTGATCGGCGCTGAGCGCCGGCCCGCCGGTCTTGCGCAGCGTCGCATGCGGCAGCCGGTAGTCGCCCGGCGCGTCGAAGGTCGGGTCGGTCAGCAGACGCAGGCCGCCGATCTCGATCAGGGCGGTCGGTCCGCCGATCAGGGTGAGCGTGAGGGTCGTCATCGCGCGTCTCCGGTTGTGGGCGCCGCCGCGCCGTGGGTGACGAGCCAGATGCCGAGCGCCACCGGCAGGACGCCGACGAGGTCGAAGGGTTCGATCCGCTCCCCGATCAGCAGCCAGCCGAAGAACAAGCCGAGCGGCGGCATGAGAAAATGATAAGCGCTCGCCGCCGTCGCGCCAGCGATGGTGAGCAGATGGAACCAGAGCAGATAGGCGATGATCGACGAGAACAGCGTCAGAAAGAGGAGTGCGACCAGCAGCCGGGCGCTCGGCACCACGTCCCCGATGCGCTCGAACGTCAGCGCAAACGGGAGAAGTGCGAGGCCGCCGGCGAGGTTCTGCACTCCGTTGCCGATGACAAGGCTGGCGCCCGACGTGAAGCGCTTGAACAGGATCGTGCCGGCCGCCAGCGCGACGAGCGCCCCGATACCGAGCGCGATGCCGGCGCCGCTCTCGCCTCCCGTGATGCGGTGCTCGACAATGAGGGCGACGCCGGCGACGCCGAGGATCAGCCCGCCGGCCTTGCGCCAGGTCAGCGGCTCGTCGAGAAACGCCGCGGCGAGCACCGCGGTCAGAACCGGGTTGGCGCTGGTGACGAGCGCCGCCAGGCCGGCCGAGAGGCCGTGCTCCACGCCCACATAGTTGCAGCCGAGATAGAGCGCGTAGTTGGTGATGCCGAGCAGCGCGAACAGCGCGAGATCGCGGCCGGACAGGCGCGGCCGCGGGCCGGCGAGCGCCGCACCGCCGAGCACGAAGATGCCGGCGAGCACGCAGCGCGCCGTGATCAGCAGGAGCGGTGGGCAGTCGAAGATCGCGAGCTTGGATACCGCGAAAGCGGCGCTCCAGATCAGGCAGAACGCCGCCACCAGGACCGGCAGCGGCAGGCGGATATTCGCGGCGCGCGCGGCGGGCAGGGCGATGGACATCGGCGGCATCCTCGGGGGGCGTGTCGTGGCGATGATGTAGGCGTCGCGGTTGCCATTTGGAAATTAAATGATATGATCAACAGCAGTGGTTTTGTGAATGACGTTGCCGCCATGCTCGACATCGATCTCCTGCGCAGCTTCGTCTCGGTGGTCGACGCCGGCGGATTTACGCGCGCCGGCGAGCGGGTGCATCGCACCCAGTCGACGGTGAGCCAGCAGATCCGCCGGCTCGAGGGGACGCTCGGGCGCGCCCTCCTGCATCGCGACGGCAAGCAGGCGAGGCCGACCGAGGAGGGCGAGCGGCTCCTGTCGTATGCGCGGCGGATTCTTGCGCTCGCCGAAGAGGCGTGTGACGTGGTGGCGCGGCCGGCTGCCGACGGCGTCGTGCGGCTCGGCATTCCGGAGGACTTTGCCGCCTATCGGCTCCCCGAGCTCCTGTCCGGCTTCGTCCGGGCGCGGCCCGGCCTGCGGCTCGACGTACGCTCCGGCCTCAGCGTGCGGCTCGCCCGCGATCTCGAGCGCGGCGAGCTCGATCTCGCGCTCTACAAGCGCGACATTGGCGAGGGCGACGCGGTCGCGCGCTGGCCCGAGCGGCTGCACTGGGTGACGAGCAAGCGCCATCCGATCGACGCCCGTGGCGGCTCGGTGCCGCTCGCCGTGTTCGAGCAGGGCTGCCTTTATCGCGAGCGCATCATCCACGCGCTCGAGGCCGCCGACCGCGCCTGGCACGTCGCCTATACGAGCCCGAACCTGCCCGGCATCCAGGCCGCCGTGTCGGCCGGGCTCGGCTTGAGCATCCTGCCCGACGTCGCGATCCTCGCCAGCCACCGCGTGCTCGGCCGGCGCGACGGCCTGCCGCCGATCCCCGCAACGGAGCTCGCCCTCGTCGCTTCACCCGATGCGACGCCGGCGACCCGCCGGCTCGCCGAGCTGCTCGCCGATTTCTGCAACACGGCGGCGAAGAGCGGCGCCGAAACCCGTCAGCCTGCGAGGCAGCGCGCGGACGCAAAGGCGTAGAGCCGCCGCTCGCCCATGAGATGCGCCGTGAAGCCGCCGGCGCCGAACAGCAGCGCGAACGCAGTGTCGCGGATGTTCAGCCCGCCCGCATAGGCGCCGAACGCCGGCATGACGAGGCGCCGCCCGTCGGTCGCGAAGCACTTGCGCCGCACGGCGTGGCCGCGCTGCGCGATGCGCGCGGACGGATGCAGATGGCCGGCGACTTCGCCCTCTGCGGCGCCTTGGGTCGGCTCGTGGCGGAAGGTGAGCGGCCCCAGCGAGAAGGTCTTGGCGAACACGCCGCCGATATCGAGCGCCGGATCGGGATCGTGGTTGCCGGCGAGCCACACCCAGTCGCGCCCGCGCTGCAGCGCAGCGAGCGCGCCGCGGTCCTGCGGAAGAATGCGCGCCGGGCCGTCGCCGTCGTGGAAGCTGTCGCCGAGCGCGATGACGAGCCGCGGCGCATGGCGCGCGACCACGCGACCGAGGCGCGCGAGGGTCGCCGCCGTGTCATAGGGCGGCAACAGCAGGCCGCGCGCCGCGAAGCTCGAGCCTTTCTCCAGATGCAGGTCGGCGACGATAAGCGCGCCTTCGTCCGGCCAATAGAGCGCGCCGGAAAGATCGAGCACCAGGCCGGCGTTGCAGACCGCGAGCGGCGCGGATGACGGCGCCTCGGGCGCCGCCCGCAGAACCTCGAGCGCCGGATGGACCGCCACTGCCTGCCTCCCTCATCGCCGGAACGCGCGGCGACGCGGGCGGCTTATGCCCGATTCGCCCCCCTTCGCGCGAGCGGATACTCGGCTGCGAATGATGACGGAAGTTTGGTGACGGCGATCCGCCGCGCATGACCTGTGGGCAAGGCCCGGCGCGGACGATGTCGTCTCATCCCATCGCCTCCTTGACGAGTTCCGCCTCGGCTTCGGCGAGCAGCGCGTCCGATGCCTCGCCATACACCTGCTCGCGCCCGATCTCGAGCAGTGCCGGCACGGCGAGGGGCGACACGCGGTCGAGCGGCGTGTGCACGATGCGGCCGCGGATGCGCGCCAGCATCGCGCCGAGCCGGCGGATGTCGAGCAGGCCGGTCGCCGCATCGGCGCGCGCGGCGCGCAGCAGCATGTGGTCTCCCTGGTGCTTGCGCAGCACCTCGTAGACGAGGTCGGTCGAGATCGTCATCTGCCGGCGCGATTTCTCCTTGCCGGGGAAGCGCCGCTCGATCAGCCCGGCGATGATCGCGCAGTTGCGGAACGTACGCTTCATCAGCGCCGATTCGGCGAGCCATGCCTCGAGGTCGTCACCCAGCATGTCCTGGTCGAACAACGTCGCGAGGCTGAGGTCGCCGCGTGCGAGCGCGCGCGCGACGTCGCCGAGCCCCCACACCGCGAGCGCATATTCATTGGCGACGAAGCCGAGCGGCCGCATCTTGGCCCGCTCCAGGCGGCGCGTGAGCAGCATGCCGAGCGTCTGGTGCGCGAGGCGGCCCTCGAACGGATAGCAGACGAGGTAGTTCTTGTCGGCGCGCGGAAAGGTCTCGACCAGAAGCTCGCTCGCGTTCGGCACGCGCGAGCGCCATTGCTGCAGCCCGAGCCACTCGCGCACCTGGTCGGGCAGGGCCCGCCAGGCCTCCGGCGCGGCGAGCAGCCGGCGCACGCGCTCCGCCAGATAGGTGGAGAGCGGGAACTTGCCGCCCTCGTAGGACGGGATCTGCGGATCGGGATCGGTGGTGCGCGAGACGTAGACTTCGTCGTTGACCAGCGCCTCGTAGCGCAGCACCTCGCCGGCGAACACGAAGGTGTTGCCCGGCGTGAGCGTCTCGATGAAATATTCCTCGACCTCGCCGAGCAGACGGCCGCCGCGCCCGATCGGGCCGGCTTGTCCGGCGCCGCCCGCGCGCGAGCGTACGAGGCGCACCTTGAGCATGTCGGCTTCGACGATGGTGCCGACATTGAGCCGGTATTGCTGCGCGACGCGCGGATGCGTCACGCGATAGCGCCCGTCGGCATCGGCGCGGATCTTTGCGAATCGCTCGTAGGCCTTGAGCGCATAGCCGCCGGTCGCGACGAAATCGACGGTGGCGTCGAAATCGGCGCGGCTGAGCTCCGCATAGGGCGCGGCGGTCGTCACCTCGGCATAGAGCTCGTCGGGGCGGAACGGCGCCGCGCAGGCCGCGCCGAGTACATGCTGCGCCAGCACGTCGAGGGCGCCGGTGCGCATCGGCGGCGTATCCTGGGCGTTGTCGGCGACCGCCTCGATGGCGGCGCGGCATTCCAGCACCTCGAAGCGATTGGCCGGGACGAGCACCGCCCGCGAGGGCTCGTCGAGCCGGTGGTTGGCGCGGCCGATGCGCTGCATCAGCCGGCTCGCGCCCTTGGGGGCGCCGACATTGATGACGAGGTCGATGTCCCCCCAGTCGACGCCGAGATCGAGCGAGGAGGTGGCGATCACGGCGCGCAGGCGCCCCGTCGCCATGGCGTCCTCCACCTTGCGCCGCTGCGCGACGTCGAGCGAGCCGTGGTGCAGCGCGATCGCGAGCGCGTCGTCGTTGATGCGCCACAGCTCCTGAAACACCATCTCGGCCTGCATGCGCGTGTTGACGAACACCAGCGTCGTCTTGTGGCGGCGGATGAGGTCGTAGATCTCGCCGAACGCGTGCCGCGCCGAATGCCCGGCCCATGGCACCGGCCCGGCCGAGTCGAGCATGTGCACGACCGGCGCCGCGCCGCCTTCGGCCACCACGAGGTCGGCGCGCGCCTCGCCGCGCACGGGCTGCGCCACCAGGTAGCGGCGCAGCGCGTCGGGCTCGGCGACCGTCGCCGACAACCCCACCGTCATGGCGCCCGGCGCCAGCCGCAACAGCCGCGCCAGCCCGAGCGAGAGAAGATCGCCGCGCTTCGAGGTGACGAGCGCATGCAGCTCGTCGAGCACGATGCGGCGCAGCCGGCCGAACAGCCGCGGCGCATCCGCGGATGCGATGAGCAGCGCGACCTGCTCGGGCGTGGTGAGCAGGATGTCCGGCGGATAGTGCCGCTGCCGGGTGCGCTTGGAGACCGGCGTGTCGCCGGTGCGGGTCTCGACGCGCACGCCAAGGCCCATGTCGGCCACCGGCCGCTCGAGGTTGCGCGCGACGTCGACCGCGAGTGCCTTGAGCGGCGAGATGTAGAGCGTATGCAGGTCGCCGGTGGGCCGCGCCTCGTCCGCGAGCTCGATCAGCGAGGGAAGGAATCCGGCCAGCGTCTTGCCGGCGCCCGTCGGCGCGATCAGCAGCACCGAGCGGCCGGCGCGCGCCTTGGCGAGCAGATCGAGCTGGTGCGCGCGCGGCCGCCAGCCGCGGCTCGCGAACCAGCGCGCGAAGGTTTCCGGCAGGGCCGTATCGGCGATGGGGTCGGCGAGGGACACGCGTGGAGAGGTAGTGGTTCGGTGGTGCCAAGAATAGAGGCCGTCATCGCCCGCGGAAAGAGGGCGACCCAGTACGCCGTGTGGTCAGCGTTGAAGGCGAGCCGACCCGCCCGGGAGTACTGCATGCTCCGCTTTCGCGGAGCATGACGAACCCTGTGGATCAGTCTGGCCGCTCCCCCACCACGACCAGTCCCGGCACCGGGACGCCGGCCTCGCTGCGGGCCGGGGCCGCCTCGAGCCGCAGCGGCGTCAGACCCGCACCCGCGAGGGCGCTGCGCACATGGGCGGCGCCATGGGCGTAGCGCAGGGTCTCGGCCAGGATCACGTCGTCGCCCGCATGCGTCTCGACCGTGAAGCCGATGAGCCCGCCGGGCGCGAGCGCGCGCGCCGCCACCGCGAGCACTGGCGGGAGCCAGGACAGATACGGGAACACGTCGGCCGCGATCATCAGCGCATAGCGATCGCCGGCCCGCCCCTCGGCCTGCAGAAAAGCCGCGGCGTCGGCGGTCTCCAGCCGGTCGTAGATGTCCTTCGCCCGCGCCGCCGCCACCATGCCGGCCGAGAGGTCGATCCCGGTGAGCCGCCGCACCGCGGGACGGAACGCCGCGCCCGCAAGCCCGGTGCCGCAGCCGAGATCGAGCATGTCGGCGAACTGCATCGGCCGCTGCGCGTCGGCGCAGACCGCCGCGATCGCGTCACGCAGGAGGGCGGGCCCGCGATAGCCGAGGCCGTCGACCAACCCATTCTCGAAGCGGGCCGCGTACTGGTCGAACAGCGTGCGCACATAGGCGGCCGGCATGTCGCCGGCCGGGATCGCGCCGAGCCGGGCGAGGTGCAGGCCGGCGCCCAGCCGGTCCTCGGGATCGAGCGCGCAGACCTCCTGGAAGGCCGCGACCGCCGCCGCGCGACGCCCCTCGCGCGCGTGCAGCACGCCGAGCGCAAACCAGGCGGAGGCGAAGCGCGGCGCCGCCTCGATCGCCTGTTCGAGCAGGTCGGCCGCGGCCGCCGTCTCGTCGCGCGCCAGGAGCTCCTGCGCGATCACGTAGCGCCGATCCGCGATCAGGTCGCCCGAGGACTGGAATAGCGGAGCGCTCATGCGGCGGGACTCCCAATGCGCACGCTTTGGTCATATCTGGAGGCCGATGCGTGCGCACGACCTGCTTGTCTCGACCCCGGCCGGGCTGTGCTGCCCGTCCGGGGGCTTTCATATCGATCCGGTGCGTCCGGTGGACAAGGCGGTGATCACCCACGGCCACTCGGATCACGCGCGGGCGGGCCACGGCGCGGTGCTGGCGACGCCCGAGACGCTCGATCTCATGCGGTTGCGCTATGGCGCGGATTTCGCCGGCACCACCCAGGCCCTGCGCTACGGCGAGGCCGTCGCGCTCGACGGCGTCACCGTGCGGCTCCATCCGGCCGGCCATGTGCTCGGGTCGGCGCAGGTCGAGGTCGCCCGCAATGGCCTGCGCATCGTCGCCTCGGGCGACTACAAGGACGTCCCCGACCCGACCTGCGCGCCATTCGAGCTCGTGCCCTGCGACGTGTTCATCACCGAGGCGACCTTCGGGCTGCCGGTGTTTCGCCATGGCGAGGCGGCGAGCGAGATCGCAAAGCTCCTGCGCTCGGTCGCGCTCTTCCCCGAGCGCTCGCACCTCGTCGGCGCCTATTCGCTCGGTAAGGCGCAGCGCCTGATCGCGCTCCTGCGCGCCGCCGGCTACGACAAGCCACTCTACCTGCACGGCGCCCTCGAAAGCGTCACGCGCTACTATGCGGCACGGATCGATCTCGGCGAGCTGCGCCTCGTGCGCGATGCCGAGAAGGGCGAGCTCGCCGGCGCGATCGCGCTCTGCCCGCCGTCCGCCCTCAAGGACGTGTGGACCCGCCGCTTCCCCGAGCCCGTCACCGCGTTCGCATCGGGCTGGATGCGGGTGCGCGCGCGCGCCCGCCAGCGGCAGATCGAGCTGCCGCTGGTCGTTTCCGACCATGCGGACTGGGACGGGCTGTGCGCCACCATCGCGGCGACCGGCGCGCCGGAAATCTGGGTCACCCACGGCGCCGAGGATGCGCTGGTGCATTGGTGCGGCACGCGCGGGCTGCGCGCGCGCCCGCTGCGCATCGTCGGCTACGGCGAGGAGGACGAGACCGAGGGCGATGCCGCGCCCGCCGGGAGCGCGGCGCCATGAAGCGCTTCGCGGCGCTGCTCGATCGCCTCGCCTACGAGTCCGGCCGCAACGCCAAGCTGCGGCTGCTCGTCGACTACTTCGCCTCGGCGCCCGATCCCGATCGCGGCTTTGCGCTCGCCGCGCTCACCGGCGCGCTCAGCTTCCGCCACGCCAAGCCGGGCATCATCCGCGCGCTCATCGCCGAGCGCAGCGATCCGGTCCTGTTCGCGATGGCGTACGATTATGTGGGCGATCTCTCCGAGACCGTCGCGCTGATGTGGCCGGGCAGGGCGGAGCCGCTTGCGTCAACCCTCCCGCCCGTTGGCGGGGCGGGTCGGCCGCGTGAGCGAAGCGAACGCGGGCGAGATGGGGGGACTGCACTTGCTCAGAGCCCGTCGCTGCCCCCCACCCCTAACCCCTCCCCGCCACTCGCTTCGCTCGCGGGGGGAGGGGAACAGGGAAGTGGCCTGTCCGTCGTCGAGAAGACGCATCACAGTCGTGACGAGCCGAGTCCCTCCCTTACCGAGGTGGTGACCACGCTCGCCTCCCTCGGCAAGGCCGAGCTCCCGGGCCAGATTGCGCGCTGGCTCGACGCGCTCGACGAGACCGGCCGCTGGGCGCTGCTCAAGCTCGTCACCGGCGGTCTGCGCATCGGCGTCTCGGCGCGCCTCGCCAAGACCGCGGTGGCGGCGCTCGGCGGCAAGGAGGCCGACGAGGTCGAGCTGATCTGGCCCACGCTCGCGCCGCCCTACATCGAGCTGTTCGCCTGGCTCGAGGGCCGCGCCGAGAAGCCGGTCGCCGCCCATGCGGCGCCGTTCCGGCCGGTCATGCTGGCGCACGCGATCGAGGAAGCGGAGCTTGCCGCGCTCGATCCCGCCGACTTTTCCGCCGAATGGAAATGGGACGGCATCCGCGTGCAGGCGGTGGCGGCGCCGCGCCCCGACGGGCATTTCATCACCCGGCTCTATTCGCGCACCGGCGAGGACATCTCCAAGAGCTTCCCGGATCTCAGCCGTGCGTTGCGCTTCGACGGCGCGCTCGACGGCGAGCTTCTGATCATGCGGGAGGGGCGCGTGCAGTCGTTCAACGTGCTGCAGCAGCGGCTCAACCGCAAGACCGTGACCGACAAGCTGATGGCGGAATTCCCCGCCCATCTGCGCGCCTACGACCTCCTGGTCGATGGCGCCGAGGACCTGCGCGAGCGGCCCTTTGCGGCGCGGCGCGCGCGCCTCGAAACGTTGCTGGCGGGGCTCGATGCCGCCCGCATCGACGTCTCGCCGCTCGTTGCCTTCGCGACGTGGGACGATCTTGCGCGCGCCCGCGCCGACCCGGCCGCCGCGGGCGCCGGTCCCGACGCCGAGGCGGTCGAGGGCGTGATGCTCAAGCGCCGCGACGCGCTCTACGTGCCGGGCCGGCCGCGCGGATTATGGTGGAAATGGAAGCGCGACCCGTTCGTGATCGACGCGGTGCTGATGTACGCCCAGCGCGGCCACGGCAAGCGCTCCTCGTTCTATTCCGACTATACGTTCGGCGTGTGGTCGGGGCCGGCCGGCGAGGATGCCGACGGCGAGCTGGTGCCGGTCGGCAAGGCCTATTTCGGCTTCACCGATGCCGAGCTCGCCGAGATCGACCGCTTCGTGCGCCGGAACACCATCAACCGCTTCGGTCCGGTGCGCGAGGTGGTGCATGAGCGCGACCGCGGACTCGTGTTCGAGGTCGCGTTCGAGGGGCTCGCGCGCTCGAGCCGTCACCGGTCGGGCCTCGCCATGCGCTTTCCCCGCATCAGCCGGCTGCGCTGGGACAAGCGGCCGGCCGATGCCGACCGCATCGAGACGCTGGAGCGGCTGCTGCGGGTCGACGTCCAACGCGAGCCGTAGCATGCACGGTCGCGTGCTTGTGTATGGTTGGCGCATGTCCATACCGGCGGAGCGGTGGCGACGTCGCCGCGACATGCGCTAAGATCGCGCTACGTGTGCCGTGCCCGGAGACCCCTATGGCCAATGACGTCGTGCACCGTTTCTTCGGCGGACCGCCGCTGTCGGTCGCGGTGCGGATCATCCTGCTGTCGGTTCTGGTCGGCGTCATCCTCTCCGCCCTGGGACTCGACCCGCGCGACATCTGGCGCAGTCTGGAGCGCATCGTGCGCTCGATCTGGGACATGGGCTGGGACGCGCTCGTCTGGCTCTGGCGCTATTTCCTGCTCGGCGCCGTCATCGTCATTCCGATCTGGCTCGTGGTGCGGCTCGCCAAGGGCGGGCGGCCCTGAACGGCGCGCGGGCAGGGCCATGCACCTCCAATTCGTCGGCTCCGGCGATGCGTTCGGCTCGGGCGGGCGGTTCAACACCTGCTTCCACGTCGTCGGCGAGAACGCGAATTTCCTGATCGACTGCGGCGCGTCGTCGCTGGTCGGGCTCAAGCGCCTGGGGATCGTGCGCGCCGCGATCGACACGATCCTGGTCAGCCATTTCCATGGCGATCATTTCGGCGGCGTGCCCTATTTCGTGCTCGACGCGCATTTCGGCAGGCGCGCGCGGCCGCTCGTCATCGCCGGACCGCCCGGGATCGAGAGCTGGTACGAGCGCGCGCTGGAAGCCGCGTTCGAGCATTTCTCCACCATCAAGCTTGCGTTCGATCTCAAGCTCGTCACCCTGCCGGAACGCGTCGCGAGCGCGGTCGGCTCGTTGAAGGTCACGCCGTTTCCGGTGGTGCACGGCAACTCCGGCGGCCCGTTCTTCGCCTATCGGATCGCGGTCGAGGACCGCGTCATCACCTACAGCGGCGATACCGAATGGACCGACACGCTGATCGAGGCGTCGCGCGGCGCCGATCTCCTGGTGATCGAGTGCTATTCCTACGACAAGCCGATCCGCAATCATCTCAATCTGAAGGTCATCGAGCGCAACATCTCCCGGCTCGGCGCCAAGCGGGTCGTGCTCACCCATATGAGCGAGGACATGCTGGCTCAGGCCGCCCGGGTGCCGCACGAGACCGCGAACGACGGGATGGTGGTGGAGTTCTGAGGATTGGCGTCATTCCGGGGGCGCCATCCAAGTCGGCTGTAGCCGACTTGGACCAAAATTTGAACGCCGATCTCGGGTAAACCCGAGATCGGTGGCGCGAACCCGGAATCCAGCGACACGATCAGCGCAATCGCGAGCGGGTGGATTCCGGACAGCGCGCTTCGCGCGGCTTCCGGAATGACGGGCGAAAGAAGATCACTCCGGCCAGGGCTGCGCCGTGATGTCGGCCGCATCCGTGCCGACCAGGTCGGCGAGCGTGCGCGCCTCGCCGCGTTCGAGCGCCGCGAGCAGCGCCTGCTTGATCTCGCCGACGAGCGGCAGCCCGCGAAACACCAGGGCGGAATAGAGCTGGATCAGGTTCGCGCCCGCACGCATCTTGGCGAGCGCCGCCCGCCCCGAGTCGATGCCGCCGACGCCGATCAGCGGGAACTGCCCTTCCACCCGCACGAAGGTCTCGGCCAGCATGCGGGTCGACAGCGCGAACAGCGGCCGGCCCGACAGGCCGCCCGCCTCCTCCGCCAGCTTTCGCTCGCGCAAGGTGCGCGGCCGCCGCACGGTGGTGTTGCCGACGATCATGCCGTCGACGGTGCGCCGGCGCGTGACTGCGACCACGTCATCGAGCTCGGCCAGCGACAGATCGGGCGCGATCTTGACCAGCACCGGCGTGTCGCCGGCCCGCAATGAGACGCGGTCGCGCGCCGCGACCACGCGCGCCAGCAGATCGTCGAGCGCTGCCGCCTGCTGCAGATCGCGCAGGCCGGGCGTGTTGGGCGAGGAGATGTTGACCGTGAAATAGCCGACCACCGGCGCGCAGGCCTCGATCAGCTGCACATAATCGGCGCCGCGGTCCTCGGTCGCCTTGTTGGCACCGATGTTGAGCCCGACGATGCCGCCGCGCGCGGCGCGCGCCGCGAGCCGCGCCAGCACCGGCGCCTCGCCCGCGCTGTTGAACCCGAACCGGTTGATCACCGCCTCGTCGGCGCTGAGCCGAAAGAGGCGGGGCCGCGGGTTGCCGGGCTGCGGCCGCGGCGTCACCGTGCCGACCTCGACGAAGCCGAAGCCGGCGCGCAGCAGCGCATCCGGAACCTCGGCGTGCTTGTCGAATCCGGCCGCGAGCCCGACCGGATTGGGGAAGGTGAGCCCGAACGCGCGCACCGTCAGGCGCGCGTCGTCTCCGACCGGCTTGGAGAGCGGCGTGAGCTTGAGCGCACGCAATGCCAGCCCGTGCGCGTCTTCCGGGTCCATCACCCGCAGCAGCGGCCGGGCGAAACGCTCAAAAAGACCGATCACGAGCCATCCTGGTGGTTGCGTGCCATGGTGTCGTCCGCGCCCTGCCCGGGGATCCGGATCGCAGGCTGAAAGACCGCGCCGGCCGCGAAAAACGCAATCGCGATCGGATTGTCTACTGGTCGGTCCGGCCGGGTTCAAGAACCGCCGCGGCATTGCTGGCCCGCTCTGCGGAATGGGATTATCATCCTTCCGAATTTGCGACCCCCACAGCGCCGGCGCGGGCCGGCCGCCGCCCTGTTTTCGGTGCGCCCATGCCGTCATTGCCCACCTCCGCCATGCTGACGCACGCGCAAATCTGGCAGGCGATCGACGCCCTGGCCGCCCGTGCCGGGACCTCGCCTTCCGGCCTCGCCAAGCGGGCCGGGCTCGACCCCACCACCTTCAACAAATCGAAGCGCATCACCCCCGACCAGCGGCAGCGCTGGCCCTCCACCGAGTCGCTGGCGAAGTGCCTGGCGGCCACCAGCACGACGGTGGACCAGTTCGTCGCATTGATCGGCGGCGTGGCGGGCGGGAGCAGCCGCCCTCTCCCGTTGATCGGCTTCCTCCAGGCCTCCACCGGGCGGTATTTCGACCCGCGCGGGCTGCCCGACGGCGAGGGCTGGGACGAGCTCGATTTTCCGGCGATCGACGACCGCTACGCCTACGCGCTGGAGATATCCGGCGACGGCCTGCGGCCGGTCTACCGCAATGGGACCGTCATCGTGGTGTCGCCGAGCGCCGCGATCCGGCGCGGCGACCGTGTCGTGGTCATGAGCCGCGGCGGCGAGCTCATCGCCCAGGAGCTCGCGCGCAAGACCGCCAAGGCGATCGAGCTCAAGTCGCTCGGCCCGGCGCAGCCCGACCGCACCGTCGCGACCGACGACTGTTTGTGGATTGCGCGAATCATCTGGGCGAGCCAGTAATGGGCGGCGCGTCCGCGGCCGGCCCGGCCGCGATGTTCTGCGTGCGAAATACTTCCCGTTAGTCCGTTGGCGATTTTTTGATCCGTGCATGGCGGGGCCGTGCGCATTGCGCGCGCCCCCATGCGCTCTTGACCGGAGGACACCATGACGATGCTCGGCACGTGTGCGTGCTGCGGTGAGATTCTTGCAGGACAGTATGATCGCCGCCGCATCCTGCAATTCGCCGGCGCCGCCGGAATCGCGGCAGCCTTTCCGTTCGCGGCGTTGGCCCAAGGCAGCAGCTACGAAGCGATGCTGCTGTCCTGCATCGACCCGCGCACCCAGGAATCGGTGCGCGCCTACATGCAGAAGCAGAGCCTGATCGGCAAATACAGCCAGTTCACCATCGCGGGCGCGGCGATCGGCGTGGTCGCGCCCAAGTTCAAGGCCTGGCACCAGGCGTTCTGGGACAACCTCGCCGCCACCATCCAGCTCCACAGCATCAAGAAGGTGATCGCGATCGACCACCGCGACTGCGGCGCCAGCCGGATCGCCTATGGAAATTCCAGCACCGCGTCGCCCGAGGTCGAGACCAGGACGCATCGCATGGTGTTCGCCCAATTCCGCCAGCAGATGGCCAAGCGCCAGCCCAAGCTCGGCATCGAGACCGGCCTGATCGCGCTCGACGGCAAGCTGGAGATGCTGAGCTGAGGGGCGCCATACGGGGAATCGTCATTGCCCGCGCAAGCGGGCAATCCACGACACGTCGATGACATCGTGTTGACTGGATGCCCCGCTTGCGCGCGCTTGCGCGGGGCATGACGCCTCAGGATCCGTGCCATAGCAGCCACACGCCCCGCATCAGGTAGATGCTGCTCACGCTCAGGATGATGGCGCGGGTCCATTGGCGGAATCCGTGGTCGGTCATGCGCTCGATGATCAGCGGCGTGAGCGAGGTGCCCATGATCGCGAGCAGGATGGCCGCGATATAGGGCGCGGGCTGATCGAAATTGTGCACCATGCCGAACGAGCCGAAATAGGCGGCGCGCAGCACGTGGCTGAAGGTCTGCGCCACCGCCTTGGTGGCGAGCGTCGTCTTGCGGTCGAGCATGCTCTTCTGGAAGAACACGTCGAGGAACGGTCCGCCGACG
>DASTZX010000123.1:0-8916 GCA_035764045.1 Xanthobacteraceae bacterium | reverse complement strand
GCGGGCGCTTTGCGGACAATAGGCGCAGTCCTCCGGACAGCCACCGGTCTTGATCGACAACAGCGTCGAGAGCTGCACCTCGCGCGGATCGAAATGGGCGCGGTGGATGCGCTGCGCGTGATAGATCAGGTCGGGAAAGGGAAGCTCGAACAGCGCGCCCACCTCGGCGCGGGTCCAGTCCCGGCGCACCGCGGCGCCGAGATCGGGAGCGGTGCCGGCGGTTTCGGCGGGCGTGATGCGCTGATCCATGGCCGGCACCATGGCGAGGGGACCCGCCAAATGCAAGCCGGCGCAACGCCGGCTGACAGGCGGAGTGCGGCGCCCTGCCGCGTTTCCGCCGCAGCGCCGGCGCGCCTTTCCGTTGTTCCGACGGCGCCCCGGGGCTATCGTGGCGGTAAAGCCGGCGCACGGATGCGACGGTGGAAGACGTCGAAAGGGAGGACCATGAATTCAGGAAACCGGCATCGGGCGCTGTCGCGGCGGCGCATCCTCAAGGGCGCGGGCGTGCTCGCGGCCGGCGTCGCGGCCCCGGCTCTGCTGCGCATCCGCAGCGCCGCTGCAGCCTATCCGGAGCGCCCGGTCAAGGTCGTGGTCGCCAATACGCCGGGCGGGCCCTCCGACATCGTCGCCCGCATCGTCGCGGCCGCGCTGCAGGAGTCGACCGGCAAGACCTTCTTCATCGAGAACCGCGGCGGCGCCGGCGGCAATATCGGCTTTGCCTATGCGGCCCATTCCGAGCCGGACGGCTACACGATCCTGCTCGCGACCAATGCCTATTCGGTCAATCTCGGCCTCTACACCAGCCTCCCGTTCGATCCGCGCAAGGATTTCGTCGGCATCAGCGAGGTCGCGACATCGCCCAACACATTCGTGGTGAGGTCCGAGCTGCCGGCCAAGACGATGAAGGAATTCGTCGCCCTCGCCCGCGCCAATCCGGAGAAATACAACTGCGCGACGCCGCCCATCGGCACGACGCCGCAGATCCAGCTCGAGGTTCTCAAGCTGCGGGAGAAGCTGCCGAAGCTGGAAGACGTGGTATACAAGGGCGGTGGCGACGCCATCACGGCGCTGCTCTCGGGCACCGCGCAGCTCTCCTCCGGCTCGCTGCCGCCGGCCGCGCCGCACATCAAGGCCGGCACGCTGCGCTGCCTCGCGGTCACCGGCGAGGAGCGCTGGCCCGAGCTCCCCGATGTGCCGACCATGCTCGAGGCTGGCTACAAGGACTTCGTCTTCGCGACCGACACCTTCCTGCTCGCTCCCGCAAAGACGCCGCCCGAGATGGTCGCGTGGCTCGAGAAGGAGACCCTCAAGGTGCTCGGGACGCCGGCGATGAAGGACAAGCTCTACAAGCAGGGCTTCCTGGTGCGGCCCAAGGGCGCCAAGGACGAATGGGCGCGCGTGGTGAAGGAAATGGACATGTTCAAGGAGATCATCGACCAGGCCGGAATCCAGAAGCTGTGACGGCCAGCGGGCGCCACGCGCGCCGTCAGCGCCCGCCCGCCTGGAAATCGCCGATCACGCCGACATTGGCAGCCCCAAGATTTGTCGTCCGCGTCGGCAGGGCCGCCGGCCTTGTTACGTTCCGCGCTTCCGCCCTCGCCGGCCGCAGGATGGCCCACGCCCTGGCGTGGTCCCGCGCCGGCTTGTCCGCCCTGGCGGCAACGGAGCCCCACCCGTTCTTGGGTTCGGGATAGGCCGGGGTCGGCGGAAACAGCACCGCACTGCGGGTCTCGAAGCGCTTCTGCGCTTCCTCCGGCGAGAGCCGCCAGCTCACGTAGCGCGCCTCGGCTCGTGTATCCGCGGCCCCGCCGGTCCCGTTCGTCTCCGAGGCCGGCGTCCATGTCCGCACCACGTCCGGCATGGTGCCCGCCAGCATGCCGTAGCTGACGGTGGCGGCGGCAATGATCCCGCCGAGCGCAACAAGGTAAACGAGCGCGTTGACCAGATCGCGGGCCGGAGCGCGCATGGGGTCTCCCCGCGGCTGTCAGCGCAGCGCCAGCGCGCTCAGCACGAAGGTGCTGATGCACACCGTGCCGAGCATCCAGCCCAGGATCCTCAGAGTCAGGCGTTCGTCGAGCATGGGACGTCCTCGCTGGCGTGACCGGTCACCCCCGGCGCGCCACCGGCTCGCGGCGGCGCAAGAACAGAACGCGCGCGGCGAAAACTGGTTCGCAGCGAAGAGCGATAAATCGGACAGTCGGACGCCGCCGGGCGCCCATTGCGCCGCCCCCGAGGCCGGGTGCATCATCGCGGCTTGGGCCCAGGGAGCTCTTCCATGCACGACATCGTGATCCGCGGCGGCACCATCGTGGATGGCACGGGCAAGTCGGCCTATACGGGCGATGTGGCGATCGCCGGCGAACGCATCGCGGCGGTCGGCGGCAAGCAGGGGCCGGGCCGGCGCGAGATCGATGCCGATGGCCTCCTGGTCACCCCCGGCTGGGTCGATGTGCACACCCATTACGACGGCCAGGCGATGTGGGATCCGCTGCTCGCGCCGTCCTGCTGGCACGGCGTCACCACGGTGATGTTCGGCAACTGCGGGGTCGGATTCGCGCCGGTGAAGAAGGAGCATCGCGGCGCCCTCATGGACCTGATGGAAGGCGTCGAGGAAATCCCCAATCCGGTCCTGTCCGCCGGCCTGACCTGGGAATGGGAGAGCTTCCCGGAGTTCATGGACGCGCTCGAGCGGCGGCCGCGCGCGATCGACATCGCGGCGCAGGCTGCGCATCTGCCGCTGCGCGTCTACGTGATGGGCGACCGTGCCGTGCGGCGCGAGCCGGCGACCGCTGACGACATCGCCGAGATGCGCCGCCTCACCATCGAGGCGCTGCGGGTCGGCGCCTTCGGCTTCACCACGTCCCGCACCGATTCGCACAAGACGCCGGACGGCGAGCTCGTCCCCTCGCGCGACGCCGACGACCTCGAGCTCCTCGGCATCGGCTCGGCGCTGGGCGTGACCGGCACGGGCGCCTTCGGCATGAACAGCGATTTCGACGACGAGGAATTCGAGCTGCGCTGGATGTGCAAGCTCGCCAAGCAGACCGGCCGGCCGATCTGGTTCCTGCTCACCGACCGCTACGAGGATCCCGAGCGCTGGCGCCGCCTCATCAAGGCGGTGCACGAGTCCCGCCGCGAGGGTCTGGCGATCACCGCGCAGATGGCCGGACGACCGATCGGCGTCATGATGGGGGTCGGGACGGCGCTCAATCCGTTCACGGTGCGGCCGAGCTACAAGGCGCTCGAAAGCCTGCCGATCGAGGCGCAGCGGGCGCGCCTGCGCGATCCGGAGGTGCGGCGGCGGATTCTCGCCGAGACGCCCTCGGACGCGGAAGTCGCCAAGCTCGCCCAGTTCCGCCAGGCGGTCACGAAAAAGTGGGAGCGGTTCTACGTGATGGGCAATCCGCCCGACTACGAACCCGGGCCCGAGAAGAGCGTCGCCGCGATCGCGGCCCGCACCGGCCGGCCTCCCGATGAGGTCGCCTACGACATCATCATCCAGGACGATCAATATCTCTATTTCCCGGTGGTGAACTACGTTACCGGCGACCACGCGCCGATCTACGAGATGCTCAACGATCCCGCCTGCCTGCTCGGCCTCTCGGACGGCGGCGCGCACTGCACCTCGATCGTGGATGCGGGCGTGCCGACCTTCATGCTCACGCACTGGGCGCGCGACCGGCAGCGCGGGCCCAGGCTGCCGCTCGAGTTGCTGATCAAACGCCAGACGAGCGAGACCGCCGAGTTCTTCGGCCTCGCCGATCGCGGCCGGCTCGCGCCGGGCCTGCGCGCCGACGTCAACCTGATCGACTTCGATCGTCTGCAGGTGCAGAAGCCGGAGCTCGTGCACGACATGCCGGCGGACGGCCGGCGGTTTGTCCAGCGGGTCGACGGCTACCAGACGACGGTCGTCGCCGGCACGCCGATCTTCGAGAACGGCGAGCATACCGGCGCCCTCCCCGGCAAGCTGGTGCGCGCGCCGAGCGACGAGCCGGCGAGACACGCCGCCTGAAACGTGAGTGCCAAGGTTGCGCTAAACACGAACAGGGGAAACCCCAGCGAGTCCATGCCCATCTTCCTTTCGTCCGGACGCACCGGGCACCGGCACGCCGCGCCTCATCAAAACGCCAACGCCAGACCGGATACGAACAACGCTGCGAGAACGACGCGGCGAAAGCGAATGTCGTCGACCCGGCCGAACAGGACGATGCCCAGGGCCGTTCCGGCCGCCAGCGCCGGAATGCTGACGGCGAGATCCAAGAGCACGCCGGACTTCCAATCGATCCGCGGCATCAGCAGGCCGAGCGCAATGATCTGCATGACGAGAATGAACGGCTGGACCACGCCGCGCTGCTCGAGCTTCGGCAAGCCGTGCAGATCGCACCAGATGGTCGGCAGCGCGCCCGGCATGGCGGTGAGCCCCCCGATCAGGCCGCCGCCGAATCCGACCAGCCCGTCGCAGATCAGGCCGCCTGGCGCCGGCCGGCGCGCCATCGCGGCGCGCAGCAGCATGTAGGCCGAGTAGCCGGCGACGAATACACCGAAGCCGATGCGGAAGACGTGCGTATTCACGTGCTGCAGCAGGTACACGGCAGGCGCGATGCCGAGCAGCCCTCCGGCCACGAGAATGAGGCTGCGCTTCCACTGCACGCCGCGCATCAGCACGCACAGGCTGGAGACCTGAACCAGGACGCTGCAGGCCATCATCAGCGGCACGGCTTTGATCGGCGGCATGACGTGCAGCAGGATCGCGCCCGCGACCGCCGAGAATGCAAAGCCGGCCAGCCCCGATACCACGGCGCCGGAAAAGACGGCGACGCTGACCAGCGCGAGATAGGCCGTCCCTTCCATGTGGCTTTATCGTCGATCTGCCGGCGCGGCGCGGAAGGAATCGACAAGCGTCGGCGCATCGTCCTCGCCGCTCGGGGTCGATGCCGCAGGCGCCTCGGCTGCGGCGAACGTTCGAGCGGAATCGCTCTCGACATGAGCCAGCCGCCGCGCGAACCGCAACACCGCGAGTCCGGCCGCAATCGTCGCGCACATGAGCAGCAGCCGAAGCCTGACCGGGTCCATGTCGCCTTCCTGTGGTTGGAGTGGACGCTCGTCTCGTCACGCGATCGGCGATGGCGCCCGACAACGTCGTAGTGGACGAGAGCCGCCGGCCGGCACCGGGGGGCCGTCGGGATGCAAGCCGACCGGCGTCTCTCGAACTCGATCCCGCGCTATGAGATCGAGGGAATTGCGGATCGGCGCACATCCGCACAAAGCATTGGAGAGGATTTGCCGCTCATGCCGCGAACCTCCGGTGAGGCGCGGGCTGCCCGCGCCGATGATCGTTTTCGCCGTCGGCGAAATCCGGCGGGACTCATGGCCAAGGATCGCAGGCGGCGCGTCCATCGATCGGAGGACAAGGGGCGTGCTGCGACGATGAAACCTCCGGCGCAGCGATCAACTCGACGTGAGTGGCAAGACCGCAACCTGCGCGCCGCGCCGGCATGGACGCATCGCGCGCCGCATGTGAAGTCGTTCACATCGGCGCCGAAGCAGAAGCCGGTTGGACCGGAAACCGCGCGGGCGATTCGCGCTCAGTCGGCGAGCGGCGTGGAGAATCCGGCGACCAGCTTCACCAGATCGGCCTGGCGGCCCGTACCGGTCTTCTCGAACAGCCGGCCCAGATGCGTCTTGACGGTGCTCTCGGCGACGCCGAACGCAGCCGCGATCTCCGGCACACCGCCGATCTCGACGATCGCCAGCAGCACGCGCAATTCGGTCGGCGTCAGATCGTAGGTCTGGCCGATGACGTCCGGCGCCGGGGGAAATTCCAGCGCCACCCTGCGTACAAACAGAGCGGCCACGGCGGCCGACGCCGCAGCCGTGCGCAATCGTTCGCCCGACGACAACGGCAGCACGTGCGCGACATAACGCTGGCCGTCATGCGCGCTCAACGGGACCGCGACCCCCTTGCTGCCGATCTCCACATCGCCGCTGGCGGAAGCCGCCGCGGTCGCACGCAATCGCTGATCGACCTGCGCATCGGAGGCGGCCAGGCGCCCGCCGATCGAGCGCAGGAAATCGCCCGACCTGAGCATCTCGTCGCCCGCAAGGTTGACGTAGACGATGCGACCACCGGCGTCGACGAGGAACACGCCCGCGCTCAGGCCGTCGAGCACCTCGGTGAACGTCGCCGCATCCGCGTGCTTGAATCCGATGGTCTTTCCGATCAGCACGGACCGGCGCACGTGGGGCACGACGAGCCCCATGCGCCGCCGCATGATCTCGTCGACCATGCCGCTTGCCTCGTCGCGCGAGATGCTGAGATGGGCGGAGGAGCCGCCCGACTTGTCCAGCACCGCGATCGCGACGTCCACCCAGCCCTGCGGCCGTGCCCACTCCTGGTAGAAGCGGCCTTGGACGAAGTCGTCATAGGGCATGAGCTCGGGAACGCTGACGACCTGCTCGATGTCCCGGGCCGGCGTTGTGGCGACCGGCCCCAGCTTCGAATAGGTCTCGGCATAGAGCTGCAGGTAGTAGGGATCGCTGCCGGCGTGCCAGTGCGCTTCGACCTGCTGCTTCGTCGAATCCTTCGCCAGCAGACCGATGGCCCGCCCATCGACGAAATCGGCGATGCGCGCCAGGGTCTCGGGCCAGCGCGCGTCATCGAGTGCAGCGTCGTAAATGGCTGCGATCAAATTGGTTAATTGCCCGTCGTCGCCCATGAAAAGTCTCGGTAAAAGCGCGTCTATATCAAGCAGACCACCGCATTGCCGGCGACGAGCGGCCCTAATTACCGCGAACTGACGATTATGTGATCGGGACCCGATCGGCCGACCGATCCCGCCGCTTGTGGCAACCGGAGGTTCGTGTATATGAGCGCCCCCGTAAGACGGATTGATTTGGTCTGTCTTGGGCGGGGGCGCAAGCAAATTGGCCAGGAGCGCAAGCCACAGCCGGGTCGGGAATCCTCCGCGCCCGGCCGGTGCGGGCGCGCGCGTGGACGTCTGGTCCACCGACGCCGCCGGCGCACGCGATCGCTATTCCTACTGGCGCGAAGCGATCTGCCGCTCGATGTTCAACATCTCGATCGAGGCCGCGCCGGAGCGGTTCTCCGCACGTCTCACCACACGTACCGCCGGCCCGTTGCGCTTCGCCACGTCGGAGTCGAGCGGCTACCGGATCGTCCGCAGCCGGCGCGACATCGACAGCGCCCCGTCCGACCACTGTGCCGTCTATCTGCAGCTGCAGGGCCGCACCGTGATCGAACAAAGCGAGGAGACGTGCACGGTCGAGCGCAACGATCTCGCAATCGCCGACGGACGAGAGCCATTCCGTGCCGATTTTTCCGACGGAGGACGGCGCGCGATCGCGGCGATCCCGCGTGCCATGATCGACCGGCGTGCGCCCTGGCTGCGCCGGCGCCCGCTGCACCGGCTCGCCGCCAATTCGCCGTTCGTCGATCTCGCGCGGCGTCATTTGCTCAAGCTTGCCACCGGTCCCGCGATCTTGAGCGAAAGCGCGACGAGCATCCTGACCGACAACCTCTGCAATCTGCTGGCGCTCGCGAGCACCGGCGACGTCGCGCCCGGCGGGCTGGCTCCGGAGCTGCGGAGCGAGGCGCTGTTGGCGTTCTGCCGGCAAAATCTCCACAACCCCGACCTCTCGCCGCAGCTTGCCGCGGATCATCTCGGCATCTCGGTGCGCACCCTGCACCTGCGCTTCCAGAAGACCGGACAATCGTTCGGGCGCTGGCTGCTCGACCAGCGGCTCGAGGCGTGCCGCGCCGCGCTGCGCGACCCCAATCAGCGCGCCTTGAACATCTCCGAGATCGCCTATCGTTGGGGCTTCAACGACCTGTCCCATTTCAACAAGACATTCCGCGCACGTTTTAGTGAAACCCCGCGCGAATGGCGCATGCGCGAAAGACCCGATGCGAATTCGCTCTGACGGGCGGCGCCGCTATTCGGCCACGAGCTCGCCGGAACCGCCGAACTCGGCGGGAAAATCCTTGAGCTTGGGCAGGCCGTCGCGCATGCGCAGCACGCTCTCGGCATAATTGACATGGACGCCGGGAGTGAATCCCAGGGTTGGAAGCGTCGCGGCGAAGACATCGACCAGGCCGACCGTCGGGTGCCTCGCCAGCAAATGCCCGCCGCAAATCGCGCAATATTCACGATGACTGAAGTCGGTCTTCTGGAAGGTCGCGACGTGCTCCGAGCCCGACGTGATGCGCACGGCCTCCGGTCGCCACAGGCTGAAGGCGTTGACGGGACCGCCGGACCACGAGCGGCACGAGCGGCAATGGCAATAGCCCATCGCCTCCGGCCTGCCGGTGACCTCCAACTCGACCGCACCGCAAAAGCAGCTTCCAAGATGCGTCATGCTCGACCTTCGTGCTGGCGCGTCCGCCGGAGCGCCCGGCGGACCACGGGGGCGCTGGATAACAAAGCGTAACGGCCGCTGCGTCATGCGATCGGAGGATGCGGCGCGGGTCCTTCGTCCTCCGAGGCCTTCCAAGCTGCCGGCCCGGCCGCCCGGATTGGCCGGTTCCCGGACCCGATCCCTCAGCGTAGATTGCGCACCTCGATCGACAAGGATTCCGTACGCTCCCCAGCGAACGCCTGGCCTATTCGCCGATCACGCAACGCAAGCCGCTCAGCTGCCGCGCGGCGCACGCATGGCGGTTTGGACCATCGTCAATGTCGAGGAATGGGACATCAAACGGCCGATGCCGCGGACAGTGCTCACGCCGCCGGCCGGTGGAGTGCCCAGCCGGCGCCGTGAGCGGTCGTGCCGGCGATCTCGATGGCCCTGATCGGGCACACGCCGTGACGGCGTTGTCCGCGCTCAACGTCGGCGCCGGGGGATATGCGGCGAGCGGACGGCGCCGTAGCGCCGAAAGTCAGCGCGCGACCGCCGCAG
>DASTZX010000122.1:0-15609 GCA_035764045.1 Xanthobacteraceae bacterium | reverse complement strand
TCGATCTCGACCATCATGCCCGGCCAGGCGAGCTGGCTGATGGTGAGAAGCGTGTGGACGGGCATGGGAGCGGCGCCGAAGGCCTCGAGCCGGCATTTGCCGTAGTCCGGCTGATAGCGCACGTCGGTCATGTAGGTGACCATCTTCACTACGTCGCCGAGGGTCGCGCCGTGCTTCTCCAAGAGGCGCTTGATCTTGTCATAGGCGTATCTGCACTGGCCCATGAAATCGCCCTTGTGAAGGATATCGCCGCCCTTGCCGTTCTCGTCCTCGGCGCCGACGCCGGCGAGGAAGATCCATTTGGCCGGCCCCGTCGCGGTCACGGCCTCGGAAAAGCGGCCCTTGGTCCATTCGCTGTAGTTGTAGTTCTTCTTCTCCAGTGTCTGCGCCGATGCGGCTGCGGGGATGCTCAGCAGCGCGATCGCGACCAGCAGTTGTTTCATCATCTCATCCTCCCTGATGTCGCTCCTGCAGGAGTCGATCATAATTCAAGACCGATTGCAGCAGCACCTGCGCGCCGGCGGCGCAGTGCTCGGGCGCGGCATATTCCGCCTCGTTGTGGCTGACGCCGTCGCGGCAGGGGACGAAGATCATGGCGCTCGGCGCCACCCGCGAGACGTAGCCCGCGTCATGGCCGGCGCCGGAGACGATCTCGCGCGCGGACAGGCCCGCCACGCGGGCGGCCTCGCGCACGCAGGCGATGCAGTCGGCGTCGAACCGCACCGGGTCCTGGTCGAGGATCTTTGCGATCTCGACCTCGAGGCCGAGCTCGGCGGTCACCGCGTAGCCGGCCGAAGTCCAGGCTTGCTGCATCTCGTCGAGCACCGCGGCGTCGGGGTGGCGCAGGTCCACCGTGAAAAAAACCTCGCCCGGAATGACATTCGGCGAGTTCGGCTTGACCTCGAGGCGCCCGACGGTTCCGACCGCGGACGGTGCCTGACGGCGCGCGATCGCCTCGACCTGCTCCACCAGGCGTGCGGCGCCGAGCAGGGCATTCTTGCGCAGGCCCATCGGCGTCGTGCCGGTGTGGGCCTCCTGGCCGCGAATGGTCGTCTCGAACCAGCGGATTCCCTGGATGCCGGTGACGATGCCGATGGCCTTGTCCTCGGCTTCGAGCAGCGGTCCCTGCTCGATGTGCAGCTCGAAGAAGGCGGAGAGCGGGTGCGCGCCGCAGCGCTGCGGTCCGCGGTAGCCGATCGCTTCGAGCGCCTGCGCGAAGGTCGTTCCCGCGGCGTCGCTGCGCCCTGAGGCCCAGTCGTGATCGAACGCGCCGGCAAACACGCCGGACGACACCATGGAAGGCTGGAAGCGCGCGCCTTCCTCGTTGGTCCAGTTCACGACCTCGATCGGCGCGAAGGTTTCGTAGCCGGCTTCGACCAGGGTGCGCAGCGCTTCGAGCGCGCCGAGCACGCCGAGGACGCCATCGAATTTTCCGCCGGTCGGCTGGGTGTCGAGATGGCTTCCCATGGCGATCGGCGGAATGTCGGCGCGGCCGCTCCGGCGCGCGAACATGGCCCCCATGCTGTCGACCCTGACCGTGCAGCCAAGCGCTTCGGCGCGCGCCTTGAACCACGCGCGCACCTGGCCGTCGAGCTCGGTGAGCGTCAGGCGGCACAGGCCGCCCTTGGGCGTCGCGCCGATCGCGGCCGTCTCCATCAGCTCGCCCCAGAGCCGGCCGCCGTCGATTCGCAGGTTCGGGAGCGTGCTCATGATCTGCTGGTGTCCCGATTCGAAGTTCGCAACCGTGCCTGCCGAGAACCTATGCGAACTTCGGGTTCGCGGCACTAGAGCGACTTGATCTCGTTCATGAAGGCATCGCTCACCGACAATCCCTCCTGCGCCGCCAGCGCCCGCGCCTCGAGCCGGCGGGACCCAGGCAGCCGTGCGCCCGCCTGCGCCTCGATCGCACCGATGAGGATCGCGAACCGCTCGGCCGAGCCGCCGAACGCCGCCGGATCGAAGGCGATGATGAGCTGACCGGTTCCGGGTGGCGACCCCTTCGCATCGAGGAACGAGGACGCGTCGGCGGCAAAATTCGCGCCGGTGAGCCCGGCCGCGAGCAGCTCGACCATGAGCGCGAGCGGTGTGCCCTTGGCATCACCGAGCGGAAGCATGGTGCCGGCGAGCGCCGCATCCGGGTCGGTGGTGGGACGCCCCTCCGCATCGAGCGCCCAGCCGCGCGGGATCGGCTCACCCTTCTGTTTTGCGGCCAGGATGTTGCCGCGCGCCACCTTGGAGAGCGCGAGGTCGACCACCAGCGGCGGCCGATCCGGAAGCGGGCATGCGAAGGCGATCGGATTGGTACCGAAGACCGCCTTGGCGCCGCCCCACGGTGCGATCGCGGCCGGCGTGTTGGCGAACATCAGGGCGACGAGCCCCTGGTCGGCGAGACGCTCGACCGGATGACCGGCCGCCCCGCAATGATGCGAGCGGCGGATCGCGGCGCTCGCGATCCCGGTCGCGCGCGCCATGTCGGGGAGGAGCCCGACGGCCGCCGCGAGGGACGGAAAGGCAAAGCCGTGCTTGGCGTCGATGACGGCGGCGCCGGGCCGCGGGCGCTCGATCGCCGGAATCGCGAAGCCATCGACCTTGCCGGCCTTCGCCTGCGCCGCATAGCTCGGCACACGCGACAGCCCGTGCCCCTTGAGCCCGTCGGCTTCCGCCGCCACCAGGGCGCGGGCAACGCTCGCGGCGTTGTCCGCGCTGGTGCGGCAGCGCGTCAGCGCCTGAGCGACGAGAACTTCGGCCTCGGCGAGCGTGAACGTCGGCATCGGCCGTCACCGCAGAAGCAGGAGCCCTGCGGTCGCGACCACCAGAATGACGAGCGTGGTCGCGCCGACGGTCGCCATGTGCCGCCAGCCCAGGGTTCCGATCGCCGCGATCGAGGTGCCGAGGCCGAGTGCGCCGATGGCGATCAGGAGACCGTCGGTCGAGGCCTCGACCAGCACCGCCCTGATCTGCGCATAAAGAGGCGCCACGGGCCCGATCGCAGGCAGCACGCTGTTGAGGACGCACAGCGCGAGAAACACGAAGGCGAAGACCGGAACCGGTACGCTCGAAGCGCTCGCCGCCGCGCTCTTGCGGGCGAACCACCAGCCGATCGCGAGCACGACCGGCAGCAGCATGAACACGCGGAAGAGCTTGACGATGACGGCAGCGTTGCCGGCCGTGTCCGACACCGCATAGCCGGCGCCGACCACCTGGGCGACGTCGTGGATGGTCGCGCCCAGCATCACGCCCGTCGTCTGGTCGCCAAAGCCGAGCGCCGCGCAGAGCGGCGGATAGAACACCATCGCCAGAGTCGCGATCGCGTTGACGGCGATCACCACGAAGACGACATCGGCGTCCTTGCCGGCATAGCCGGGCAGCACGGTCGCGGTCGCGAGCGTGGCGGATGCGCCGCACACTGCGGTGCCGACGCCGGCGAGCGCCCCATAGGGCGTCGGCAGCCCGAGCAGGCGCGCGGCGAGGAAGCCGGCCGCGATCGTGCTCGCCATCGCTGCCACCACCACGAGGCCCGTGCTTAGCCCGAGCGCCGCGATGTCGCCGAGCCCGATGCGCAGCCCGAGCAGGGCCACAGCCCATCGCAGCAGCTGCTTCACACAAAAGACGAGGCCGGGCTGAAACGCCGGGCGCGCCGCGACCGGATTGAGGGCAATGCCGATGAGGAGCGCCAGCACCATGGCGGGGATGGTGATGACGCGGGCCACGAATGGCGCACCGACGACCGCCAGCACGGCGACGATGGCGGACAGCATCACGCCGGGGGCGAGGCGGCGCGCCACGGTGGCCATGTGCGGTGCGCGTTTCTGCGTCTCCGCGCTTGCGGGGAGAGGGGCGGGGTGGGGACGGGCGCGATCAGTCACTGCTGATCGCTCAGGCGCTGCGATAGAGCTTGGTGAGCGAATACTCGCGATGGCCAAGGGCCTCGGCCGCGGTCAGGCGGCCGTTGGCGGTGCGCAGAACCATCTCGATCAGGGCGTCGCCCGCCTGCGGAATAGTCATGTCGCGGCGCAGGATGCCGGACACGTCGACATCGATATGCTCCGACATGGTGCGCACGGTGCGCGGATTGCCACTGATCTTGATCACCGGCACGATCGGGTTGCCGATGATGTTGCCCTGGCCGGTCGGGAAGGTGTGCACCACGTAGCCCGCCGCCGCCATCAGGGTCACGCATTCGGCCGCGGCCGAGGACGTGTCCATGTAGTAGAGGCCGGCCCCCTTCGCGGGCGGCTCGGCGGGCGCGAGCACGTCGATGTAACGGCACTTTCGCCCGATCTTCTCCAGATTGCCGAGCGCCTTCTCCTCGATGGTGGTGAGGCCGCCTGCGATGTTGCCCTTGGTCGGCTGCGATTCGGAGAGGTCGTCGGTCTTGTGCGCCTCGATCACATCGTCCTGATAGGCCTTCCACACCTTGAACCACTTCGCGCCGACCTTGTCGTCGATCGCGCGCGCCTTGGCGATATGCTCGGCGCCGGTGATCTCCGAGGTTTCGCCGAAGACCCCGTAGATGCCCTTGGGGATGAGCTTGTCGTACATGCTGCCGACAGTCGGGCAGGAGGCGAGCCCGGTCGTGGTGTCGCTCTCGCCGCACTTGGTCGAGACCCAGAGCTCGGAGATGTCGCAGTCCTCCTTGGTGAGTTCGGAGGCCCACTGGACATAGTCCTTGGCGACGCGCGAGGCCTTGGCGATGGTCATGAGATCGCCCGAGCCCTCGATGCCGAAGCCGGTGACCGGCTTGCCGGTCTTCTTGATGCCGTCGACGACGCGCTTGGTCCATCCGTCCTCGATGCCGATGACCACGCAGGCGGCGACATTCGGATTGGCGCCGGTGCCGATCAGGGTGCGGAAGAAAGTCTCCAGGTCCTCGCCGAACTGCAGGCGCCCATAGGCATGCGGGATCGCGAGCGTGCCCTTGATGTTATTGGCGACGGCTTCGCAGGCCGCATTGGACAGGTCGTCGAGCGGCAGGATGACGACGTGATTGCGCACCCCGACGCGCCCGTTCTCGCGCCGCCAGCCGGAAAAGCCCATGTTCGATTTGCGGGACCGCCCGTTCGATCGCTTGGCCATGGCTCACCACCGCTTGGTCTTGAGATTGTGGACGTGCACGTGCTCGCCCTTCTTGATGTCGGCGACCGCCTTGCCGATGTCCTGGCCGTACTTCCAGACCGTATCGCCCTTCTTGATGTCGGCGAGCGCGATCTTGTGCCCGATCGGCACGTCCATGCGCGACTTGAGGCGGAAGGCGGAATTGTTGGCCGTGATGACGCAGGTCATGTTCGTGCCGGCCTTGAGGTCCTCGACCACGACCACGCCCACCGTGTCCTTCTTGTCGTGCACCAAGAGCTGCGGCGCGCCCATTCCCAAGGTCCTCCCGATCACAAGGTTGCGGATTGTTCTATCGCCGATTTTCTTTCGCCGGAACCCCCTGATGGCGGACAAAATCCCCGAAAGCTATCCATGGCCGATACGATCCGCCCACGCGGGGCTGGGACGGAGTGCCGCGCTTGACGCCGCCCCCGGGGAACGGAGACTGATGCGGGTTTGGACGCCGCGACGAAGGGTCGTTCGCGCGCCCTCGGGCCGGGAGGACAGGATGGTCGGACAGCGTTGCGTTTTGTTGCGCGCCTGCGCATTCGTGGCGGCGCTTGTCTTGCTTCCGGCCGTGGCCGCGGCGCAGCCGAAGACGGTGCGCATCGCCAAGCAGTTCGGCATCTCCTACCTGCCGCTGACCGTGATGGAGGAGAAGAACCTCCTCGAGGAGCACGGCCGCCAGCTGGGGCTCGAGCTCAAGACCGAATGGATCCAGTTCACCGGCGGTCCGCCGATGAACGAGGCGATCATCTCCGGCAATCTCGACTTCGCCTCCGGCGGCGTGGGGCCGCTGCTCACCATCTGGGGCAAGACGCGCAACAATCTCGGCGTCAAAGGCGTGGCCGCGCTCAATGCGATGCCGCTCTATCTCAACACCACCAATCCGGCCGTGAAGACGATCAAGGATTTCTCCGACAAGGACCGCATTGCGCTGCCGGCCGTGAAGGTGTCGATCCAGGCGATCACGCTGGAGATGGCGGCCGAGAAGGCGTTCGGGCCGGGTCAGCAGGGCAAGCTCGACGCGCTGACCGTCACGCTCGGCCATCCCGACGGCATGGCCGAGATGATGGGCGGCAAATCGGTGATCACCGCGCACTTCACCTCCGCGCCCTTCATGTACCAGGAGCTCGCCGACAAGCGCGTGCACAAGGTGCTCGACAGCTATGACGTGCTCGGGGGCGCGCATACATTCAACGTGGTGTGGGCGACGACCAAGTTTCACGATTCCAATCCCAAGATCGTGGCTGCCTTCCTCGCCGCGCTCGAGGACGCGATGAAGCAGATTGCCAAGGACCCGGCGGAGGCGGCGCGGCTCTACGTCAAGAACGAGCAGTCGAAGCTGCCGGTCGCTGAGGTCGAGCGGATGATCCGCCTGCCCGAGAACGAGTGGACCATGGTGCCGAAGAAGGTCATGGTCTATGCGGAGTTCATGAGTCGCGTCGGCCAGGTCGCCGCCAAGCCCACGCGGTGGCAGGACGTCTTCTTCGACGAGGTCCATAACCTGCCGGGAAGCTGACCCGCCATTGACCGCGAGCATCCCCTTGCGCGGGCGGTGGCGCCGGAGGATGTTTTGTCCGTGACCCCTGATCACAAGATGATCTCCGTCGAGGTGTGGCGCGGCGCCGCCAAGGGCGCCTTCCAGACGTTTCGCGTGCCGCGCCGGCCCAATCAGACCGTGCTCGACGTGGTCACGGAGATCCAACGCGAGCAGGATCCGACGCTGTCCTATCGTTTTGCCTGCCGGGTCGGCATGTGCGGCTCCTGCGCCATGACGGTGAATGGGCGGCCGCGCTGGACCTGCCGCACGCGGGTGTCGCAGGCTGCGGATGCCGGCGGCGCGCTCAAGCTCGAGCCGCTGCGCAACTTCACCGTGGTCAAGGATCTCGCGGTGGAGATGACCGCCTTCTTCGACAAGTGGCGCGACGCGCGGGGCGCCTTCGAGCCGGGCGCCGAGGTCCCCGCCGACTTCGCGGTGGTGCCGCCGGGAACGCCCGCGCGCCAGGCCGCGGATGCGGCGATCGAATGCATCGGCTGCGGGGTCTGCTACGCGGCTTGCGACGTGGCCGCCTGGGACCCGGACTATCTCGGGCCCGCCGCGCTCAACCGCGCCTGGACGCTCGTCAACGATGTGCGCGACGCCTCGCGCGCGGAACGGCTTGCCGCCGTGGCGGGCGACTCCGGTTGCCAATGCTGCCATACCCATATGAGCTGCACCTCGTTCTGCCCCAAGGCCATCGCGCCGACCTATTCGATCGCGGGATTGAAGCGCGCGGTCCTCTGGCGCGCGCTGACCGGCGGCGCGCCACGATGACGCCGGCGCTGTTCCTCGCCCAGCGCCTGAGCGCCGTCATGCTGGCGGCTGCGGTCGCGGTGCATCTTGCAACCATCTTCTATGCAACGCGCGCCGGCCTCACGGCCGGCGACATCCTCGTCCGCACCCACGGCAGCCTCGGGGTCTTCGTCTTCTATTCCGTCTTCGTGCTCGCGGTCGCGGTGCACGCGCCGATCGGGTTGCGCAACGTCGTCCGCGAGTGGACGCCGTGGCGGGGACGCTCGCTCGACGCGGTCCTCATCGTCTTTGCCTTCGCGCTGCTGGCGCTCGGCATGCGCGCCGTGATCGCGGTGTGCGTCGCATGATGCGCGCCTCGCACAAGCAGCCGGGATTCGGCGCGGCGCTGCTGCATCGCCTCTCCGGCATCGCGCTCGCGATCTTCCTGCCGCTGCATTTTCTCGCGCTCGCCACCGCGCTCAATGGGGCCGATGCGCTCGACAGTTTCCTGGCGCTGACGCGCAGCCCGCTGATGCGGCTGAGCGAAGGTGCGCTGGTCGCGGCGTTGACCATGCACATGATCCTCGGCCTGCGCGTCCTCGCAATCGAGCTCCTCGATCTGCGCGAACGCTCCGTCGTGGTGCTGTCGGGCTGCGCCGCCGTGGTCGTCGCGGTCGGGGTCGCGTTCCTGCTCGAGGCGGCTTGAACCGGCGCGGTCCGGGGCCAAAGCCGGCGCCGGCGCGGCGCGCCCTTGCCCCGAGGCATGGTTGGAGTAGCCTGACGGTCGAGCTGCCAGCGGGATGTGCCGAGCTCCCTTGATTTCAGCGGCAGCGCGCGTGCCGTCGGCAGGCTCGCACATTTTGCGCCGAAGATCCGAAAAGCGACCTCGGGAGCCGAGCCGGTTCGCTTGCCAAGGAGCGGCCGTCCTCCCGTCAAAAAAGGCGTGCGACCCGCGGGATCGCATGCCGACAACGCGCGATCACAGGGAGGAAGTGCGCATGAGCAGGCTTTGTCTTGCGCTGATTGCCGCTGTTGCTGCGGTGCACGGCGCGTTTGCGGCGGATGCCTATCCGAGCCGGCCCATCAGCCTCGTCAACGTATTCGGCGCCGGCAGCGCCAGTGATACGCTGTGCCGCGTCATCGCCGCGCCGTTCGGCGCCGCGCTCAAGCAGCCGGTCGTGGTCGAGAACCGGCCCGGGGCCGACGGAGCGCTTGCGGCGACCTACGTGGCGCGCCAGCCGGCGGACGGCTACACGCTCCTCATGGGGACCAACTCGCCGCTCTCCGCCGATCCATTCCTTCTCAAGGACCTGAGCTACGACCCCGTCAAGGACTTCGTGCCGGTGTCGCGGGTGGGAAGCTTCACGCTGATCTTGGTCATCAATCCGAGCATTCCGGCGAACTCGTTCAAGGAGCTCGTCGCCTATGCCAAGGCCAATCCCGGCAAGCTGTCCTTCGCGAGCGGCAACACCTCCGGCATCGTGGCCGGCGAGACGCTCAAGCGTTGGGCGGGGATCGATCTCCTGCACGTCCCGTACAAGAGCACGCCGCCTGCGCTGGAGGACATCATCGCCGGCCGCGTGTCGATGATGTTCGCCGACCTCACCACAGCCATGCCGCACGTCAATGCGGGGGCACTGCGGGCGCTGGCGGTGACACGGATCAAGCGCAGTGCGGTGTACCCGGAGCTGCCGACTCTCGACGAGGAAGGCGTGACCGGGTTCGACCTCGACGCCTGGGCCGGGATCGTCGCGCCCGCGCGCACGCCGCCGGAGATCGTCGACCGGCTCAACAAGGAGCTGCGGGTGATCATCGATGACCCCGCGATCAGGGGCAGGCTCAAGACGGTGGGCTTCGAGGCGTTTTCCAGCTCGCCCGGTGAGCTCGGCGACTTCGTCAAGGTCCAGCTCGGAAAGTGGGAGAAGATGGTCAAGGAGTCCGGGGTGAAGCCGCGTTAGCGTCGCGTCGCGCGCGGATCAGTGCTTGCCCCGTTCTGCCGTGGCGGATATGACCGGCTCGGGACCCGTTCGAACCCTGCCGGTCATCCGATGACATCGCGCGCCTTCTCGCTCGGCTTCTCCCCGGCTGATGCCGGCTGATCCGGCCGTGGCGGGATTGACGCTGCAAATTCTCGGCTTCGTCTGGCTCGGCGCCTTCCTCGGCGCATTCGCGGTCGGCATCGCGGGCTTCGCCTTCGCGCTCGCGGCGACCGCCTTGTGGCTGCACGTCCTCGATCCGCTGCGCGCAACCCTCCTGGTCGCGGCCTGCAGCACCATGATCCAGGTCGGGGTGATCTGGCGGATTCGCCGCACCATCGAGCCGGCGCGCATTACGCCCTTCATCGTGAGCGGCCTCGTCGGCGTCCCGATCGGCGTCTATCTCCTGGCGCGGGTCGATCCGCAGATCATCAAGATGGCGCTGGGCGCTTTCCTGATCGTCTACGGCGCCTACGCGCTGCTCGCCCCGAAGCTGCCGCGGGTCGAGGGCGGCGGCCGCGCTGCCGATGCGGCGATTGGTTTCCTATCCGGCATCCTCGGCGGGCTGGGCGGCTATTCGGGCGTGCTGACGACGATCTGGACCCAGCTGCGCGGCTGGCCGATGCAGGTCGCGCGCGGGGTCTATCAACCCTTCATCCTGGCGATGCAAATTGCTACGCTGCTGGCGGCCGGCTATGTGACGTTCGACGCGTTCTCGCTGACGCTGATCGGCGTCGCCCTGCCGGCGCTCCTGCTCGGCGCCTGGCTCGGCTGGCTCGCCTTCGGCCGGCTGGACGAGCTCCGGTTCCGGCAGGCGCTGGCCGTCATCATCCTGGGGTCCGGCGTGATGCTGGTGTTTTAGGGCTTGTCGTCATGCAGCTCGATCCGAACGAGGTCGAAGAGCTCGCCAAGGCGCTCTATGTGCGCGCCCTCAAGCTGCTGCCGCCCGACATCAAGCGCGGCTTCGACCGGCTTACGCGCGCCGAGACCGACGCGACCGCCCGCACGATTCTCGGCACCATGGTCGAGAACATCGCGGTCGCCGAACGCACCAACAACCTGTTGTGCCAGGACACCGGCATCCCGATCTACAACGTCACCATCGGGCCCAATGTCACGTTCGACGGGGTCGCGCTCAAGGCCGCGATCCGCCGCGGCTGCGAGCGCGCGACGCGCGAGCATCCGCTGCGCTCGTCGGTGGTGCATCCGATCACCCGAAAAAATGACCAGACCTCCTGCGGCATCGGCGTCCCGATCATCAATGTCGATTTCGATGGTCGCGACGAGACGGTCGCGATCGAGATGATCCCGAAGGGCTCGGGCTCGGAGAACGGCTCCTTCCTGCAGATGCTGATCCCGGCCGACGGCGCCGCCGCGGTCAAGCGCTTCGTCGTCGACCGGGTGATCGAATGCGGCGGCCGGGTGTGCCCGCCGACCATCGTCGGCGTCGGGATCGGCGGCACCTCGGACCTGTGCATGCACCTCGCCAAGGTCGCCGCTACGCGGCCGCTCGGCACGACCTGCGCCGACCCGGAAGGGGCGGCGATCGAGGCGGAGCTGAGCGAAGCCGTGAACGAGCTCGGCATCGGCCCGCAGGGCCTGGGCGGCCGCGCGACGTCCTTCCGGGTGCATGTCGAGGTGGCGGCCACCCACATCACGATGAACCCCGTCGCCGTGAACATCCAGTGCCATTCGGCGCGCCGCGCCAGCGCGGTGATCACGCCGGGCGGCGTGTCCTTCGTCTGAGGCCGCCATGGCGCATCACGTGCTCGACATGCCGGTGAGCGAAGCGCAGGCGCGGGCGCTCAGGACCGGCGACACCGCTACCCTCGAGGCGACGCTGTTCGGCATCCGCGACGCCACGCTGATCGGGATGTTCGACCGCGGTCGCAGCACCCGGTTCGATCTCAAGGGCCACGCCGTGGTGCATACCGCGCCCAATGTGCGGCGGATCGATCCGCCGCCCGGAAACGGCTGTCCGTACGAGCCGCTCTGCATCGGGACCACCACGTCCATGCGCATGGAGCGCTTCACCCGGCCGCTGATGGAGCGCGAGGGCGTGCGCATCGTCATCGGCAAGGGCGGCATGGGGCGGGCGAGCCTCGATGCGTTCCGCGATCTCGGCGGGGCCTATCTCGCCGTGGTCGGCGGGGCCGCCGCGCTGGAGACCACCTGGATCGAGGCGATCGAGGACGTCGACCTCGACGATCTGCATCCGGAATCGCTGTGGAAATTCCGCATCAAGGGTTTCGGCCCGCTGCTGGTGACGATGGATGCGCATGGCGGCTCGCTGCATGCGGACGTGAACGCCGCCGCGCTCGCCCGGCGCGATGCCATCCTCGCCAAGCTCAATGCGGCCGGGCCCGCGCGGGCATGAACCGTCTCGACACCGACATCCTCATCCTCGGGGCGGGTGGCGCCGGGCTGTTCGCGGCGCTGCACGCCAAAAAGGCCAATCCCGCGCTCGACGTCACGATCGCCGTCAAGGGCCTGCTCGGCAAATGCGGCTGCACCCGCATGGTGCAGGGCGGCTACAACGTCGCGCTCGCCAAGGAGGACTCGGTCGAGCGGCATTTCATGGATACGATCGAGGGCGGCTCCTGGCTCAACGACCAGGATCTCGCCTGGCTCCTGGTGGCCACCGCGCCGGTGCGCATCCGTGAGCTCGAGAACGAGCTCGGCTGCTTCTTCGACCGCAATCCCGACGGCACCGTGCACCAGAAGGCTTTCGCCGGGCAGACGTTCGACCGCACGGTGCACAAGGGCGACCTCACCGGCATCGAGATCATCAACCGGTTGGCCGAGCAGGTGTGGCGGCGCGACGTGCGGCGGCTCGAGGACCACCGGGCGCTCGACCTCATTCCCGCCACCGACGGCGGCCTCGCCGGCGTGCTGATGCTCGACATGCGCAGCGGTGAACCGGTGCTGGTGCGCGCCCGCGCGACGCTGCTCGCGACCGGCGGCGGCCCGACGATGTATCGCTATCACACGCCGTCGGGCGACAAGTCGTGCGACGGCATGGCCATGGCGCTGCGGGCCGGGCTGCCGCTGCGCGACATCGAGATGGTCCAGTTCCACCCGACCGGCCTGCTTGCCGGCGAGGGCACCCGCATGACCGGCACGGTGCTGGAAGAGGGCCTGCGCGGCGCCGGGGGGCATCTCACCGACCGGACCGGCGAGCGGTTCATGTTCCGCTACGACCCGCGCGGCGAGCGCGCGACGCGCGACATCGTCAGCCGCGGCATCATGGACCGCATCCGCAACGGCTATGCGACCCCGCACGGCGGGGTGTGGATCGAGATGGCCCATCTCGGCCCCGACAATGTGCGGCGCGACTTCAAGGGCATGGTGGAGCGCTGCGCCGATTGCGGCTTCGACCTTGCGGGCGGCCGCGTCGAGGTGATCCCGACCGCGCACTACATGATGGGCGGCGTGGTGTTCGCGGCCGACTGCACCACTCCGATGCCGCGCCTGTTCGCGGCCGGCGAGGACACCGGCGGCGTGCATGGCGCCAACCGCCTCGGCGGCAACGGCGTCGCCAATTCGACCGTGTTCGGCGGGCTCGCCGGCGCGTCCATGGCGGCGCACATCCGCCGCGAGACGGCGCTGCCCGATCCCGATCCGGCGGCCTTGGAGCGGGCGCGCGCCCGCGCCTTCGGGCCGCTCGGCCGCAAACCGGGCGACCTCGGTGCGATCCGGGAGGCGCTCTACGACGTGATGTGGAGCGAGGTCGGCATCCTGCGCACCGCGCCAGGCCTCGCCCGCGGCGCGGCGGCGCTCGACGCGCTCGCCCGCGAAGTGGCGGCCAGCGGGGTCGCGGATGCCGATCGGCGCTACAATCTGACCTGGATGGACCGGCTGAACCTGGAGAACCTGATCCTGGTGAGCCGCGCGATCTGCGCCGCCGCGCACGCGCGCACCGACAGCCGCGGCGCGCATTTTCGCGAAGATTTCCCGGCCGCTCCCGATCTCGTGGCGTCGCGCTACACCCTCACCCGGCTCGCGGGCGAGACCCCGGTGGTCGAGACCGCGCCAGTCGCCTACACGCGGGTGCGGCCCGGCGAAACGCTGATCGGCGAGGCGGCGTAACGCCGCGTCGTCCCCCTGTTCCTCCGGTTGCGTTGTCCCGGCGGTCTTCCCACATGATATTGTGGCAATGCCCGCGGAGCACGGACCGATGCCGACGCATAGACATCCGACGGAGCCGGAAATCATCCCACCCGGTCAGGAACCCGCCGATTGGCCGCGCGGGCGTCCGGACCCATGGGCTTCATTCTACGGCTATGGGGCGCGCCGGGTCTACGTCCGGCGCATCGGCCCGCTCGGCATCCTGCTGCTCGCCGCCCTGATCGGCACCATCGCGGCGCTCGTGTTCGTCGTCGCCGTCGGCGCCTTCCTGATCTGGATTCCGGTGGCGGTGCTTCTCTTCGTCGCCGCGGTCGTTGGCGGCCTGATGCGGCGCTATGTGCAACGCTAGCGACGTCAGCTTAGCTTAGCCTTCAGCAGCTTCTCCGCATTCCCGACATAGATCTTGCGCCGGTCCGTCTCGCTCAGCCCGAGCCGGTCGATCACATCGATGGTCGGCTTGATGGGCCCAAGCGGCGTGTCGGTCGCGAATACGACCTTGTCGGGGCCGAAGAACTGCAATCCGCAGCCGATGCCGTACTGTCCGCCGAACATCGCGGTGTCCGCGTAGAAGTCGCGGAAATAGTCGAGATGCGGCCGCTTGAGGGACGGCAGGATTTTTGAATAGTCCTCGTCCGAGGTGCGGCTGCCGAGCACGTCTAATCCGGCGCCCACCCGGCCATCGAAATAAGGGATCATGCCGCCGCAGTGGTGGGTGACGATCTTGATCGCCGGATGGCGGTCGAACAGGCCGGAAAAGACCAGCCGGCTCATCGCCACCGAGGTGTCGTAGGGCCAGCCGAAGCACCACCACATCTCGAACCGCGATTTCGCCTCGCCGGGGTAATCGGTCATCGCGGCCGTGCGGCCCGGATGCAGCCAGATGGGCAGGTCGAGCTTGGCCATCTCGGCGAAGATCGGCCGAAACGCCGGATCATCGAGCGGCCGCCCCGCGATGCTGGTGAAGACCTGGATGCCGCTGGCGCCGAGCTCGTTCACGGCGCGGCGGGTCTCGGCGATCGAGCCGTCCACATCGGTGAGCGCCACCGCGCCCACGAACCCGGCGAAGCGATCGGGATGCTTGCGGCAGAGCTCCGCCATGGCGTCGTTGCCGATGCGGGCGAGCTCAAGGCCCACCGCATCCTTGGCGAGGTCCTCGATCGGCGGATTGGGCAGCGAGATGACCTGGCGATAATCCCCATACTCGTCCATCTCGCGGAAGCGCAGGTCGAGGTCGAACAGCTTTTTGACGTTGCGCAGGCGCTGCCCGATGTTGGTAAGGTTGGGGGCCACCCTGATCATTTCCTGGAAGAAGCGCTCCGGAAAGATGTGGCAGTAGATGTCGATCAACGGATACCCGGCCATGCCTTTTGTCCCTGCAATCTGCCGCTGCGGCCCCACGCGAGCCGGTTCGGCTCGCGCATCTTCGGCGCGCGGCCCGGCAACGTAAACCGGAAATGGCGCAGGTGACCATGCTGTCCGGCCTGAGCGGCGAGACCCGCATTCATCTCATCGTCGGCGATCCGATCGGCCAGACCAAGTCGCCGGCCGGCCTCACGCGCACCTTCGCGGAGCGCGGCGTGGACGCGGTCTGCATTCCGATGCAGGTGCCGGTCGCCGACTTCGGCGCCTTCATGGCGGCCGCAAAGCGCGTGCAGAACATCGACGGCATCGTCGTGACGGTGCCGCACAAGTTCGCGGCCGTGCGGCACTGCGAGACGCTCTCCGAGCGCGCCCGCGCGCTCGGCGCCGTGAACGCCATGCGGCGCGAGCGCGACGGCGGCTGGGGCGGCGACATGACTGACGGCGTTGCCCTGCTTGCGGCGTTGCGCGCCGCCGGGTGCGAGCCGAAGGACAGCCGCGCTCTGGTGGTGGGCGCGGGCGGGGCAGGCTCGGCGGTGGTGCTGGCGCTGGCCGAAGCCGGGGCCCGGGTCGCGGTGCACGACACCGATCAGGCGCGGCGCGACGATCTGCGCCAGAGGCTCGCCCCCTGGGGTGTTGCGATCGGCTCCGCCGACCCGGACGGCTTCGATCTGGTCGTCAACGCGACGCCGCTCGGAATGCGCCCGGGCGATGCCCTGCCGGTCGATTCGGAGCGGCTCGAGCCGCGCGCCGTGGTGGCTGATCTGGTCACCAAGC
>DASTZX010000121.1:0-7085 GCA_035764045.1 Xanthobacteraceae bacterium | reverse complement strand
GAGCCCGCATTTTTTCCAACGCATCGAGGCGCTCTTCTGCATCGCTGATAAGTTCATGCAGGAGGGTCAGGGCCTCGGGGTCTTTCACGCGATGAAGAATGGCGCGCAAGCGCCGCACTCGATAGCGCAACCAAGCATCTTCGGGTTCTAACTCGACGTGGTCGTTGCCCACCCCAACTGCTCCGCCGACGCGAAACAATCGTCGTCCCCGCGATTAAGACTGCCACGGATCAGCGCTGCAGGCGACTTGTTTCATTCAAAGCCGACCGTTGCGCTGAACACGGCCGCCAGGGCCTCGGACTGAGCCAGCAGCCCACTCATCCCTCCCGCTGCGCCGAGAGCCGCCGCTGGCGGTTCGGATCGGTGATGTCGAATTTTTTGATGGCGGTCGCGATGGCCGCCTCCGCGTCCGGCGCCTCGACGGAGCCGATGTACTGCCCGCGCTTGCGCAGGAGATAGGCCGCTGCGCGGCGGCGGCAAGCTGTTGCTATCGCAACCAGTCCCTAGTTTCGTGTCTCACGACTGGGGTGCAGTCCACTGTAGATCGCCTGTAGATCGCCTGTAGATGCAGGAAATGCAGAAATCGCACTTAGCGGCATTTCCTCAAGTGCCGCGCATCAGCGCACGCGTTGCGCCGGCGTCGGCTGCGCGCCATTCCCCGGCACCGCCAGCGCCGCTCCCCGCTCCCCGCTCACCGCTCGCGGAACCGCGACCGGCGCGGCGATGTTGTTGTGGCGCATCAGACCGGAGGACCTCACCATGACACTTCGCATGCGCCCAGTGCGCCCAATGCGCCCAATGCGCCTCTGGGGCGGCATGGCCGCCGTCGCGCTCGCCTGCGGCCTCCTCGCGGCCGCAACCGCGCCATCGCTCGCCCAGCAGAAGACCGCCAAGGAGTGCACCCAGGAATGGCGCGCCAACAAGGCCGCCAACCAGGCGAAGGGGATCACCGAGAAGGCCTATGTGGCCCAGTGCCGCAGCGGCGCGGCGGCGGCGCAGCCCACCACCGCCCCGGCGGCGCAGCAGCCCGCGCAGCCGCCGGCGAGGGGAACCGCAACCGCCCCGCAGCGTCAGCCGCGCCGCGCCACCACCGCGGCGGCCCCGGCCGGCGAAAACCAGTTCACCAGCGAGGCGCAGGCGAAGTCGCGCTGCGGCTCCGACACGGTGGTCTGGGTCAACGAGCCGACGAAGGTCTATCACTTCAGCGGCAGCAAACGGTTCGGCAACACAAAGCAGGGCGCCTATATGTGCGAGCGCGACGCCCAGGCGGCCGGCGACCGCGCAGCGAAGAACGAGAAGCACCCCTGAACCTGCGTTGAGGCACGCGCGGGCGACGCTTCGACGTTTGGCCCGCGGCCGGGTCACTCTGCCGCATCACGCCGCATGACGGCGCCGCGTCGGCCGCGGCGCCGATCTCGTCGCGAGCGCCCAACGTCATCGAAGAGCCCTGCCGGAAGCGACGCGTTCTGCGCCGCCGCGAGCGCGCCGGTTAACGCGCGCCCTCCGCGCGGAGTGTCGGGTTTTGCTGCGCGGAAAGTCAGGTTTTGATCTAGCGCAATGCGGAACAACTCTACGCCGCCACCGTGCATCATGCCGGAAATGTCGCTCGAGCGACAGTCCTCTCGAGTGCCCGGACTGCGCACGACACCGACCACCGTGCGCACCATGTGGTGCGCTTTCGAGACAATGAGGGGTGACATGTCGATCTTGCCAGAAGATCGTGCGCCAGGGTTCGATGGCCACGAAGCACTCCCCGACGATCCGCGCGGCGATGCGCGCATCAATCAACGCAAAGGCGCGAGGGGCCGTTTTCCTTTGGGGGATTTTGAACCTGCCGGGCCGTGGGACGCGACCAATGACAGGAGACAACGTCGCGGTGTCATGGTCATGTCGGATCCGCAACAGAAGGCAGCAGAGCTCCGCCGCCACGCCGCCTTGTGCGTCGCGATCGCCGAGCGAATGTCGCTGCGCGAGCACCGGGATCGCATGATGGACATGGCGAAGCGGTTCCTGGAGCTGGCGCAGAAGGCGGATGCTAACCCAGAGTAACGCCTTCCCGGCTTGCGCCTGACTGTATAGGTTCCGCCCGGGGCGCGGTGGGGGGCGAGATGAGTACCAGCGGACCTGACCTGCCAGACGATGTGCGCGAGCGCCTGGAGCGGATCGTGATCGAGCTTGTCGGAATTGCCGCCCGGCCCGAGCTCGATCCGGCGCTGCGACAGGAACTGATGGGATTGGCCGCTGAGATTTCCTCGGCGCTGGAGGAATGACCGCGGACTGACCGGCCGGAAACGATCCGGAACGCCGTGCTTGGTTTGGCGCGAGCGCGAAGCGGCGTGCTACTCGCCGAGCGCCTGGCGGATCTTCTTCGTCGAGTCGCCGTGCCGACGGACGAGCTCGGTGAGCTTCTCCTTCGAGACGCCGAGCTCCTGCGTCCAATAGCGGACCTCGTAGTCCTCGCTCAGGCTGATCCGGCTGCGGTCCTGCGCGCCGCGGTCGCTACGGTCGTCCGCCATCGTGGGGCACCTCACGTCATTTCCACCTGTGTCGTGTCAACGCGCCGGCGCGGGGATGGGTTTCGGCCAAGCTTCCAGGCCGGAAAGAGGCGAGCAGGCGCGTGCAGGCCGCGCCTACTCGGCAGCCTGCATCCAGGGCGGAGCGAGCCGTTCCAGCTGCTCGAGCTCATCGGCGATCCCCGCGTACTGGTCGGCAATGCGCTCGAACAAGGCGCGCGTGTCGTTGCGCGTGACCAGCCGCGCCGCCCAGCGGCAGCCGGCTTCCTTGGAGCGCAGGATCTGGATACGCGTGGACATCAATTTCCGCACGGTCTTAGCCACGTTGTGTGCGGAAAAACACCGAGGATCAACATTGGTTCCAGCGGGGCGGGGCCAACGACCGCTAGGGGACCGACTGCATCGGGCCTGCGAGCTGTTGCGGGCTATTTCTCAGCCGCGGGGGGGGCGCTCATCCTTGCGGATCGCCTCCAGATCCCGCTCGAAGACGGCGAGGGAGCGCTCGAATGCGTCGAGGAGTCTCTCTTCGGTCTCGGTGTGCCGTCCGCGCGCCCGGGTCTCGGCCACGAGCTGCTGTTGCCGGAGCACGATCTCGCGCCCCCGGAGCACATGCCGTTCAGCCATTTCGCGGCGGGTTTCGGTCATCCGGCAAGGCTAGCACGACGGCGTGACGGGGGTAAGCGCGCTAAAAGTCCGATTAAAGTCGCATTTCCGACCGCCGGCCCCGACCCCGGCATTTCCGAACGTGTGAGCTTCTTCACACGTGCGCGACGGCGGCACGGCTATGCTCACGCCCATGGTCCCGGTGATGGCGATGGCCGGCACCGGTGCCACCCCAAGCGTTCCTCGTCTCGAGCGTTCCTCGTCTCGCACTGCCCGTCCATGTCCCAGTGCCGCGCGGCAGGATTGCCGCCGCGGTCGCTCGCAGCCGCCGCGCCAGGCTCGCGGGCTCGCCCGCGCGTTTGAGCTCGGGCCGCCGCTGATTGCCGGAACCAGGAGATTATCGATGCCCGTGAATCTTCTCAAAAACAGATCGTCTGATCGCCCGACATCGATGCGTCCCCGCGAGTCATCGAAGGCGATGGCGGTGGTGAGGAAGGTTTACGACGTCGCGGAAACCATCCTGTGGGCGGGTCTGCTGGCCTTCGTCGGCTATTTTCTCGTTTATGTCCTGCCCCATATGTCGGAGATCCAGAGCCGGGCGGAGACCGTTCGGATCGCGAAGATCTCCTCCGAGAACAGCTTCTATTGCGAAAAATGGGGAATGAAGCCGGGCACGCATGAGCATACGCTCTGCACGATGGATCTTCAGGAGCTTCGCCATCAGGTCCAGCAAGAGATGCTCGACGAGCTGAGCGTCCCGTAACATGCGTGAAGCGCAGTCTCTCATGAGGAGTCACGTGCGGCTGTTGCAGTCAGAGATAAACGACAATAGCGGATCGGAAACGGCGGCGGGACACGCGCCGTCCGCGCGTGGCTCACTGAGTAGTCCGTGCCGGATGTCCTCTTTTCGGCATTTTTGCGAGCTGTTGGCCCAATTCCGACCTCCGGAGGCCGAGTTCGTTTCCTTCAATCGCTCCGACGGGTATGCGACGCAAGACAGCATCGATGTGCAGAGGCGTCGGGTCGCTGACGCGAAATCCGAAATGCACGAGCTGGTCATCGTGACGCGTGAGATCATCGCGCAGTCGCGCGCAATCATGTCTGAAGCGGATCGGCTGATTGGCCGAAGCGCGCCGCGCAGAGGCCCATGAGGTCGCATAGGCGCTGGCGACGATGACGTCGAGTTCCGCCGGCCCCATCTTGGCGGCGAGGATCTCGAGGGTTCTGGGAGACTGGCTCGGCACATCAGGTCCACGCATGAGCCCGAAGCGGACATTTTCGCCGGTTTTCGGTGTGGACGTCCTGTATGATCCCGCCGATGGATCCGAGTCCCGCCGCTGCTGCGCGAGTGGATGCGGTCTTTGCCGATATGGCGAGGCCGCAGCATCCGGGCGCCGCGCTTCTCGTCATCGATCACGATGAAATCGTCTACCGCAACGGTTACGGCCTCGCCGATCTGGACATGCAGCGCCCGATTACGGCGGATACTTCGTTTTATCTGGGCTCGATGTCCAAGGCGTTCACCGCCATGGCGATCATGCTGCTGGCAGACGAGGGGAAGCTGAGTTGCGACGATCGCCTGTCGGCGTTCTTCCCGCAGCTTCCGTCATGGAGCGCGGAAATCTCGGTCCGCCACTTGCTGCATCACACGTCGGGTCTGCCGGATTATCTCCCCTTCTCCAAGGGCGATGAATTCGTCGCCCGCGACATGAATGGCATCACCAACGAGACTGTGCTCGACCGGGCCATGAGCTTGGCAGGGCCGGAATTCCCTGTCGGCACACGATTCGCCTACAGGGGCATGGGCTATGTGTTGCTGGCGATGATCGTCGCGAGGGTTTCCGGTCAATCCTTCGCCGGGTTCCTGAAAGCCAGGATTTTCGATCCGCTCGGCATGAAGCACACCGTCGCCTACGATCAATCCCGTCCCACACGTCACAAGCTGGCGCATGGCTATTTGCAGGAGAAAAATCAGTTCGCGCGCTGGGATTACCCGATGCTGACCGTGGGCGACGGCGGTCTTTTCTCCACGGTGGACGATCTGTTTCTTTGGGATCAGGCCTTGAACACCGAACGCCTCCTCCCAAAAGCCGCGCTGGAGCAGGCCTTCACCTCCGGCACGACCAACGACGGCACGCCGGTTGACTATGGCTTCGGCTGGTACACGAATGTCTTTCCTCTCGTGAGCGCCACCGAGCGCGAACAACTGCGCGCGCTCGGCCCCGATCTGCGTCACGTGGCGCACGGGGGCGGCTGTGTCGCCTACTTCAACTACATGATCCGTTTGCTCGATACCCGGCGCACGATCCTGGTCCTCACCAATTGCGGACCCATTACGCCTGTGTGGGAGCTACACCGCGGGGGTATTCCGAGCCCCCGTATCCGGGCGCACCAAGTCGCAGGGATTCTCTTCGCCGATTGAGCAGACGATCGCACATCCCTTTTCAACGCCCTTCACCCGGCCGGGAAAGCTGCTTAGGATCGGCTGCTGCGCATACGCTCGCGGCGCCGACCTGCCTTTGCGGCGAGCGTCAACAACAAACATCCTCTGTCCTGCCCTCCGTAGTTCGCCTTGGACGTGCGTGCTCCCCTCTCGCTCGGCTCGCATCTCGCGCGTCGTCCGGCAGGGAACGGAATGCTTGAAATCCGTACATTCAAAGCATCGTGGGAGATGATCATGTTGCGCAAATTGATCGGGCCGCTCGCGGCCCTGCTCTGCTGCTCGCCGGCCGCCGCCTGGGCGGACGGGGCGGTGTACGCGATGACCAACGCCCTCGGTAACAACGAGGTCCTGGTCTATCACCGCGCGGCCAATGGAAACCTCTCGCTCGCCCAGACGATCGCGACTGGCGGCGGCGGCAGCGGCCTGCAGCTCGCCGGCGTCGATTCGCTCGGCTCGGCCGGCAGCATCCAGCTCGATGCCGGCCATCACTTCCTGTTCGTCGTCAATACGGAAACTGCCGCAGAGAACAACGGCACGGGCGCCTACAACACGGACTGCCAGCAGGGCACGATCACGTCATTCCGGATCGCGTCCGACGGAACGCTGACCTTTGCGGACCGGGCCTTTTCCGGCGGGCTGTTTCCCAACAGCCTCACGGTGAAGGCGCTGCGGCGCTCGCAAGACGCCGGGGACCAACAGGGCGATGGCGTCAGCAACACGACCGACCCGCTGGTCGATCTGCTCTACGTGCTCAATGCGGGAGGCCCGCAGCCGCCCGCAATCTGCCACTTGACGCCGGACACCGCCAACACCCCGAACGTCACCGGATTTCGCGTCGATACGGCCGGCCACCTGATCCCGCTCGACCTCACGCAGCCGATCGATGCGGGGCCGGCCTCCGCCGCGACCGGCGTCTCCTGCACCGCCGCTGCCGCGGCCGGCTTTGCGGGCCTCACCGGCGCGCCGGCGGCCGACTTCCAATGCGGGCTCAATCCGCCGTCGTTCGTGCGCTCGCCCGCCCAGCTGCGCTTCTCGCCGAACGGCACCCAATTGGTCGTGGCGGTCAAAGGAACCAATGCGATCTACGTGTTTCCGGTGAATCGGGATGGCACGGCCGGCACCCCGACGATCACGCAGTCCTCGGGCGCGCTGCCGACCTATTTTGGAATGGCCTTCGACCGCAGGGGAGACCTGCTGATCACTGAACTCTTCGGGTCGTCCTTCGTCATTCCGGTCGGCGCCCGGGGCGCGGTCTCCTCGTTCACGATCACGACGGACGGCCACCTGGGCCCGATCAGCTCGGACATCGCCGACGGAGGAACTGCTGCGTGCTGGATCGCGCTCGAGCCGATCACGGGGAAGTTCGCCTACGTGTCGAACAACCTGAGCGCAAGCATATCGAGCTACACGGTCTCGACGGGCGGCTCTCTCACGCTGCTCAACGGGACGGCGGGGTCAGGCGACGGGCCGGGCGATCTTGCGACCGCTGTGGAAGGAACCGTGAGCTTCCTCTACGTGGTCGACGC
>DASTZX010000120.1:0-15083 GCA_035764045.1 Xanthobacteraceae bacterium | reverse complement strand
AACACGTGGCCGAGGTGGCTGCCGCAGCGGCTGCAATGCACCTCGGTGCGGACCATGCCGTAGCTCGTGTCCTGCGAGGCCTCGACGGCGCCCGGCTCCGGATCGTTGAAGCTCGGCCAGCCGGTGCCGCTGTCGAATTTCTTCTTCGACTTGAACAGCACCTGCCCGCATCCAGCGCAGCTGAACATTCCCGAGCGCTTCTCGTAATTGAGCGCGCAGCTTCCGGGCGCCTCCGTTCCGTGTCCGCGCAGCACGTCGTATTGTTCGGGCGTAAGCAGCGCCCGCCATTCCGCATCCGTGTGGGTGACCGGGTATTGCTTGGTCTGCATGGGGACCTCCTGCGGCTGACGCGTTGCTTCTCATCCTGTTGCCCCTAATATCGGAGCAGGGGAGGCTATGGCGCAAGATTGGGTTTGGGCCGCATCTGCCGCCCGCGACCTATCGCCCAGCCCCCGCTCATGGGTTGCGCGGTCGCATGTGTCGCGCCGGCCCCGCATAACGCCGCATCCCCCATTCTCCGGAGGGCCGCATGTCCGACCAACCGCCCGTTCTCGTCGAGCGCCGCGCCGGCTATCGCGTCGTCACTCTCAACCGGCCGCAACGGCTCAACGCCTTCAATGAGCCGATGCACGCGGCGCTCCGCGCCGCGCTCGACGAGGCGGAGGCGGATCGCGACTGCCGCGCGTTGCTGTTGACCGGCGCCGGCCGGGCATTCTGCTCCGGCCAGGACTTGAGCGACCGGCTGCCCGGCAGCGGACCGCCGCGCGATCTCGGCGCGTCGCTCGAGACCTGCTACAATCCGCTGGTGCGGCGACTGCACGCGTTGCCCTTTCCGGTGGTGGCCGCCGTCAACGGCGTCGCGGCCGGGGCGGGCGCGAACATCGCTCTGCATTGCGACATTGTGCTCGCCGCCCATTCGGCGAAATTCGTTCAGGCCTTCGCTAGGATCGGACTCGTGCCCGATGCAGGCGGCACCTGGCTCCTGCCGCGGCTCGTCGGCGCGGCCCGGGCGCGCGGGCTTGCGCTGCTCGGCGAGCCGCTCGCGGCGAAGACCGCCGCTGACTGGGGGCTGATCTGGCGCGCGGTCGAGGATGACCGGCTGATCGCCGAAGCGGAAGCGATCTGCGCCCAGCTCGCGAACGGGCCCGCGCTCGGCTTGGGCCTGATCAAGCGCGCGCTCGATGCGGCCGAGCGTAACGACCTCGACGCCCAGCTCGATCTCGAGCGTGACCTGCAGCGCGAAGCCGGATTCTCGACCGACTACAGGGAGGGCGTGCGCGCGTTCATGGACAAGCGCGTGCCGGTGTTTTCCGCCCGCCGCCAGGTTTGAATGTTCCTGGTCCGGCCCATGCGCATCGCGGAGCCCCTCAGCATGCTCGAACGCCCAATATGGCCTTCCTCCTGCGCTGCAGGAAACCGAACCGTCCCCCCGGGCGTTAGTGTTCGATGGATGGGGCGAGGACATATTGCGTGTCCTTCCGCCCAAGCCCTCTCGAATGCCCTCCCGGCGAATACCCCTGCCGCTGATGGGAAGAAACCCGAGCCATGCTGACTTCTGCGATAGTCCGCACTGTGACCTTCTGCATCCGGCACGCCTGGGCAGTCGTCGTGGTGGCAATCCTGATCGCCGTGGGATCGGGTGTCTACACGGCGCGCAATTTTTCCATCAACGCCAACATCGACGACCTTCTGTCGTCCAAGCTCGACTGGCGTCAGCGTGAGATCGAGTATCACAAGAAGTTTCCGGAGAGCCTCGAGCTGATCCTGGTGGTGGTCGACGGGCCCACGCCCGAGCTCACCCAGGCGGCCTCGCAGGCATTGACTCAGGATCTCGCCAAGCGGACCGATCTCTTCCGCTCCGTCACCGACAAGGGCGGCGGTCCGTTCTTCCGCCGCAACCGTCTCTTGTACGCGCCGAGCGACCAGCTCGAGCAGCTGACCGGCGCGCTCACGCGCGCCAACCCGCTCATCGGCACGCTGGCGAGCGATCCGAGCCTGCGTGGGCTGGTCCAGACGCTGTCGTTCGGCCTGATGGGCGTCCAGCAGGGCCAGCTGCAGCTCGACGCCATGACGCGGCCGCTCAACATGGCGGCTGAGCCGATCGAGAAGGTCCTCGCCGGACAGCCCGCGGATTTCTCCTGGAAAGTGCTGCTGCAGGGCGAGGCGCAGCCCTCCGAGTTGCGCCATTTCATCGCCGTATGGCCTTATCTGAACCACAGGGAGCTCGAGCCGGCTGCGCGCGGCATCGCCGCCATTCGCGAGTCGACCGAGCGCCTCAAGCTCGCCACCGCCGACCGCGCGCGGGTGCGCATCACCGGGCCGGCGCCGATCGCCGACGAGGAGCTGGCGAGCGCCAATGAAGGGCTGGCCCTCAACGGCCTGCTCACCGGCGTCATCATCATCGTGATCCTGTGGATCGCGCTGCGTTCGTTCCGTCTCGTGCTCGCGGTGGTCGGGACGCTCGCCACCGGGCTTCTCGCCACGGCGGCGCTCGGTCTTCTCATGGTCGGCGCGCTCAATCCGATCTCGGTGGCGTTCGCGGTGCTGTTCGTCGGTCTTGGGGCCGATTTCGCCATCCAGTACACGGTGCGCTACCGCGCCCAGCGGCACGCCACCGGCGACCTGATGGGCGGCTTGCTCGGCGCGGCCGATCGGGTCGGGGCGCCGTTGACGCTCGCGGCCGGCGCCGCGGCAGCCGGATTTCTCTCTTTCTGGCCGACGCCCTATGTGGGCCTCGCTCAGCTCGGCACCATTGCGGGCGTCGGCATGGGCGTCGCCTATCTGGCCAGCCTGACGCTCCTGCCGGCGTTGGTGTGGGTCATGAATCCGCGCCCCGAGCCGCATTCGCTGCGTACGCCGGCATTGGCGCCGGTCGATCGCTGGCTCAAGCATCACCGCATCCTGATCGTTTCAATCGCCGCGGCGATAAGCATCCTTGGGCTTCCGGCGCTGCTCAAGCTCGACTTCGATTTCGATCCGCTGCATCTGCGTCCGCCGAGCTCCGAATCGGTGGCGACCGTCCGCGAGCTCGCCAAGGATCCGAACTCGGGCATCAATGCCGCGCAGGTGCTCACCGGCTCCGCCCAGGAGGCGAGCGCCGTCGCCAAGAAGCTCGCGCCGCTCCCCGAGGTCGCGCAGGTCCGCACGCTCGACAGCCTGGTCCCGCAGGACCAGGACCGCAAGCTTGCGCTCCTCGGTCGCGCCGCGCAGGCGCTCGGAAGCGCGTTCGAGCGTCCCCGGCGCCCGATGCCGAGCGACGAGGAGAACGTGGCGGCTCTGCGCCGTGGCGCCGACAACCTGCGGCAGACCGCCGGGAATGCGAAAGGCTCCGGCGCCGACGCCGCGCGCCGGCTCGCCGGCGCTCTCGACCGGTTGGCGGATTCCGACCAGCAGCATCGCGCGAAGGTCACCTCCGTCTTCGTGACCCCGCTCATGGCGGACCTCGAGGATTTGCGCGCCCAGCTGAAGGCCGAGCGGGTCACTGTCCAGAATCTGCCGGCCTCGCTGGTGCGCGATTGGGTCAGCGCCGATGGGACCCATCGCGTCGAAGCCGATCCCAAGGGCGACACCTACGACGACCCCACCTTGCGCCGTTTCGCGACCGCCGTGCTGGCTGCGGAGCCCAATGCGACCGGTCAGGCGATCGCGACTCTCGAATGGGGCGATACGATCGTGCTGAGCTTCGAGGAGGCCGCCGCGGTTGCGCTGATTGCGATCGCGCTGCTGCTGTGGATCGTGCTGCGGCGCTTCGGCGACGTGCTGCTCACGCTGATCCCGCTGCTCGTCGCCGCCGCCGTGACCCTGGAGATCTGCGCGTTGACCGGCTTTGCGCTCAACTATGCCAACATCATCGCGCTGCCGGTGCTGCTTGGCGTCGGCGTCGCGTTCAAGATCTATTACATCATGGCATGGCGGCGCGGGCAGACGGACTTCCTGCAGTCGGCGCTCACGCGCGCGGTGTTCTTCAGCGCGCTCCTCACCGCCACCGCGTTCGGCAGCTTGTGGCTGTCGGCGCATCCCGGCACGTCGAGCATGGGCAAGCTGCTCGCGCTCTCGCTCGCCTGCACCCTGGTCTCGGCCGTGCTGTTCCAGCCCGCGCTCATGGGCGAGCCGCGCAAGAAATCCGAGCGGAAGCCGCAGCCGCCGCAAGGGAAGGAGACGCCCCGGGTCAATGAGCGCATGCCGCACGGAGCTGCGCACTAAACTAGGGCGGCGACCCCGAAGTTCGCACCACTGCAGATGCCTGCGAACTCCGGAATCCGGACACTAGCAATCGCGCGCCGGGAGCGGCTTCGCCCGCGAGTGCGCGCCGCCTACTGCGCGGTGATGTGGGCCTGCTTGATCACGTTGCCCCAGAGCTTGGTCTCGTCCGCGATGAACCGGGCGGCATCGGCGGGGGTGCCGGGCATCGGCTCGAGGCGGATCGCGCGGAACTTCTCGCCCAGCTCGCCGAACGCGGCGTTCACGTCGCGGTTGACCTTGCCGGCGATCGCGGCCGGCGTGCCCGGTGGCGCGACCAAAATGAACCAGGTGATCGAGCGGAAGCCCGGCAGGCCGGATTCGGCGATCGTCGGCAGGTCCGGCACATCGGGCGAGCGCTCCGGGCTGGCGACTGCGAGGATGCGCACCTTGCCGGCGCGCCAGAGCGGCACCGACGTGGTGAGCGTGTCGAAGAACATGTCGATATGGCCGGCGATCACGTCGTTGAGCGCCGGCAGTGCGCCGCGATAGGGCACATGCACCATCTTGATTCCGGCGAGCACCTCCATCTGGCTCGCCGACAGATGCGCCGTCGAGCCCACGCCCTGCGAGCCGTAGGTCAGCTTGCCCGGGTTGGCCTTGGCATAGGCGATCAATTCGCCAACCGAGTTCGCCGGCAGATCCTTGCGCACGACCAGTGCGTTCGGGATCTTGGCGAGCATCGCAACCGGAGTGAACTTGAGCGGATCGTAGTCGATGTCGCGATAGAGCAGCTGGTTGATGGAGACCGGGGAGGGCGGGCAGACCAGCATGGTGTAGCCGTCGGGCGCCGCGTGCGCGACCCGCTCGGCCCCGATGTTCATCGCGCCGCCGGCGATGTTCTCGACAATGACGGACTGCGACCAGGTGCGGGCGAGCTTGTCGGCGAGCAGCCGCGCGACCGTGTCGGTGGTCGATCCTGCCGCGGCGGGCACCACGATCTTGACCATGCGGTTCGGGAAGGCGTCGTCGGCGCGCGCGTTCGCCGCCGGCCAGGCGGTGATCAGGGCGATCAGACACGCGATCGGCGCGGCGCGATGGAGAAATCGCATTGTTTCCTCCGCAAGAGGGTTGTTGCCCGATCCTATCGCCGCGTCGGCGGTGGTGTCACGGCGACCAACGGTCCTACGACTGTCCTCGCGTCCATTGCGGCGGATTGGTCGCTTTGATCCGCTTCGCCTCCTTGACCAGCTCCTTGACGGCGCCGGTGACCGGCAGCGACAGGCCGGCCTGGTCGGCCATCCTGGAGACGATCTGCATGTCCTTGAGCGCCCACATGAAGCTTGTCTGGTCCCAGTCCTCCAGCGCCTGCGATTTGCCCGAGCTCATCTGCAGCGCATCGCGCAGCGTCGGCAGGTCGATGCCGGTGGTCTCGGCGATGCGCCCGGCCTCGATCAGGCCGATGCTGGTGATCCACAAGAGCAGGTTGTTCATTGCCTTGCCCACCTGCCCGTGCCCGACCTCGCCGAGCGCCGCGATGTCGGAGCAGAAGGTCGAATACACGGCGCGTCCGCGCGCCACCACGTCGGGCTTGCCGCCGAACAGGGCGAGCAGCTTGCCCTCGTCGGCGAACCAGCGGCCGCGGCAGATCGGCGCATCGAGCACGTCGACACGCTTGGCGCGGGCCTTCGCATCGAGCGCCTTCACGGTTTCGGGAAGCACGGTCGAGGACACGGCGATGATCGCCCCCGGCGCCAAAGTGTCGAGCACGCCATCGGGCCCGAGTGTCACCGCATTGACCTCCCCGTCATAGCCGACCCCGAGGATGACGAAGCGCGCATGCCGGCCGACCTCGGCCGGCGTTGCGGCGACGCGCGCCCCGAGCGCGCCCGCCTTGGCGGCATTGCCGGCATCGATGTCGCAGACCGTGATGACGTGGCCGTGCTTGGCGAGGTGCTTCGCCATCGCAAGACCCATCCGCCCGACCCCGATGATGCCCACCGGCTCCTTCGTGTTGTCATCGGCCATCGCCATGATCCTCCTTCGCGGCTTGCGCCGTGACATAGCCCTCGGCGATATCGCGGGCGACGGCGGCGCGGGCCCGCCGCGACGGCGCGCCGAACCCGCCGCCTGCCGCGCTCTGCAGCAGGAAGCGCTCGCCCGCCTTCATCTCCATGCGAGCGGAGGCGCGCGTCTCGAGCTCCTCGGGCGTGCCGAGCCGCACCGCGAAACGGGCGCGGCCGCCCGCCTTGCCGCCCGCGATCCCTTGCGGCGGAAAGCGCGTCTTGTCGAAGCGGCGGATCACCGTCGCGTCTTCCAGGAGCTCGTATTCGCGCCGCAGGCTCAGGCCCCCGCGGAATTCGCCGGCGCCGCCCGAGTCCGGCACCAGATCGAAGCGCGTCACCCGGCAGGGATATTCCGATTCCAGGATCTCGATCGGGGTGATGTGAAGGTTGGAGAGGTGGGTGGCGGTCGCCGAGGCGCCGTCGTGCCCCATGCCGCCCCCGTAGGCCGAGCCCATGATCTCGTATTGCATGCTCGACTGTCCGGGCCGCGCCTTCGCATAGGCGATGCTGAGCGCGCTCGATGAGCCGGCATGCGCGGTCGCGCGCTGCGGGTGGAACGTGGCAAGCGCTTCCAGGATCACGTCGACCAGCTTGAGGTTGACCATCTGATAGTTCGACACCGGAGCCGGCGGCTCTGCGTTGGTGATGGTGCGCGGCGCGAACACCAGCCGCACCGCGTCGCGCATGCCGTCATTGAACGCGAGCCCCGGGCCGAGGCAGCCGATCAGCGAATAGAACACGCAGGCCTCGACCATCGAGGGCCGCAGATTGACCGGCCCGCGCGCCTGCGGGTCGCTGTTCGAGAAGTCGAAGGTGGCCATCCCGTCCGCGATGGTGATCGTCACCGCGAGCCTGATCGGCTTGTCGACCGTCACGCCGTCGCTGTCCAAGAGGCCCTCCGCGCTGGCCGTTCCGGGCGGCAGCCTGGCGATGGCGGCGCGCAGCTCCTGCGCGGCGCCGTCGAGGATCGCCGCGAAGGCTTCGGTCACCGTCGTGGCGCCGAACCGGCCGCACAGCTCCTTCACCCGCGCCGCGCCCATCTGCGTCACCGCGATCTGCGCCTGCATGTCGCCGCGCACCAGCGCGGGCTGACGGCTGTTGGCGAGGATCAGGCGCTCGATGTCGGGAAGCGCGCGGCTCGCGCTGATGATCTTGATCGGCGGGATCAGCACGCCCTCGTGAAAGAGCTCAGTGGCATTGGCGGAGGTCGAGCCCGCGACCGTCCCGCCGACGTCCGCCTTGTGGGCGATCGAGCCCGCGAAGGCGACGATCTGTCCGTCGGCGAACACCGGTGCGACGAACGCCATGTCGGAGACGTGCGGCAGACCGCCCTCGTAAGGGTGGTTCGACACGAAGACGTCGCCCTCCGCGATTCCACCCGGCCCATGCACCTCGAGGATGCGACCGACCAGATGGCGATAGACCGGCGCATGGAAGAACATCGGCGGCGCCACGATCAGCCGCCCGCCGCGGTCGAGGATCACGCAGCTGAAATCGCGCGACTCGCGGATGATGGTCGAATAGCCCGAGCGATAGAAATGATAATGCATCTCGTCGACCAGGCTCGCGATCTTGTTGCGCAGGATCTGGATGGTGATCGCATCCATGGCTCACTCCGCCTGCGCCAGGTGGTCATTCCGGAAGCCGCGCGCAGCGCGGCTATCCGGAATGCATGGCCACCGAGTGTGGCTCTGGATTCCGGGTTCGCGGGCGGAGCCTGTCATCGGGCCGGCCGAAGGCCGGACCCGTTGGCCCGCGCCCCGGAATGACGAATTCGAGGCAAACCTACGCATTCAGTCTCTCTAGGATCAGATTGCGCCGGGCGTCGACCTCGGCGCGCCAGCCCGGCGGGATGACCGTGGTGGCGTCGAACTGCTCGACGATGGCCGGTCCCTCGATCGCGGCGCCGACATCGAGCCCGTCGCGCTCGTAGAGCGTCGCTTCGCATGCGCTCGCGGCGTCGAGGTGGATGGTGCGCCGGCCCTTCGGCGCGGCTTCGCGCGGCACCGCGGGCGCCAGCTCCTCGCGTGGGGCGTATTTCGGCACCGGCACGCGCAGGCGCAGCCGATAGCTCACCACCTCGACCGGCCGCTCCTTGGCGGCATGACCGTGCAGTTGAGCGTGCCGCTCGTCGAAGCGCTCGCGCGCCTGCGTGAGCGACGTCGCCGTCAGGCCGTCGGCGAACAGGCCGTCGAGCGGCGTGCGAAGCTCATAGCCCTGGCCGGTGTAGCGCAAATCGAGCTCGCGCGAGAAGCGGGCCGTTCCGGCATCGAGCCCCTCGGCCGCGATTTCCTCGCGCGCCTTGGCTTCGAGCGCAGCAAAGATCGCTTCGGCATGCGCCGGCGTGACCTCGTTGAGCGGCTTGAGCTCGGAGCGGATGTAATCGTGCACCACGTCGGTGCACAAAAGCCCGAGCGCCGAGAAGGCGCCGGGTCGCGGCGGCACCAGGATGCGACGCATGCCGAGCTCCTCGGCCACCGCCGCCGCATGCACGGCGCCGGCCCCGCCGAACGGCAGCAGCGTGAAGGCGGTGAGGTCGACGCCCCGTTTGGCGGCGAACACCCGGATCTCGTCCGCCATGCGCAGGTCGACGATGCGCCGGATGCCGGCCGCCGCCTCGCGCACGCTCATTCGCAGCGGATCGGCCACATGCGTCTTGAGCGCCGCCGCTGCGGCCGCGACGTCGAGCTTCTGCGCTCCGCCGAGGAAATAGTCCGGGTTGAGCATGCCGCAGACGATGTCGGCGTCGGTGACGGTCGGGCGTGTGCCGCCGCGGCCATAGCAGGCGGGACCCGGATCGGCGCCGGCGCTCTGCGGCCCGACATTGAGGAAGCCGCCGCCCCCCACCCAGGCGACCGAGCCCCCGCCGGCCGAGATGGTCGTCATGTCGAGGGCCGGCACGTCGATCTGACGACGCGCGATCACACCCTCGGTGACTTCCAGCGGCACGCCGCCTTCGATGAAGGCGATGTCGGCGCTGGTCCCGCCCATGTCGAGCGTGACGAGGCCGCGCCCGGCGTCTTGCTGGGCGAGATAGGCGCTCGCCTGCGCGCCCGCGGCCGGGCCCGAGAGCAGCGTGTGGATGGTGCGCCCGCCCGCGACCGCGGCGGAGAACGGCATCACGCCGCCGTTCGACTGCATCAGGAAGCGCTGCTGGGTGCGCAGCCCGGCGGCGTCGAGCCCTTTGTTGAGGTGATCGATATAATGGATCATCACCGGCTCGAGATAGGCGTTGATCAGCGTGGTGGAGAGCCGCGGCCATTCGCGCAGGCGCGGCAGCACCTCGCTCGACAGCGACACATGGGCGTCCGGATGCTCCTCCCGGATCAGCCGCCGCGTCTCCGCCTCATGCGCCGGATTGGCGAACGAGAACAGGTAGCAGACCGCGATCGACTGGACGCCGGCGGCCTTGAGCTCGCGCGCCGCCTGGCGCACGGCATCATGATCGAGCGCAACGAGCACGTTGCCCTGATAGTCCGAGCGCTCGCGGATCTCCTTCGTCAGGCTCTGCGGCGCGATCGGCTCGGGTTTGGCGTAGAAATAGTCGAACAGGTTGCCGTCGCGCGCTTGCGCCTGGATCTCCTGCACGGCGCGGAAGCCGCGGGTGATCAGGAGGCCCACTCTGGCGCCGCGCATCTCGAGCAGCGCGTTGGTGGTGATGGTGGTGCCGTGGGCGAAGAAAGCGATCTCTTCCGGGCGCACGCCCCGCGCGACGAACCGGGCGACGCCGTCGAGCACGCCCAGCGCCGGGTTCTTCGGCGTGCTCGACACCTTCTCGACCATGAGCGTGCCGCTTGCCTTGTCGAGCAGGACGAGATCGGTATGCGTGCCGCCGACGTCGACGCCGAGGCGGTAACGGGGCAGGCTGTCGGTCATGGCGCGATCGCGACCACGCGGCGCATTCTACGCCCTGGGCCGCGTCTCTCGGCTCGCGGCCGCATCGCCGACCAGGATCGCCGACACGCCGCCATCGACGAACAGCATGTCGCCGACGATGAAGTCGGAGTCGTCGGAGACCAGAAAGAGCACCGCCCGCGCCATGTCCATCGGCAGGCCGTTGCGGCCGCGCAGGTTGATCACCGGCCGGGTCGGGTCGAACTCGTCCTTGCCGACCGGCGAGCCGATCTTGTTCGGCACCACGCCATTGACGCGGATGTTGTGCGGCGCGAGCTGCACCGCCATGGCGCGTGTCAGGTTGGCGACGCCGCCCTTGGCGGCCGCATAGGCGACTGCGCGCGAGCGTCCGAAGAACCCGGAGGTCGACCCGACATTGACGATCTTGCCGCCCCGCTTGCCGGCGACCATGGCCCGCGCGGCGTGCTGGCTCATCAGGAACGGGCCGGTGAGCGTGACCGCCAGCACCTTGTCCCACTGCTCCTTGGTGACCTCGAGGATGTCCTTGTTGTCCGAGATGGCGGCGTTGTTGACCAGGATGTCGACGCGGCTCCATTTCGCCACGACGTCCTTGATCAGCCGTCCGACATCCGATTCCGAGGACACGTCGGCCACGAAGGCCGCAGCTTCGCCGCCGGCCTTGGCGATTTCCTCCGCGACCTTCTTGCCGCGCCCCGCATCCGTGTCGACCACCGCCACCTTGGCGCCGTTCTCGGCCAGCAGCTTGGCGATCTCCTCGCCGATATTGCGGCCCGCACCGGTGATAATGGCGACCTGGTCCTTGAGCTTCATGGGCGTGCCTCTTCGTCTCGGCCGACAGCCTTAGGTCCGCCCATGGGGAATGGCAAGGCGGACGCAGAGGCACTATACGTCTCTCCCGGCCTCATGGTGAGGAGCGTCGCGCAGCGACGCGTCTCGAACCATAGAACGGGTCGAGGAGCTTGCCGCCATCCTTCGAGACGCCATGCTTCGCGCGGCTCCTCAGGATGAGGGCCGGACAAGTGGAAAAGAAAGTTAGGGTGGAATGCCGCGTTACCGCGTCACGGTCGATACGGGAGGGACCTTCTCGGATTTCGTCTATCTCGACGAGGCGACCGGCGCGGTCTCCATCGCCAAGGTCGCCTCGACCCCGGACGATCCATCGCGCGCGATCATTCAAGGCGTCGAGGGCCTGCTGGCGCAAGGAGTCGCCGCGCAGGACATCGCGTTCTTCTGTCACGGCACCACCGTCGGCACCAACGCGCTGCTCGAAGGCAAGGGCGCCAGCACCGGGCTCCTGGTGACCGAAGGTTTCCGCGGCATCTATCCGGTGGGCGAGCAGTCGCGCCCCTACGGATCGGCGATCTTCGACGTGATGTTCGACAAGCCGGCGATGCTGGTGACGCAAAGCCGCACCGGCGAGGTGAAGGAGCGCGTCGATTTCCGCGGGTCAGTCCTGCGCCCGCTCGACGAACCAGCCTTGCGCGGAAGCGTCCGCGCCCTCAAGGCGCAGGGCGTCGAGTCGATCGCAGTCTGCCTGCTGTTCGCCTTCCTTCACCCGGCGCACGAGGCGCGGGTGCGCGAGATCATCGCCGAGGAGATGCCGGGCTGCAGCGTCTCGCTCTCGAGCGAGGTGCTGCCGCAGATCCGCGAGTACTTTCGCCTCAGCACCACCGTCATCAACGCGTATCTGCAGCCGATCCTCGCCCGCTACATCGGCGAGCTCGACGCCCGCCTCCAGGGGGCGCGGGTGACGACCCGGCAGAAATACATCATGCAGTCGAACGGCGGCACCGCGACGTTCGCGGCGGCGGCGCGCAAGGCGGTGACGACGGTGCTCTCCGGCCCGGCGGGCGGCGTCACGGCCGGCGTCGCCGCGTCCCGCATGACCGGCTTCCCCAACGTCATCACCTTCGACATGGGCGGCACCTCGTGCGACGTCGCGCTGATCCGCGATGGCGCGCCGTCCGTCGCCAGCCGCGGCAAGATCGAGGGCCGCGATATTGCCGTGCCGATGATGGACATCAACACGGTGAGCGCCGGCGGCGGCACCATCGCGCGGGTGGACCGGTTCGGTACCCTGCAGGTCGGTCCCGACAGCGCCGGCGCGGCGCCCGGCCCCGCCTGCTACGGCCGCGGCGGCAAGGCGCCGACCATCACCGACTGCAACCTGCTGCTCGGATTTCTCAGCCCGGACAATTTCCTCGGCGGCCGCATGCGGCTCGATGCGGACGCGGCGCGCGCCGCGGTCGAGAGTGTCGCGCGGCCGCTCGCGCTCGATCCGGCGGCGGCGGCCGACGGGATCGTGCGCATCATCGAGGTCAAGATGGCGGAGGCCATCAAGGCGATCTCCACCATGCGGGGGCACGACCTGCGCGAGTTCATGCTGCTCGCCTTCGGCGGCGCCGGACCCGTGCACGCCGCCCGCATCGCCCGCGACCTCGGCATGGCGGGCGTGATCGTGCCGCTCTATCCGGGCGTGTTTTCCGCCATCGGGCTGATGATGTCGGACGTCAAGCACGACTATGTGCAGTCGAGGATGGATCCCATCGCCGCGCTCGCACCCGCGGACGTCGACGCCATGTTCGCCCGGCTGACCGAACAGGCCGATGCCGACCTGCGCGCCGACGGATTCGCCGAGGCGCAGATCGGCATCGAGCGCGCAGTCGACATGCGCTATGCGGGGCAGGGCTACGAGATCACCATTCCGTGCGACGCGGCGGCGACCGAGGACCTGGCGCGCCTGCGCGCCCGCTTCGACGCCCAGCACGCGGTCATGTTCGGCCACAATGCGCCGGAGGAGCCGGTCGAGATCGTGTCCTATCGGGTGCGCGGCATCGGCAAGGTGCCGCCGGTCGAGATGCCGCGCTTCGCCCGCACGGGCACGCGGCTCGCCGCCGCCGAGCGCGCGCGGCGGCCGGTGCGCTTCGACGGCGAGACGATCGACTGCCCGGTCTATCGGCGCGAAATGCTCGATGTCGGGCTCACCGTCCTGGGGCCGGCCGTGCTCGACCAGCTCGACTGCACCACGGTGATCTGTCCCGGCCAGGTCGCGCGGGTGGATGATTGGAAGAACCTGATCGTGACGGAGGCGGGGTGAAGCTAGACATGCCCATTGATGCGGTCGATCTCGAGGTCCTCAAGGCATCGCTCTCCGGCATCGTGCAGGAGATGCAGAACTCGCTCTTTCGCACCGGCTTCTCCACCATCGTGCGCGAGTCGCAGGACGCCTCCTGCGCGCTGATGAACGCGAACGGCGACGTGGTGGCGCAGCACGTGGTGCTGCCGCTGCATATCGGTGCCTTTCCGGCCTGCTGCGCCGCGCTGCTCGCCGCCTTCCGGGACGACATCGCCGAAGGCGACGCCTTCCTCATCAACGATCCCTATGCGGGGGGCAGCCCGCATGCGCCCGACATCGCGGTGATCACGCCGGTGATGTGGCAGGGCCGGCTCATCGGCTTCTGCGGCAGCATCGCGCACAAGAGCGACATCGGCGGCCCGGTGCCGGGGAGCTGCTCCGGCCAGGCCCGGGAGGTGTTCAACGAAGGCCTGCAGCTTCCTGCGGTGCGCTACCAGCGCGCCGGGGCCCCGAACCGCGATCTCGAGCGCATCATCGCCGCCAACAGCCGCACGCCGGAGCTGGTGCTGGGCGACATCCGCGGCCAGCTCGGCGCCGACCGGCTGGGCGAGCGCCGCCTGGTCGCGCTCATCGAGAAATACGGCGAGGAGAAGATCCTCGCCTGCTTCGCCCAGCTGCTCGAGGGCTCCGAGCGCAAGGTGCGCGCCGCCATCGCCGAATGGCCGGACGGGCGCTTCGAGGCGGAGCGCTTCATCGATGATGACGGCATCGAGCTCAACAAGCCGGTGCGCGTCCACGTCGCGGTCGAGAAGCGCGGGCAGACCATCCATTTCGATTTCACCGGCTGCGCCGACCAGACCCGCGGGCCCGCCAACATCCGGCCGCCCCTGGTGCAGGCCGCGATCGCCTATTGCCTGATCTCGATGATCGATCCGCAGACTTATGTGAGCAGCGGATTGTTGCGCGCCTTCACGATCGACGCCCGGCCTGGCAGCGTGGTCAACCCGCACTATCCGGCGCCGGTCAACACCTACAACCCGACCATCCACGCGGTGGTCGACGCCATCTTCGAGGCGCTCAGCCACGTCATCCCGGGCCGCGTGCGCGCCGATGGCTGCGGCAGCCGCTCGATCATCGTCGGCGGGCGCAGCACTTATACGGGCAAGGGCTACGTGCAATACGAGATCGTCGGCGGCGGCGCCGGCGCCCGCGCGAGCCGCGACGGTGCGTCCGGCACCACCGTCAACCAGACCAATGCGAAGATCGCTCCGGTCGAGATCATCGAGAGCGAGTTCCCGACCCGCCTGTTGCGCTTCGAGCTGATCCGCGATTCGGGCGGCGCCGGCGAATTCCGCGGCGGCCTCGGCATCCGGCGCGAGTATCTCAACCTCGCCGAGGCGCGCTTCTCGATCCGCTCCGCCAAGCACGTGATCGCCCCCAACGGCTTTGCGGACGGGCGCGACGGCCGCACCGGGGACATCTGGATCAACCCCGATACCGACAAGGCGAAGCGCCTGCCGACGCGCTACGCGGACTACCCGCTGCGGGAGGGCGATGTGTTTCGCCTCGATACCCCGGGCGGCGGCGGCTATGGCGATCCGCTGCGGCGCGACCCCGAGCGCGTGCTCGCCGACGTGCGCGAGGGCGACGTCTCGGTCGGGGCGGCGGCGGAGATCTATGGCGTGGTGATCAACCACGCGAAGGGCGATTGGTTGCTCGATGCAAGTGCGACGGAACAGCGTCGCGCACGGATGACGATGGAACGGGATCAACCGCATGACTGACACAAGCCAACCAGTAAAGCGGACCGGTGTGATCGGGCTCGGCGCCATGGGGCTGCAGATGGCGCGGCACATGGCGGCCAAGGGCTTCGCGGTCGCAGGCTA
>DASTZX010000119.1:0-14101 GCA_035764045.1 Xanthobacteraceae bacterium | reverse complement strand
CGACTGGCGCGACGCGGTGCTGCGCGGCTCGCGCTTGAGCGCCGCCTTGACGGCGCGCGCGACGCGCGGCCGCCGCTTCGTCTTGCGCTTGCCCTGCCCGGCCTCGTAGGCGTACTCGGCGCTCTTGCGGGTGCGCGCCTTCGTCCTGCCCTTGCGCGGCGGCGGCAGGTCGACGCCGGCGCGCCGCGCCTCAGAGAGGCCGATGGCGATCGCCTGCTTGGCCGAGCGTGCGCCATGCTCGCCATGGCGGATCTTGTCGATCTCCGCACGGACGAACTCGCCCGCCTGGGTCGACGGCGACTTGCCTTCGCGCTTGTCCTTGCGCGCCTTCTCGATTGTCTGTTTGTCCGGCATGGACGTCCTCCTGTTGTCCTTCTGGAACAACGCACGGAGCGGCTGAACGATCCGGCGGTTGCGGCGCGCGCCAAACGGTGTATCGGTGAGGTTGCCGAAGGAGCCGCCCGTGCGCGCCGAAGCCATGCATGTCGAGACCGACGTCCTGATCATCGGATCGGGTGGTGCCGGCATGTACGCCGGGATCGAGGCGGCGCGCGCCGGCGCCAGCGTCTTCCTCGCCGACCGCAGCCTGATCGGACGCGGCGGCGGGACCGTGATGGCGCAGATGACCGTTGCGGTCGCGCTCGGCTCGGAAACCCCCGATCACTGGCGCTACCATCTCGCCGATACGCTGCAGGCCGGCCGCGGACTGTGCGACGAGCCGCTGGCACGCCTGCTGTGCGAGGACGGGCCGGACTGCATCCGTGAGATGGATGCTTGGGGGGTCGGCTGGGCCCGCAAGGACGGGCGCATCACCCAGGCCATGGCGCCCGGTCACGACCGGCCGCGCTGCGCCTATGTGGATTTCCTCAATACCGGGCCGGCGGTCTCGAAGACCCTGCGCACGCAAGTCAACCGGAGCGCCGGGATCCGCAAGGCGGGCGATCTTCTCGTCGTCGATCTCGTGCGCAGCGGCGGCGAGGTGTCGGGGGCGGTCGCGCTGCATCTTTCGACCGGTGCGCCGGTGACCATCGCGGCCAAGGCGACGATCGTCGCGACCGGCGGTCTCACCCGGCTCTACCGGCGCAACAGCGCCTCCGCCAACATGGGCGGCGACGGCTATGCGCTGGCGCTGCGCGCCGGCGCCCCCCTCCTCGACATGGAGTTCGTGCAGTTCTTCCCGATCGGCCATCTCGCGCCGCGGCTGATCGGCATGGACCCGATCATGTGGGATCCGTTCCGCTACAAGCTCGGTGGGCGGCTGCTCAATGCCGACAGGCAAGAGTTCACCCAGCGCTACGGGACCCGCGAGGACGGGAAGTATGTCATCACCCGCGACCTCGCGACCTACGCGATCATCAAGGAGGTGGAAGCCGGGCGCGGCTCGCCACATGGCGGCGCGTATCTGAGCTTCCAGCACTGCTCGGCCGAGGCGCTGCGCGCCGCCTTCGGGCCGGTGATCGACCGGCTCGCCGCCAACAACATCGACCTCACCAAAATGCCGGTGGAGGTGGCGCCGATCGCGCACTACCACATGGGCGGGGTGAAGACAGACACGCAGATGGAGACCGAGGTGCCGAGCCTCCTGGTCGCCGGCGAAGCGGTCGGCGGCGCGAACGGCGCCAACCGGCTCTCCGGCAATGCCATCACGGAGGCCCTGGTGTTCGGCCGCCGCGCCGGCCGAACCGCGGCCGAGCGGGCCCGCGGGCGACAACAAGCTTTTCAGAACGCGGATGCCCGGGCGGCGATCGATCTCGCGGCGGCGCCCGGGCGACCCTCCGATGTCAATACCGCCGCCATGATCCAGCGCCTGCAGGCCGTCATGGCCGACGAGGTGGGCCCATTCCGCACCGCGACGAAGCTCGCCCGTGCGCTCGACACCATCGGCGAGCTCGATGCTGCTCTCGGCGAACGGCCGCCGGGCGATGGCGGACCGTTCGACATGCAGCGGATCGACTGGCTCGATCTGCGCAACATGCTGCTGGTGGCGCGTACGGTCGCGGCGGCCGCGCTCCGCCGCACCGAGAGCCGCGGCGCCCATCAGCGCGAGGATTTTTCCGGCATGCTGCCGGAGTGGCAGGTCAACCAGACGGCGCGACTGACCGGCGGACGGCTCGCCTTCGAGTCGATTCCGGTCGCCGCCGCGGTGGCGGCGCAATGAGCGAGACCGCGACGCTCAATGTGTGGCGGGGCGGCGCCCCCGAGACGGGGCGCTTCGAGCGCTACGAGGTGCCGTTCGAGACCGGCCAGTCGGTGCTCGACGGCCTGCGCTGGATCCGCGCCAATCGCGATCCCTCGCTCGCCATCCGGTTCTCCTGCATCAATGCCAATGCGTGCAAGGAATGCATGATCGAGCTCGACGGCGAGACCGTCTATGCCTGCACGGCGCGGCTGGCGCCGGGCGAGATGACGGTGAAGCCGCTGCACAACAAGCGGCTGGTGCGGGATCTCGTGACCGAGATCGCGCCGCCGGCGGAGCGGTTCAAGGGGTAGCGTTTCCTGCGTCATTCCGGGGCGCGCCGAAGGCGCGAACCCGGAATCCAGCCCTCGATAATCGCACGCGCCGGGGTTATGGATTCCGGGCCCGGCGCTGCGCGCCGTCCCGGAATGACGCGGAGTATGCCCCATGCCCGACGTCCCCATCACGGTCGCAGCCGGCGACTACGACCGTGTGCGCGCGCTGCGCGAGGGCGCAGTGCCGATCGCGGGCTGCGCCGTCACCTATTCGACCGTCGAGGCGAATGCGCTGTTCATCCGAAATCTCAAAAACCAGGAGTTCGACGTCTCCGAGATGTCGTTCTCGACCTACATCACCCTGAAGGCGCGCGGCGCGCATCACTATACGGCGGTGCCGGTGTTCCTCTCGCGCGCGTTCCGCCATTCGGCGATCTTCGTGCGCAGCGACCGGATCGCCTCGCCGGCCGACCTCAAGGGCAAGCGGGTGGGCACGCCGGAATATCTGACCACCATGCTGGTATGGATGCGCGGGCTTCTCGCCGACGAATACGGGATCAAGCCGTCCGACCTGCGGTGGCGGCTCGGCGGCATGGAGCAACCGTCGCAAAAGACCGCGCCGCCCGACCCGGTCGCGGGCGTCGAGATCGAGAACATCCCGTCGGGCAAGACGCTCGCCGGCATGCTCGCCGACGGCGAGCTCGACGCGCTGTTCACAGCGCGGCCGCCCTCCTGCTTCCTCGAGGGCGCTCCGAACGTCGGCCGGCTGTTCGCCGACACCCGCGCGGTCGAGCAGGCCTACTACAAGAAGGCCGGCGTCTATCCGCTGATGCACGCGGTCGGCATCCGCAACTCGCTGCTCGCGCAGCATCCCTGGATGGCGCGCGCGGTGTTCGACGCCTTCCTCAAGGCGAAGGAGATCGCGATCGCGGATCTGCAGAAGCTCGCGGCGTTCTCTGTCACCCTGCCCTGGGTCGAGGCCGAGTACCGCGCCACGCAAGCCGTGCTCGGCACGGACATCTGGCCGTATGGGCTGGAGGAGAACCGCAAGGCGATCGAGACGCTGTGCCGGTACCTGCACGAGCAGGGGTTCACGCCGCGGCGGATGGCGGCCGACGAGTTGTTCGCGGCGATGTAGGGTGGGCAAAGCGAAGCGTGCCCACCAATGTCGCGATCGCCAGAAGCCGCGTGGGCACAGCGCTACGCGCCTTTGCCCACCCTACGTTCCGTGCATCCTACGCCGACTCGAGCAAGATCTCCGTCAGCCGCTCCGGTGCATCGACCATGACGTCGTGACCGCATGCGACCTCATAGGTGCGCCATGACGGGTCGGCCTTCTTGGCCGCGTAGTACTTGTCGAAGGCCGGCTGCGGGTAGGCCGGCGCACGGACATAGGCTTTCTTCGCCACCTTCTCGCGCGCCCCGGTGAGCTTGATCACCGAGAAGGCGAGCCCGAGCGGCTGCGGGGTGAGCTTCGACTGCACCCACGCGACATCCTTCTCGTTGACATGGAACGCGCTGGCCGGCGGTGCCGGGCGCGAGATTTCGCCTTTCTGCTGCGCCTCGATGGTGCCCTTGCGGCTGAAGTCCGAGGCGAAGTCGAAGCCCTTCTGCCCGTCCTCCGGCACGAAGGCGTCAAGAAAGACGATCGAGGCGACGCGATCGCCGATCTGCTCGAGCGCGCCCGACACCGGCCAGCCGCCATAGGAATGGGCGACCAGGCAGATTCCGTGAAGGTCCTCCCATTTGATGACGTTGACGACGTCGCTGATGTGGGTGTCGAGCGTGATGCCGGCGTTCATCAGGTGCGAGCGCTCGCCGAGCCCGGTGAGCGTCGGCGTAAACACCTTGTGGCCCTGCTTCCCCAGGAGATCCGCGACGCGCCGCCAGCACCAGCCGCCATGCCAGGCACCGTGCACGAGGACGAAGGTCTTCGGTCCCGATTGGGCATGCGCCTGCGTCGCTCCGCCGGCGGCGACCGTTGCGGCGATCGTGGCGCCCGCGGCCAACACGCCGCGGCGCGTCGATGTCGGGTCTTGAGCTGGCATGATCGTCTCCCGGGTTTTTGACGCGAGACCCATTCAAGCAGGGCAGCGACGGCGAGGACAAGGGCGGCCGGCGCCTTGCACCTTTACTTGTACGCTTACTTGGGTGAGCGCCCACCGCGACGGTGCGTATGACCGTGATCATGGTGGTGATCATGGTGGTGATCATGGTGGTGATCATGGTCGTGATCATGGTCGTGATCATGCGCATGATGGTGATCGCCGTGGGCATGCTCATGAGCGTGCGCGTGGGCACGCGGGTGGCCATGCTCGTGGTCATTCCCATGATCATGGTGGTGCAGCCGCTCGCGCGGACGCGGGCCGCGCGGGTCTTCGCTGAACACGAGCGACTTGATGGTCACCGGCACGGTATTGGAGGGATAGCGGATGCGGCCGAGATCGATGTAGTCGAAGTCCCACAGGACGACGCCGTCGATCGCGAGAAGCTCGCTGTGCACGTCCATCTCGTCGCGCAGGATGTGGCCGAGGGTCTGCGCAACGTCGCCGTCGAGCATGATGTAGATCGCCTGCCGGCGCGCGATGCGGGACTCGAGCGCGCGGCGAATTCCCGCCGCGAAGGCGGCGAGCCGCTCGTAGGCCGGCACGCCCTGCCAGCGGAAGGCGAGCGCGATCTCGCGCTCCTCCTCGACGTCGAACGCCACCAGGTGGCTGCGGATCGCCTGGGCGACCGCATCGGGATCGATCACCTCGGTGCAGACGTAGGGCGGCTGCAGGACCTGGAGATTGCGCCGCGGCAGCAGCGCCCCCGGCGAGGAGATGTAGCTCGTGTTGCCGGAGAGCTGCACGCTGTATTCGGACGCGCCGAGCGCGGTCGCGCGGATGCATTCGTGCGCGGGAAGGAAGGGCCACGGCAAGGCGCCCGCATCGATGCGGGCGCGCATTGCGCGACCGAGACGCCGCCCCATGTCGCCGAAGTCGCGGCTCTCGCGGCCATAGATGTATTCGCCCACCCCGCCGGAAAACATCACGCCGTCGATGCGACCGAAGTCGGCGATGGGATCGGTGAGATAGAGGTGCGCGATGTCGTGCGGCAGCGGGCGCACGGTCAGTGCCGTGACGACCGCGTCGGCCATCGCATCGGCGACCTTGTCCATGTCGGCGTCGGTCACGCGGTCGCCACGGCTCCACGAGAAGCCCGCACGTTTGGCGTGATGCCTGCCGGCAGGATCGAGACGCACGATGGCGCCGCGCTCGTCGACCACCTGCAGGCGGCCGCCGACATGCACCGCCGCGGTGGCGATCACCTTGCCGTTCTCGACCAGCCCCAGCTTGGTGGTGCCGCCGCCGATATCGATGTTGAGGATGCGCTTGCCCTCGTCGCTCGACACGCGCGCGGCGCCCGACCCGTAGGCAGCGAGCATCGATTCCATGTGATGGCCGGCAGTGGCGCACACGAAGTCGCCGCCCTTTTCGGCAAGCAGCCCGGCGATCGCCTGGGCATTCTCGCGCCGCAGCGCCTCGCCGGTCAGGATCACGGCGCCGGTGTCGATCTCGTCCGGGCCGATGCGCGCGGCCGCGTACGCGTCGTCGATGATGGCCCCAAGCCCCGCCTCGTCGATCCGTTCCTCGCTCGCATAGGGCGTGAGCGCGACCGGAGACTGATACAGCGTCTCGCGCGAGACGACGAAATAGCGGCTGGAGAGATCCTCGCCGAGCCGGCGCAGGTTGACGCGGGAGAAGACCACCTGGGTCCCTGAGGAGCCGATGTCCATGCCGACCGTCATGAGCGTGACGTGATCGGCGATCCAGATCGGGTTTTCCTCGAGCGGCAGGTCATCGGGAAAGTCGTGATCGTGGTCCGCATAGCCGTCATGGGTATGCGCCAGATCGATCCCGTAGCTGTGGTCGGCGAGCGTGTGGGCCGGTGTGTCAGGTGATTTCTTGGGCTCGTCCGAGCCGGGCATCAGCGGGTCTCCTTGAATGAGGGGCTTGCCTTAGCATTGCGTATGCACTTATTCATCAACTATCTTACCCGCCATCGTCGCTTCCGATGAGCTTTGCCATGAGGTTTGCCATGCGCCGCGCCCTGCTCGCCACCGCTTTCGTCCTCGCGCCGACCCTTGCGTTCGCGCATCCCGGCCTGCCCGGCCACACGCATGATCTTGCGAGCGGCTTCGTTCATCCGTTCAGCGGACTCGACCACATCCTCGCGATGGTGGCGGTCGGCCTGCTGGCCGCGCAGCTCGGTGGCCGCGCCCTGTGGGCGGTGCCGGCGAGCTTCGTCGCCATGATGGCGGCGGCCGGCGTCGCCGGCATGAGCGGCAGCGCACTGCCGCTCACCGAAACCGGCATCGCGCTCTCCGTCATCGTGCTCGGCAGCGCGGTCGCGCTGCGCCTCGCGCTGCCGGTCGCGGCCGCGATGGCGCTGGTCGGCTTCTTCGCCATCTTCCACGGCTATGCGCATGGACTCGAGACGCCCGAGACCGCATCCGGCCTGCTCTATGGCCTCGGCTTCGTCGCCGCGACGGCGGTGCTGCACGCTCTCGGGATCGGGCTCGGTCTCGCGCTCGGCCGGTTCGATGGCGCCTTCGGCCGCAGCCTCGTCCGCTTCGCCGGCAGCGCCGCGGCCCTCATCGGCGTCGTGATGCTCGCCGGGGCGGTCTGAACGATCGGGGCGGTGCGCACGCTCCGCTTTGCGCACCTGACCGCCTGCGCACCCTACGATTTCGCGAAAACGGCGCCCTTCGGGCGCCGTTTCTGTTTGCGCAAGGTGCGTCACGCCGCCTTGGGCGGGAGCTCGCCGAGCTCGGCCTGATAGGCGGAGTCCATGTTCGGCTTGAGCCCGTTCTTCGCCAGCTCCTGCGCGAACATGGTGCGAATTTCCGGCTTCTCGTCGGCGTAGTCGATCTGATCGCCGCCGATGCGGCGGCTGATCCAGGCCTTCGGCACGCCCTGACCGTTGCGGATCGACACCACCTCGTGCTTGAAGGCGAGATAGCGCGCCGGCGTCGTGCCGCTGTTGAAATGCTGGTGCATCCACATGTTGGGCGGCACGATCATGCTGCCCACATGCCAGTCGTAACGGCGCGGCTCCTCCCCTTCCGGCCACATCAACGAGTAGCCCTCGCCATTGAGGATGATGACGTGCGCGCCCGGCCCGTGGCAGTGGCCCTTCTTGTAGGTGCCGATCGGGAACTGGGAGATGTGGCTGTTCATCGAGCCCTTGGCCATGTTGAAGCGGATGTGCCCGCCGCCGGCGCCGCGCTCCTTGGCGCTGATCAGCGGCAGGTTGACCGCGTCGGCGACGAAGTTGGTCTGCAACAGCAGTCCCTTCTGCTCGCCCTTGGCGCTGAAATAATCCGGCTCGCCATTGAAGCGGCCCTTGAAGTCGTGCTTCGAGTTGAACACGAAGTCGATGTCCTCGTAGAGGTTGATGACGGGCGGGCCATTGGTCACCGCGACGTAGCGCGCCGGCTCCTTGCCGGAGCCGTTGAAATGCTGGTGCCAGGCGTTGAGCGGGATGGCGAACAGCGCGCCCGCCTTCCACTCGAAGGTGATGCGCTGGCCGGCGTCGTTCCACACCGTGGTCGAGCCGCGGCCGTCGAGCACCAGGATCATCTCCTCGAACAGCTGGCGGTGCGGCGCGAGCTTCTGCCCCGGCGGGATCTCGCAGACGTAGCAGTCGTTCGAGGTGCGCGATGCTTCGTGGTTGATAAAAACGAAATTGCCGCCGCGGCGCGGCCAGGCCTTGAGCTCGACCGTGTGCAGGCTCGGCACGTAGTGGGCGCCGATGATGTCGAGCCCCTCGCCGCGGATGAAGCGCGTATAGGGCGTGTCCTTCTCGGTGGCGAACTTCTTCGCCAACTCGTCGGAGACAATGGCGCTTTTGGTGGTGCTCGTGCTCATCGGGTTCGCTCCTTGGCCTCTCAGATCTCGATGACGACTTTGCCGTTCTCGACCGACGTCGGATAGGTCTTGATCGGAATCATGCAGGGCGGCGAGACCACCTCGCCGGTGCGGACGTTGAACTGACCATTGTGGAAATTGCATTCCACCACGTCGCCCTCGATATAGCCCTCCGACAGCGAGCCCGGGCCGTGCGTGCACAGGTCATCGGTCACATAGTATTCGCCGTCCACATTGAACACCGCGAGGGTCAGCCCATGGGTCTCCACCTTGAGGGCCGCGCCCTCCGCGACCTCGTCGGCGCCGCACAGTTCCACTTTCTCTGTCATATGGTCTCAGCTCTCGGCTAACCTAGTCTTCACGCGCCTCTGATTTGACGCCGTTGGGTGCGGTGTGTAGCGTGTTTTCGGATAACGGAACAGCGTTCCGTATATAGGAACAAGGCTGGCACGGCCGCCGACCACAACCTAGGTTAAGGCTTGGCGGCCGCCAATGGCGGCGCCGCCCGGGAGATGCGCTCATGCTCAGAAAAGAACAAAACGACCTGCTGACCCAGACCGGCCCCGGCACGCCGATGGGGAACCTGTTCCGCCGCTCCTGGCAGCCGGTGCTGCTCGCCGAGGAACTGCCGGAGAACGAGTGCCCGCCGGTGCGGGTCAAGATTTTGTCGGAGCGGCTGCTCGCCTTCCGCGACACGCAGGGGCGCTACGGCCTGATCGACGAGTTCTGCGCCCATCGCGGCGTATCGCTGTGGTTCGGGCGCAACGAGGAATCAGGCCTGCGCTGCCCCTATCACGGCTGGAAATACGACGTGACCGGCCAGTGCATCGACGTCCCGTCCGAGCCGGCCGAGAGCGGCTACTGTCAGAAGATCAAGCTCAAGTCCTATCCGCTGATCGAGAAGGGCGGCGTGCTGTGGGCCTATCTCGGCCCGCCCGACAAGCGTCCGCCGGAACCGGTGTGGGAATTCGCCACCGTGCCGGAAAAGCATCGCTTCGTCAGCAAGCGGGTGCAGGAATCGAACTGGCTGCAGGCCATGGAAGGCGGCATCGATTCGAGCCACGTGTCGTTCCTCCATCGCGGCGACCTGCACAACGATCCGCTGTTCAAGGGCGCCAAGGGCAACCAGTACAATCTCGGCGACTCCCGCCCGGTGTTCGAGGTGGTCGAGAGCGCCGGCGGACTCTACATCGGGGCGCGCCGCAACGCCGAGAACGGCCATTACTACTGGCGCATCACGCCGTGGGTGATGCCCGCCTTCACGATGATCGCGCCACGCGGCAACCACTCGGTGCACGGCCATTTCTGGGTGCCGATCGACGACGACACCTGCTGGGCCTGGAGCTTCGACTATCACCCGATCCGCGAGCTCACCGACGCGGAAGTCTCGGCGATGCGCAACGGCAAGGGCATCCATGTGACCTATGTGCCGGGCAGCTATCGGCCGAGCGCCAACAAGGACAACGACTACCTGATGGATCGCAAGGCGCAGAAGGAAGGGCGCTACTACAGCGGCATTGCCGGCATCGCGATGCAGGACGCCTCGCTGCAGGAAAGCATGGGCCCGGTCGTCGATCGCACCAAGGAGAACCTGGTCTCGACCGACAACGGCATCATCATGGCGCGCCATCGGCTGATGCGCGCCGCCAAGGCGCTGGCCGACAAGGACGTGACGCCGCCGGGCATCGATCCCGAGCACCAGAAGGTCCGCTCGGTCGCGATCGTGCTGCCCGCCGACGTGCCCTACAAGGAGGGCGCCAAGGAGGCGCTGATCGCCAAGCCGGGCGTCGCGCCCGCGAGCGTCTGACGAGGGCGCACGATGCAGAGCGAAAGCGCACGCATGGCGTCGGCCGCGGAGGCGCGCTTCCGCATCGATGCGCCGAACTCGAAGCCGCGCGCCATCAAGATCATCTCGCTCGACCGGCCGAGCGACCGCGTCATCAAGCGGCTCGCCGAGGCGACCTGGAATCACGCGAGCTTCTTCACCGCATCGGCCTTCGCGGGCGCGCCGCAGCCGGGCACGAACTTCTCGATGACCGGATGGCTGAGCGACGTCGCGGGCCGCACCACCGACCTCGTCAACGAGGTCGACTCGGCCGATCTCGTCGTCATGGTGGCGACCGCGGGCGAGAATGCCTCGGCGGCGGCGATCATCGGCGAAGCGTGCAGCGTCAGCCGAGTCAACACCACCGGCCTGATCATTGCGGGCTCCGGGGCGTCGGACGACGCGCTGTCGAAGACGCTGGCGCAGCTGAGGCCGTGGTCGCTGATGCTGGTGATCGCGAGCTCCGACGAGTACATCGCCGACATGCTGACGGCGTTGCGGGCGTGAGCTGTTGTTCCGTCATGCCCGCGCTAGTCGCGGGCATCCACGTCTTGACGACGCCTCGGCAAGGAAGACGTGGATGGCCGGGACAAGCCCGGCCATGACGAACGCTACGTCATTCCGCCCGATGCCCCAGCCTCGCCGAGATGGCGTCTGCGGTTGCGATCACATGCGGCATGAACACGCTCAGCGCCTTCTTGGACAGCCGGCTCACCGGGCCGGCGACGCCGACCGCGGCGACGACCTCGCCGGCGTCGTTGCGGATCGGCGCGGCGACGCAGCGTACCCCGATTTCGCTCTCCTCGTCCTCGATGGCGCAGCCGCGCTGGCGCACGGCGTCGAGCGACTTGAGGAGCTCGTCGGGCGCCGTAATGGTGCGCGGCGTGCGCGCCTGCAGCCCCTCGCCGATGATCGCCTCGATGGCTTCAGGCGGGCTGAAGGCGAGGATCGCCTGTCCTTCCGCCGTGCAGTAGGCGGGCTTGCGCAAACCGAGATCGGAACGCATGCGGATGGCCTGGGTGCTTTCCAGAAAATAGACGTACATGATGTCGCGCCCGTCGAGGATCGCGAGGTGAACGGTCTCGTTGGTCTGCTCGCGCAGCGAGAACAGAAACGGACGGGCGACCTCGGAGACGTTCATGCGCCGGCGCACAAGAGTGCCGAGCCGAAACAGCGCGATGCCGAGCCGGTACTTCCCGCTGGCGCGATCCTGCTCCAGCAGCCCTTCGGACATGAGGGTGGTGGCGAGCCGGTGCGCCGTGCTCTTGGCGACGCCCAGCCGCTTGGCCAGCGCGCTGATGCCGATCTCGAACTCGTCCTCGGAAAAGGCCTTGAGCAGCTCGATCGCGGTCGCCACCGAGGACAGGCGGCGGCGCGGGCCGGCCTCTTTCGCTGCGTCCGGATTGCGGTCCATCCCAACTCCGTCGCGCCGTGGGTTCGGCTGCGGCATGTACCATGTCAAATGGGCCGCAGAGCCACAAGAATGCAAGCAGGGGAGCCATGAGCGGCACGCGCAGCATCGTGGTGATCGGCGGCGGGCCGGCCGGGGTGTTTGCCGCGATCGCCGCCCGCCGGCAGGATCCCGCCGCCGGCGTCACGCTGCTCAGCGAGGAGGCCTGCGAGCCCTACGAGAGGCCGCCCTTGTCCAAGGCCGTGCTGCTCGGCAAGGCGGCGCCGCAGGATGCCCTGATCGCAGGTCCGCAGGGGCTCGCCGGGCATGGCGTGCGGCTGGAGCTCAACGTGACATGCAGCGCCGTTGACCGCTCGGCGCGCGAGATCGCCACCGTGGACGGCCGCCGCATCCCCTATGACGCGCTGGTGATCGCGACCGGCTCGCTGGTGCGGGAGATCCCGGCCCTGCCGCTTGGCATGCCGGGCGTCCACTACCTGCGCACCGAGATCCAGGCGCGCGCGCTCGCGGCGGAGCTCAAGCGCGCGCAGCATCTCGTCGTGATCGGCGGCGGCCTGATCGGCCTGGAGGTCGCGGCCTCGGCGGCGGAGCTCGGGGTCCGCACGACCGTGCTCGAAATGCTGCCGCGGATCCTCGCCCGCGTCTGCGACGAGGAGAGCGGCGCCCGCATCGAGGCGGAGCATCGCCGGCGCGGCGTCGACATCCGCGTCGGTACTGCGCTCGCATCGGCGCAGAGCACCCCGGACGGTCGCCTCGCGATCACGACGGCCAGCGGGGAAATGCTGGCGGCCGACGTCGTGGTGGTCGGCACGGGCGCAAAGCCGGACGACCGGCTGGCGCTCGCGGCGGGGATCAAGAGCGACAACGGCATCGTGGTCGACGAACATTGCCGCACCTCCGATCCGGCCATTCTGGCGGCGGGCGACGTGGTGCGCTTCCCGGGCCCACATGGCCTGGTCCGGCTCGAGGACTGGCGGCACGCCCAGGACCAGGGCGCGGTCGCCGGCCGCAATGCCGCCGGGGCGAACGACATCTATCGCAACGTGCCGTCATTCTGGTCCGAGCAGTACGATCTCTATATCCAGGGGGTCGGCTGGCCATCCGCCGCGGCGCGCCGCGTGCGCCGGCCGCTCGCCGGCAACGCCCTGCTCGCGTTCGAGACCGACGGCGGCCACGTCACCGCGGCGCTCGGCATCAATGCGCAGCGCGACATCGCGGCGGCACGACGGCTGATCGAGCGCCGCGTCCCCGTCGATCCGGCGGCGCTGGCCGACCCGGCGCGCCCACTGGCCGACCTGCTCAAAGCGAAAGCGTAACGCCCGAATGGAGTCACCCCATGCATGACGTTCCCGGCACCCATTGGCACGAACCCACGGCCGGCAAGCGCGCCGGCTTCGGCAAGTTCGGCCGGCCCAAGACGCCCTACGACCTGTTCATGGAGTCCGAGGGCATCCCGATCTTCCGCGACATCGGGGTGAGCAAGGTGCAGAACCTGCCGCTGGCGCCGTGGAAGCGCATGGGCGGCCGCGGCACCTACATCCAGCTGCATGGCACCGAGGGCAAGTGGGGCTGCCATCTGATCGAGGTGCCGGGTGCGGGCGCGCTCAATGCCGAGAAGCATCTCTACGAGGAGATCTATTACGTCGTCGAAGGGCGCGGCACGACCGAGGTCTGGGTCGACAATGACAGCAAGCGCCACGTGTTCGAATGGCAGCAGGGCTCGCTGTTCTCGATTCCCGTCAATGCGTGGCATCGGATTGTCAATGCGAGCTCGTCGCCCGCGCTGCTGCTCGGCGGCACGACGGCGCCGAACCTGATGAACCTGATCAACAATGTGGGGGCGATCTTCGACTGCCCGTATCAGTTCCGCGACCGCTTCTCGGGCGCCGACGACTTCTACAAGTACAAGGACGACATCGAGCCCGACCCGGTGCGCGGACTCGCCATGCGGCGCACCAACTTCATTCCAGACATCGTCAATTGCGACCTGCCGCTCGACAACCGGCGCTCGCCCGGCTACCGGCGGGTCGAGCCGTTCATGACGGGCAACACCTTCTATCTGTGGATCGCACAGCACGAGAACGGCCGCTATTCGAAGGCGCATGCGCACACCTCCGCGGCGGTGCTGATCTGCCTCAAAGGCAAGGGCTACACCTATACGTGGCCGGAGCGGCTCGGCGTGACCCCTTGGAAGGACGGCAACCAGAACCAGATCAAGCGGGTGGATTACGAGCCGGTCGGCATGGTGTCGGCGGCGCCGGGCGGCGCGCGCTGGTTTCACCAGCATTTCGGCGCCTCGAAGGAGCCGCTGCGCCTCACCGCCTGGTTCGGGCCCAACTCGCCCGGCCGCGAGCCCGGCCCGCCCGGCGAGGTCCATACCGACTACACCGGCATGGATATTCCGGAGGGCGGCAGCGCGATTCCCTACTGGATGGAGGACCCCTTCATCGCCAAGGAATACACCGAGACCCTCAAGCGCAACGGCAGCGAGAATCGCATGGA
>DASTZX010000118.1:0-64770 GCA_035764045.1 Xanthobacteraceae bacterium | reverse complement strand
TCGTGCAGCAGCGAGGCCTTGAATCCGGGCGAGGTGGTGGCGGCGAACTTCATCTGCGCGTCGACGAAGTCGGGCGGGAGCGGCACGCCCTTGGCGCGGCCGACGGCCGCCACCTCCTGCATCACCGCCTGAAACATCGCGCGGGTATCGGGATCGGCGAGGATCTTGCCGAGCGGCTCGCGCGTCGCGCCGGTCATGCTGGAGAGGCCGACCAGGAAGACGAACTTCTTCCAGCGGTCGAGATCGATGCTGTCGCTGACCGCGATGTCGATGCCGGCCTTCTTGGCCGCCTGCGCGAAGGCGGCGAGCCTGTCGTCCGGCTTGCCGTCGACGCGGCCGCAGCGGATCTGCGCGAACTCGCTGCTGTGCGTGATCACGCCGGGGGCCGACAGCACGGTCCCGATATAGGCGATGCCGCCGACCACGTTGTCGCGCCCGAGGATCGGCGCCAGCCGCTCGACCGAATCGACCCCATTCTGCAGCGTGATCACCCGCGTGCCGGGACCGACGATCGGCCGGATCAGCTCGCCGGCATTTTCGCTGTCCCACAGCTTGACGGCGAACAGCACGATATCGACCGGCGCGACCGTTTTGGGATCGTCGGTGACGTCCACGCGGGGCAGGGTGAGATCACCCTTGACGCTTTCGATCTTGAGGCCGTTGCGGCGCAGCGCCGCCAGGTTGGCGCCGCGCGCAAAGAACACCACCTCGTGGCCCGCCGCCGCGAGCCGCCCGCCGAAGTAGCCGCCGACGGCACCCGCCGCCATCACGCCGATTCGCATGGAAAGATCCGTCTTGGTCAGGTCCGGAGGGGCCGGACGGGCGCGCATCATAGGGAGCCACGGCCCCGGGTCTAGGGTCAAAACCCATTAAGCCCGCGCGCCGCGTTGCGGCCAAGATCGCCGTCCGGGCTGTGCCGCGGCTGCCCCGGTCCGGTCATGATTTTGCGCCCTCGCGCCCACGAAAAGGTCGCATCGGCTTGGTCAGCTTCATCCGGGTGCGGACCGGTTGTCGGGATGGAGGGGATATGCACCGCATCTTTGTCATTCTCGCCGCGGCGGTCGGCGCGTTCATCCTCGCGTCGCCGGCGGACGCCTCGCCGTTGCGGCCGGGCGAGTTCGCGACGCGCGAGGCGGTGCTCGCCTGGATCAATGGCTACCGGGCGAACCGCGATCCGAGCCATGTGCCGGACGCCGTGAAGGCGATGAGCCGGCTCGGCGTGTTCAAGGATTCCGAGAATGCAGGCGCCTACGTCGGCTTCATGGCTGGCGTGCTCGCCGCCAACCCGACGCGCGCCGAAGGCCTGGTTGGCCGCATGCTGCCGCTGCCGCCCGAGGATCAATGGGCGGTGGTGCAGGCGATCGCCTATTCGGGCCTGCCCGACTGGAAGGGCATGCTGCGCCGCGTTGCCGACAAGGTGCCGCCGAAGCGGATCATGATAGACAAGTATCTCGCCGGCGAGCTGCCGACCCTCGACCAGGCCGGCTTTACCAAGAAACCGGGCACGTTCGCCAAACTCGGCGGCTATCTCGGCTTGGGCGACAAGCCCGCAAAGCAGGCGGTGTTGGAGCCGACGCCAGGACTGCTCGACGTGCTGTGGGGCTATTACTGCGCGACCGGCACGTTCAACCCAGGGATCTCGCGCATCATCACCCTGATGTCGTGGTCGCAGGAGCGGGACGACGTCGACAAGCTGACCATCGGCAGCATGGCGAAATATACGCTCGCCTCCAACGCGGCACGCGACCCCAAGCTCCTCGCCATGCTCAAGAGCGTCAGCAAGGACTATCCCAAGGGCGCCAAGAAGGATCTCGACGAGGTGATCCTCGCGGCCGAGACGGTCGACCTTGGGCGGCTGCACAAGCAGGCGCTCGCCTCGATCGAGGAGCTCAAGCGCAAGGGCCCGGGATACAAGCGCGACGTGTCGCTGTGGGGGCAGATCGGACAGGGCGCGCTCGCGCTCGGCTGCATCGGGGCCGCCGCCGCAGGCCAGCTCGAGTTCGGCATTCCGTGCGTGGTCGGCGGAGCCGTGGGCTCGGCCGGCCTGCACTATTGGGAGTCGCAGTAGCGAGCGACGGCGTCAGCGCTTCGCGTGCCAGCCCACGACCGCGTCGGGCACCGCGTCGGTCGAAGCGAAATACGGCTTGAGATCGAGGAGCGGCGTGCCGTCGATGCAGTCGAGGCCAATGACGCTCAGGCGCACGCCCTCGAGCTTCACCAGCCGCACCACGCTCGCCGCGATCGGGTTCGGCCGTACCGGCGAGCGCAGCGCAAACGTGCCGCGCTGCTCGGCGTAGTGGCGCGGGGCCTGGAGCACCAGGTCGCGCCGCGCCTCGTGCATCCAGTAGAGCACCAGCAGGTGCGAGCAGGTCTCGACCCCGGCCAGAGCGGCGGCGTAGCGCGGGTCGACCTCGATGGTGCACACGGCATCGGACTCTCGGGCGTTCTTCGGGCAGTCCTCGCGCCTCGGCCACGGGGTCCGGATCCGGCCAATGAAATAGAGGCCGGCGTCGCAGGACCGGGGCAATTCGATCGCGACCTCGCCATCGCGAATTCCAAAGGTGTCGTCGGCCATGTCGGAGTCTCCCGCCGACGCAGCCTTAGCCAATCGTCCAGGCGCTTCCAACTGCTCGGCAGGATGATGGGCGGCATCCCCCTTGCGCATAGCCCATTAACAGTATAAACATATCTTTATGTGACGTTTCACCGCTAGGTTGGCGGTGTTTGGGAGTTGCCCCACTGATGCTTGCGCCCGACCAGGTCGGTTTTGCGGACCTCAACGCCGCTCTCAAGGCGGCCGGAGAGGAGACCCGGCTGCGCATCCTGACGCTGCTCGGCGAGGCCGAGCTGACGGTCTCGGACCTGACCGAGATCCTGCGCCAGTCGCAGCCTCGCATCTCGCGCCATCTCAGGCTGTTGGCCGAGGCTGGGCTGGTCGCGCGCTTCCGCGAGGGCGCCTGGGCCTTCTTCCGCCTCGCCGAGCACGGCCCGGCGGCGCTCGCCGTGAGGAGCCTGATCGCGCGACTCGACGCCAGCGATCCGGTGATTGCGCGCGACCGTGAGCGGCTCGGCGAGGTGCGCGCCGCGCGCGCTGCCGCCGCGCAGGCCTATTTCAAGATCCACGCCGCCGAGTGGGACCGCATCCGCGCGCTGCACGTCAGCGACGAGGCGGTCGAGGCCGAGATCCGCGCCGCGCTCGCCGACAAGCCGTTCCGATCGCTGCTCGACCTCGGCACCGGCACCGGCCGCATGCTGGAATTGCTGGGACCCGACCTCGAGCGCGGCCTCGGGATCGACCTTTCGCTCGACATGCTGGCGCTCGCACGCGAGCGGCTCGACCGCGCCGGATTGAAGCATTGCAGCGTGCGCCAGGGCGACATCTATGATCTGCCGCTGCCGCGCGATTCCTTCGATGTCGTGATCATCCACCAGGTGCTGCACTATCTCGACGACGGCGCCCGCGCGATCCGCGAGGCGGCGCGCGTGCTGCGGCCGCAGGGGCGGCTCCTGGTGATCGACTTCGCGCCGCACGATCTCGAGTTCCTGCGCGAGGAACATGCGCATCTGCGCCTCGGCTTCGCGGCCGAGACCGTGACCCAATGGATGGAGCAGGCGGGCCTCGAGGCGGTCGGCCACCGCACGCTCGCTCCCGGCAAGGACGGCAAGATCGCAGTCTCGCTCTGGGTCGCGCGCGATCCGCGCGTCCTGATGGCGGGCGGCGCTCGGGAGGTCGCGTGATGGATGGCATTCTTACGGCGCGGAGAAGCCGTTTCGCCGACGGCGGACGTGGCATCCACGTGTCGTTCGAGTTCTTTCCGCCGAAGACCGCGGAGATGGACAAGACGCTGTGGGAGTCGATCGAGCGGCTCGCGCCGCTCTGCCCCGCATTCGTCTCCGTCACCTACGGTGCGGGCGGTTCGACCCGCGAGCGCACGCACGCGACCGTCAAGCGCATTCTCGGTGAGACGACGCTGGTGCCGGCCGCGCATCTGACCTGCGTCGCCGCGGCCCGCGGCGAAATCGACGACGTGATCGCGAGCTACATGGCGGCTGGCGTGCGCCACATCGTGGCGCTGCGGGGCGATCCGATCGGCGGCGTCGGCGAGCACTACGCGCCGCATCCGGGCGGTTACGTCAACGCGGCGGATCTGGTGGCCGGCATCAAGCGGCAATGCGGGGCGGAAATATCGGTGTCGGCATATCCGGAGAAGCATCCCGACAGTCCGACCGTCGATGCCGACATCGACATGCTGGAGGCGAAGGTCGACGCCGGCGCGACCCGTGCCATCACGCAATTCTTCTTCGACAACGATCTCTACTTTCGCTACCTCGACCGGGTGCGGGCGCGCGGCATTTCGATTCCCGTGGTCCCCGGCATTCTGCCGGTGCAGAATTTCAAGCAGACCTGCGCTTTCGCTCAGCGGTGCGGCGCCTCGGTGCCGGACTGGCTCGCGGAGCGCTTTGCGGGCCTCGAGGACGATGCCGCCACCCGCAAGCTGATCGCGGCCGCTGTCGCCGCGGAGCAGGTGCTGGACCTGGTCGATCGCGGCGTCACCGATTTCCATTTCTACACGATGAACCGCGCCGATCTGGTGTACGCGATCTGCCATTTGCTGGGCTTGCGGCCGCTGGCCAAGCTGGCGACTTCTTCCCCTCTCCCCGGAGGGGAGAGGGTGCCCGCGCGCAGCGCGGGCGGGTGAGGCTGTATGCGTCGGACCTTAGCCCTTCCATTTGCCTCGTCATGCTCCGCGCAAGCGGAGCATCCAGTAACCACGAACGTCGTTCGGTGGATACTGGATCAACCGCTTGCGCGGGTGATGACGTCGCTGGTTGAGACGAACGCGAAAGAAATGTCTGCGGCATGAATGCGTCGACAAAAATCTCCCCCATCGAATCGCAGCTGCGCGCGCTGGCGCGCGAGCGCATCCTGGTGCTCGACGGCGCCATGGGGACGATGATCCAGGCGCTCAAGCTCGAGGAGGAAGAATTCCGCGGCGCGCGCTTCGACGCCTGGAACCGCGAGGTGCGTGGCAACAATGATCTCCTCAATCTGACCAAGCCGGGCGCGATCCGCGACATCCATCTCGCCTATCTGCGCGCCGGCGCCGACATCGTCGCGACCAACACGTTTTCCTCGACGGCGATCGCACAGTCCGACTACGGCATGGAGGGCATCGCCTACGAGCTCAACCTGGCGGGCGCGCGGCTTGCGCACGAAGCAGCCGAGCTCGCGCGCCGGGAGGACGGGAGGCCGCGCTTCGTCGCGGGCGCCATCGGCCCGACCAATCGCACCGCGTCGATCTCGCCCGATGTGAGCAATCCGGGTTTCCGCGCCATCACATTCGACGCGTTGCGCGGCGCCTATGCCGAGCAGGCGCGCGGGCTGCTGGACGGCGGCGCCGACATCCTGCTGCTCGAGACGATCTTCGACACGCTCAACGCCAAGGCGGCGATCTACGCCATCGAAGAGCTGTTCGAAGAGGTTGGGCGGCGCGTACCGGTGATGATCTCCGGCACCATCACCGACCGATCGGGACGAATGCTGTCGGGCCAGACCCCGGAGGCGTTCTGGAACTCGATCCGCCATGCCGCGCCGCTGTCGATCGGGCTCAACTGCGCGCTTGGCGCCAAGGAGATGCGCGCGCATATCGCGGAACTCTCGCGCGTCGCCGATACCCTGGTGTGCGCCTATCCGAACGCGGGGCTTCCGAACGAGTTCGGCCTGTACGACGAAAGCCCCGAATACATGGCGGAGCTGCTCGGCGAGTTCGCAGACGCCGGCCTCGTCAACATCGTCGGCGGCTGCTGCGGCACCACGCCGGCGCACATCGCCGCGATCGCGCAGGCGGTGCAGGGCAGGACGCCGCGCCGGATCCCCGAGCCGCCGCGCTACCTGCGCCTCTCGGGGCTCGAGGCGTTCACGCTCACGCCGGAAATTCCCTTCGTCAATGTCGGCGAGCGCACCAACGTCACCGGGTCGGCGAAATTCCGCAAGCTGATCACGGCCGGCGATTTTTCCGCTGCACTCGCGGTCGCGCGCGAGCAGGTCGAGAACGGCGCTCAGGTGATCGACGTCAACATGGACGAGGGCCTGCTCGACTCGGAAGCCGCCATGGTGACGTTCCTCAACCTGGTGGCCGCCGAGCCGGATATCGCGCGCGTGCCGGTGATGGTCGATTCCTCCAAGTTCAAGGTGATCGAAGCCGGACTGAAGTGCCTCCAGGGCAAGCCGGTGGTGAACTCGATCTCGCTCAAGGAGGGCGAGGCCGAGTTCGTCCGCCAGGCCACGATCGTGCGCCGGCATGGGGCCGCCGTGGTGGTGATGGCGTTCGACGAGAAGGGTCAGGCGGACACGCTCGACCGCAAGACGGCGATCGCCAAGCGCGCCTACGACGTCCTGGTGGATCGCGTCGGCTTTCCGCCCGAGGACATCATTATCGATCCGAACATCTTCGCCATCGCGACCGGCATCGAGGAGCACAATGGCTACGGTCTCGCCTTCATCGAGGCCGCACGCTTCATCCGGCAAGACCTGCCGCACGCGCACGTGTCGGGCGGGGTGTCGAACCTCTCATTCTCGTTCCGCGGCAACGAGCCGGTGCGCGAGGCGATGCACTCGGTCTTCCTCTATCACGCGATCCAGGCCGGTATGGACATGGGAATCGTCAACGCCGGCCAGATGGCGGTCTACGACGATCTCGATCCCGAGCTGCGCGAGGCCTGCGAGGACGTGGTGCTCAACCGCAAGCCGGAAGCGGCCGAGCAACTGCTCGGGCTCGCCCAGCGATTTCGCGGCCACGGGCGCGAGGTCAAGGAGGCGGATCTCGCGTGGCGCGAGTGGTCGGTGGAGAAGCGGCTGTCGCACGCGCTGGTGCACGGCATCACCGACTTCATCGAGAAGGACGTGGAGGAGGCGCGCCTTGCGGCGGCGCGGCCGCTCGATGTGATCGAAGGCCCGCTGATGGACGGCATGAACGTGGTCGGCGACCTGTTCGGCTCGGGCAAGATGTTCCTGCCGCAGGTCGTGAAGTCGGCGCGCGTCATGAAGCAGGCGGTCGCCTATCTGATGCCGTTCATGGAGCGGGAAAAAGCCGAGCGAGGCGACAGCGCGCGGCGGAGCAACGGCAAGATCGTGCTCGCGACCGTCAAGGGCGACGTGCACGACATCGGCAAGAACATCGTCGGGGTCGTGCTCCAGTGCAACAATTACGAGGTGGTCGATCTCGGCGTGATGGTGCCGGCGGCAAAGATCCTCGAGACCGCCAAGACGGAGGGCGCCGACATCGTCGGCCTGTCCGGCCTGATCACGCCCTCGCTCGACGAGATGTGCGGCGTCGCCGCCGAGATGGAGCGACAGGGTTTCGAGCTGCCGCTGCTGATCGGCGGGGCGACCACGAGCCGGGTGCACACGGCGGTGAAGATCCACCCGAATTACCGGCGCGGCCAGGCCGTCTACGTCAACGACGCGAGCCGCGCGGTCGGCGTCGTCGGCGCGCTGATGTCGCGCCAGAACCGCGACGCCTACGTGGCGGAGATGCGCACCGAATATGCGCGCATCGCGGCTGCGCATGCGCGCGGCGAAGCCAACAAGCAGCGCGTCAGGCTTGCCGACGCGCGCGCCAACGCGCTCAAGCTCGATTGGGCCGGCTACGCGCCGCCGCGGCCGAGCTTCACCGGCACGCGCGTGTTCGAGGATCATCCGCTCAGCGAGCTCGAGCCGTTCATCGACTGGTCGCCGTTCTTCGCGACCTGGGAGCTCTCGGGAAAATTTCCCGCGATCCTCGACGATCCGAAATTTGGGCAGGCGGCGCGCGCGCTCTACGACGACGCACGCGCCATGCTCGACAAGATCATCGCCGAGCGCTGGTTCCGCGCCGGCGCCGTTGTCGGCTTCTGGCCGGCCAATGCGCAGGGCGACGACATCGCCCTCTATGCGGATGAGGCGCGGCGCGGCAAGCCGCTCGCGACGCTCCACACGCTGCGCCAGCAGCTGTCGCGGCGTGAAGGCCGCGCCAACACGGCGCTTGCCGATTTCGTCGCCCCGGCGGGCGTGGCGGATCATGTCGGCGCTTTCATCGTCACCGCCGGGCTCGGCGAGGACGACACGGCCAACCGGTTCAAGGGCGCGAACGACGACTACTCGTCGATCCTCGTCAAGGCGCTCGCCGATCGTCTCGCCGAAGCCTTTGCGGAAAGCATGCACCAGCGCGTGCGGCGCGAACTGTGGGGCTACGCGTCCGACGAGACGCTGAGCAACGCCGATCTGATCGCGGAAAAATATCGCGGCATTCGGCCGGCCCCCGGCTATCCGGCGCAGCCCGATCACACCGAGAAGGCAACGCTGTTCCGGCTGCTCGATGCCGAGCGCGCCATCGGCGTGAAGCTCACCGAGAGCTTCGCCATGTGGCCCGGCGCCTCGGTGAGCGGGCTCTATTTCGCCCATCCGCAGAGCCATTATTTCGGCGTCGGCAAGATCGAGCGCGACCAGATCGAGGACTATGCGCGGCGCAAGGGATGGTCGGTGGCCGAGGCCGAGCGCTGGCTAGCCCCGGTGCTCAACTACGACCCGGCCGCGGTCGCACGAGCGCCCGCCGCATAGGGCGGGCCTGCTCGTCGCGGTGGATTTTGGCGGTTCTCAAAGCTGACACAATCGCGATTGCTTCGGCGTACCCGTGGGTTAGAAACCGAGCGGTGTCATAATACGCTGGCGATTTCGTTCCATGCGGCCTCGCATGGAATGCGGCGGAGTATCGCGATTGCTGGGGACAAGCGAGCTTTCTCCAATCAAGTCCATCAGTTAGGGGGCGAACTTATTGGCCTGCGAAGCGTTTCACACGGCAGTGCAGCATCGTTTCTTGTTTCGATGCCGCCGCCTTTGGTTAAAATTGGCTAATCCGCAAAAGACAAGGGAGGCTGCTCGTGGTGCTTGCCTTGAGACTGGATGTCCTGGCGGTGTGCGCGGCGTTCGTGTTCGTCGGCGCGGTGCTGTTGGGCGCGTTCTGAGTTCGGGAGTCCTACGAAAAAGCCTTGAACACAGACGGGCCGGGATCGAGTCGACGGCCCATGTCACTGTAAAGAGCACCGGAGGACTCCGTCCTTCGGTGCTCTTTCTTTGAGGGATTCGACGCTCAATGTCGGCTCGAGCTCACCGGCCCCGCACGCGCACGAAGGCACTCCCTGGCTTGATGAGCTGCCCACCCGCGCGAGCGGGACGTGACCGCAAACGTCTCGGCGGATCAAGCGCCATGCCGGCTTTAACCATGCGGTGTGGCGCGCGGCCGAAGCGAGTTCAGTGCTAAAGCCCCGTTAACAGACTTGATCGCATTGTCCGCGCATGACGCGTGGAGTTCGTTGGTATCTCGTCGGCTCCCTCGCTCTCGTCGCGCTGACCGGCTGCAAGCCCACCTGGTTCGAGGAACGCGAGCCGTGGCGGCACGACGCCGAGATGGCATGCCTCAAGTCGGGCGCCGTGAAGGAAGGTGCGACCGTCGCGCTGCTTGGGCCGATCTCCGGGCCAGGCGTGTGCGGCGCCGATTTTCCATTGAAGGTCGCCGCGCTCGGCGAAGACGCGCCGCTCGGCTATGCGGACGAGGCCGTGCGCCCGCCCGGAGACGTGCCCCAATCGGGCTATCCGCGCCAGCCGATCGATCGGCGGCCGCCGACCTATCGGTCTGCGCCGCAATATCCGCCGCACGCGCCATTTGCGGTCAATCCGAACTATCCGGCAGACACGCGGCTGCCGCCACGGCCGGATTATCGCGCGGCGCCGTCCTATCCGTCGCAGCAATACCCCGCGAACGCCCCGTTCGCGACCAACCCGGACTATCCGGCCGATACGCGTCTGCCCCCGAGGACGAATTATCGTCCCCCGGCGCCGTCGGATTACGAGCCGCCGCCGCCTTATCCGGGCGCAAACCGGTATCCGCCATCGCCTCGGTATGAGTCCGCTCCCTATTCGCGTGCCCCCGGCGTCAATGGTCCGATTTCACTCACGCCGCCGGGCGTCGAACGGCCGCGGGGCGATGCGGCAGGCGACATGCAGGCGCCAACGCCGCCTTATCGCCCGGCGCCACGCCTGCCGTTTCCGCCGCGATACCCGGGCAGCGGCGAGGTCGTGCCGCTGTCGCCCGCCGGTCCGGTCTCGATGGCGACCACCGCCTCGTTGTCGCCGCCCGCGACGCTCGCCTGTCCGATCGTCTCGACCCTCGATCGCTGGATCAGCGAAGCCGTGCAGCCGGCGGCGCAGAAATGGTTCGGTCAGCCGGTCACCGCGATCAAGCAGATCTCCGCCTATTCGTGCCGCGGTATGAACGGCAATCCGAATGCGCATATTTCCGAGCACGCCTTCGGCAATGCGCTGGATATCGCGGCGTTCACCCTCGCGGACGGCCGGACCGTCACGGTCGAGCATGGCTGGCGCGGCATGCCCGAAGAGCAGGGATTTTTGCGGGACGTGCAAGCCGCGGCCTGCGAGGTGTTCACGACCGTGCTCGCGCCCGGCTCGAACGTCTACCACTACAACCATATCCATGTGGATCTGATGCGGCGCGCGAGCGGGCGGCGCATCTGCGAACCCAACCCGGTCGGCGGCGACGTGGTCGCGGCGCGCGTGCGCGCGCGCTACGGCAGTCGCGCCGATCCCGCCATCACCGGCTCGATCCCCGAGCGCCATGGTGCGGTCCGGCGCCGCGCATGGGCAAGCGCTTACGATGAAGAGGAGGGCGGCCGCAGGCTGCCCAACGCCGTGCCGGGCGAGGACTGAGCCCCGCTTTGCCCGAAATCGCCGGCTGCGCAATGGTTTGGCGCAAACGTCGCGCCCCCTTCAAAAAGCCGCAGGGCGTCACGATATCACGCCGCGTATGATGGCACCGTCGGATTCGACGGCCGGGAGGTTTTTCATGACAGGTTTCGGTTTTCGCAAGCTCGCGGCGGTGGTTGCCGTCGCGCTTGCCCTCGGCATGCTCGTGACAGAGGCCGATGCGCGCGCCGGAAGCGGGATGAGCTTCGGCAGCCGCGGCGCGCGGACTTTCGCGTCGCCGCCGGTCACGCGCACGGCGCCCACTACGGCCAGCCCGATGCAGCGCAGCGTCACGCAGCCCAATTCGCCGGGCACGTTCGGCAGTGCGCCGGGCGGGTTCTTCAACCGTCCGGGCTTTTTCGGCGGTGGGCTCTTCGGCGGTCTTGCGGCCGGTTTCCTCGGTGCGGGCCTGTTCGGGCTTCTGTTCGGACATGGCCTGTTCGGCGGGCTCGGCGGCTTTGCGTCGTTCTTCGGCCTGCTGCTGCAGATCGCTCTGGTGGTCTTCATCGGGCGTCTCTTGTGGACCATGTGGCAACGGCGGCAGCCCGCGTTCGCGGGCAACGGCCCGATCCTGCGCAACGCCGGCGGCATGGGCGGCATCGGCGGAATGGGCTTTGGCGCGGGCAGCGGGATGGCAGCCGGCCGGGTGGAGATCGGGCAGGGCGACTACGATGCGTTCGAGCGGCTGCTGGGCGAAATCCAGGCCGCCTATAGCGAAGAGGACATCGCGGCATTGCGCGCGCGCGTGACGCCCGAGATGCTCTCCTACTTCTCGGAGCAACTCTCCGAGAATTCGAGCCGCGGCGTGGTCAACCGGATCTCGGGTGTCAAGCTGTTGCAGGGCGATCTTGCTGAAGCCTGGCGCGAGGGCGGCACCGAGTATGCCAGCGTCGCCATGCGCTTCGCGCTGGTCGACCGGACCGTGGAGCGCGCCAGCGGGCGGCTGGTCGATGGCAGCGACAGCCCGCAGGAGATCACCGAGGTGTGGACCTTCATGCGTGCAGCCGGTGGCGGCTGGGTCCTCTCGGCGATCCAACAAGCCCGATAACGGGCGATCCGAAAAGGCTTTTTGCCAAGTTGGCGGGGCCGGCGGCGGTCCCGCCGCCTTGGCGTTCGCGAAATCGTGAACTGCTTCGTTAACCTTAATTGAACCTTGGGCCACCCCCGCGCGTCTCATGCATGGAGCCGGAGTGCTCCGCACCGGGAAGGGGATTTCCATGGCCAGCGTCCGCATCATCGCCGCCCTGACGGTCGTGACCGGTGCTTGGGTTGTCGCCGCCCTGCCGACGGCCTCGGCGCAAACAGCCCGCGTCCACGCCGCCCCCGCCATTGGCGCCACTTCCGGCTTTTCGCGCTGCCCGAAATCCGCCGAGCAATATTCGGTGGTGATGAACCAACTCGTACGGTCGGTCGAGCGCGCCCGTGCGGCCGCCGACGAGAATCCGTTGCTCGAGCCCGACGCCGCGTTCTACGAGGCCGAGCTTGCCGCCACCAAGCAATGCGGCGCAACGGTTGCGGCCCTGCGGCCCGGCCGCTGATCAAATTCGCCTGGTCGGATTGGAAGGCGAGCCCTGGTAGCCGGCCTCGTCCTCTCTCTTTGCCTCAGCGCACCAGATACGCCGCGAGGAATGTCCGCACCGCGGTGCCCACCGATGCTCGACGCGCTGGCGCGAGGGGCCCCGGCATTGGTGTGCCCACCCTTGCCAGTGCAAGCGGGCATTAGCGTTACCCGAAATCGGTGTTTCGGGATTACCGGAAATCAGACATTTGCGCTGTAGTCCGGCATGCTACGCTCCCGCCGACGTGCCGGGCGTAACGTGTGGGTGTCCCCCGTGTCCGAGCAACCCTATTCGGTCGAGGCCGCCGCGCGGCAGATCATCAATCATTGCCGCCGCGATATCGAGGCTGCCAAGCTCCAGATCGAGGCCGCGCGCGCGATCCTGGTCAGCTCGCGCTGGCTGTTGACGCGTTGGGAGGAGCGGCGGCGGGCCGACGCGATCACTGGCGGGATCCATCTCCGCGCCTATGACGAGGCCCGCGCCAGCGGATTCATCGAGATCGACGACGCGCCGAAGAGACTGCGCCACCGACGGCGCGCACACTAGAGTAGCCATACACACTGTCAGGATCGCCGCTGTTTTGGGTCGCCGGCAGCGACGCCTCCGCAATGCCGCTCAAGCACATGACCCACTTCGTGCACTGGCAGGCGACCGTGATGGCGTTTCGAAGGAACGGGACGTTCTCTACGGAACCGAAATCCCCCCACTTGTGTTGACCACCCGCGTGCAGACGATTGCCGGCGTAGCTGGAAGAGCGGCGTGGGGGTTTGCGGTGACCGAACAGGCCTATTCCGTCGAGGCGATCGCGCGGCAGATCATCGATCATTGCCGGCGCGACATCGAGGCTGCGACGCTGCAGATCGAAGCCGCGCGGGCGATTCTCGTCGGCTCGGACTGGCTGCTGGAGCGTTGGGAAGAAAGCCGGCGAGCCGGGCCCACCGGTGGCATTCACCTTCCGGCCTATGACGAAGACCGCGCCACTGGATTCATCCCGATCGAGCCGCCGCGTCGGCACCAACGACAGCGGGTAGCGTCGCGCGTCAGGCCTGTCGCTTCTTCGGGTCGCCGTAGCCACCGGCGGTCGGCGTCTGGATAATCCCGGCCTCGTCAAAGTGATCATTGCGCGTGGCGACGTCGGTCAGCGCCTGAATGATCACAGCCGCAGTCCGCCGTCGATCTCGAGAACCCGACCGTCGTAGTAGTCGTTCTGCAGGATGAACAGCGCAGCGCGCCCGATCTCTTCGGGTCGCGCGAAGCGTCGCAACGGAATGGTCGAAACGATTCTGTCTCTGACCTTCGCCGGTATGGTGGCGACCATGCGCGTCTCGGAAAATCCGGGGGCGATGCCCGCGACACGGATGTTGTATCGCGCGAGCTCCTTTGCCCACGTCACCGTCATTGCGGCGACGCCGGCCTTTGCTGCCGCGTAGTTGGTCTGCCCGACGTTTCCGGCGCGCGATATGCTGGAGACATTCACGATGACACCGCCGCGGCCGCTCTCCACCATATGGACGGCGGCCTCTCGCGCGCAGAGGAAGACGCCCTTGAGATCCACGGCGATGACCTTGTCGAATTGGGTCGCCGCCATCTTGCCCTGCACTTTGCCGTCGGCGGCCCTCACGAGCAGAGCGTCGCTCGTTACGCCGGCGTTATTGATCAGCGCATCGATCCCGCCGAAGTCCGCGTCGATGTCTTTGAACGCCATCTCCACCTTCGGCTCATCGGTCACGTCGACCGCGTAATCCTGGACCTTCCCGCCTGCCTTGGCGCAAAGCTGTATTGTCTCTTTCAATTGCAGGTGATCGACGTCGATCAGCGCGAGGCTGCCGCCTTCTCGGGCGATCATTTCAGCCATCTTTTGGCCGAGTCCTCGCGCGGCTCCCGTGATCACGACCACCTTTCCTCGCAAATCCATTTGCCGCTCCAAGGCCGCGTTGGTTCCGATCGGACCGCGACAGCCGCGTGTTCCAGCCTCCTCCCGCGCTTGTTCATGCGGATCATGCCCATGCGATGAACACATCGGGTGCGTCCCTGATGTATGCCTCGCTTCAGGAAATTCTCGTCCGCGCAGCAAATTCTTGGCCCGCAACCGGACTCGCGCGATTCAGGACTGCCGCTTCTTCGGATCGCCATAGCCGCCGGCGGTCGGGGTCTGGATGATCACGGCCTCGCCGGCGTCGATCACGGTCGCATCGGCGCCTTGCAGCCTCTCCATCCGGCCGTCCCTGCGGCGTACCCAATTCTCGCCGACCTGACCGGGCTCGCCGCCCGCGAGCCCGAACGGACGCATGCGGCGATGGCCGGACAGGATGGTGCATTCCATCTCTTCCAGGAAGCGGATCGTGCGGCGGACGCCGTTGCCGGCGTTCCACTGTCCGCGGCCGCCCGACCCGGGCCGGATGTGGAAGTCCTCCAGCACCACCGGATAGCGGAATTCCAGCACCTCCGGATCGGTGAGCCGGGTGTTGGTCATGTGGGTGTGCACCGCATCGGTGCCGTCGAAGCCGGGCCCGGCCGGGGAGCCGGAGCAGATCGTCTCGTAGTACTGGTGGCGGGCGTTGCCGAAATTGAGATTGTTCATCGTCCCCTGCGCCGCGGCGAGCGCGCCCAGCGCGCCGAACAGGCAGTTCGTCACCGCCTGCGATACTTCCACGTTGCCGGCGACCACCGCGGCCGGATATTCGGGCGAGAGCATCGACTGCTTCGGGATGACGATGTTGATCGGGCGCAGGCAGCCGGCGTTCATCGGGATCTCGTCGTCGACCATCACGCGGAAGACATAGAGCACAGCCGCGCGCGTCACCGGCTCCGGCGCGTTGAAGTTGGTCGGCTGCTGCGGCGAGGTGCCGGTGAAGTCGACGGTGGCCTCGCGCTTGCCCTTGTCCACCGTGATCTTCACCCGGATGACGCTGCCCTGGTCCATCTCGTAGCTGAACTCGCTGTCGTGCAGCCGGTCGATCACCCGGCGCACGCTCTCGGCCGCATTGTCCTGCACGTGTTGCATATAGGCGTGCACGACCGGGAGCGTGAACTGCGTCACCATCTTGCGCAGCTCCTGCACGCCCTTCTCGTTCGCTGCGATCTGCGCCTTCATGTCGTTGACGTTCTGCAGCGGATTGCGGGCCGGATACTTCGCTTGCGTGAGCAGGTCGTAGAGCGCCTTCTCGCGGAAGCGGCCGCGATCGACCACCTTGAAATTGTCGATGTAGATGCCTTCCTCATCGATGGTGGTCGCATTGGGCGACATCGAACCGGGTGCAATGCCGCCGATGTCGGCATGGTGTCCGCGACTCGCCACCCAGAACAGGATCTCGGCGTCCGCGTCGTCGAACACCGGCGTGCAGACCGTGATATCGGGCAGGTGCGTGCCGCCGTTGTAGGGCGCGTTGATGACGTAGACGTCGCCGGGTGCGATCTTTCCCTTGTTCTCGCGAATGATGGTTTCGACTGCACGATCCATCGAGCCGAGATGCACCGGCATGTGCGGCGCATTGGCGACCAGCGTGCCGTCGTGCGCGAATACCGCACAGGAGAAGTCGAGCCGCTCCTTGATATTGACGGAGTAGGCGGTGTTCTGCAGCGACACACCCATCTGCTCGGCGATGGACATGAACAGGTTATTGAACACCTCGAGCATCACCGGATCGGCTTCCGTGCCGATGGCGTGCTGTCGCTGAAGCTCGGTGATGCGCGCGAGCACGAGGTGGTTTTTCGCAGTCAATTCGGCCTGCCAGCCGTCCTCGACCACGATGGTCTGGTGCGGCTCGACAATGATGGCGGGGCCGGTCACCTTGTGGCCGGGCTCGAGCCGGTCGCGGAGATGGACCGACGCTTCGTGCCAGCCCCCGCCGGAGTAGAACCGGGTGCGCCGGGCCGGCGCGGGGAGGGGGCTCGCGGCCATCGGACGGACCGGCTCGGCGAATTTCGCGCCGCCGCCGACCGCTTCGACCGACACCGCCTCGATGACGAGTTCCTTGCTCTCATCGATGAAGCCGAAGCGCGCCTTGTGCGCGGTTTCGAACGCGGACTTCATCTCGCCGAGCGATGAAATCGCCTCGGGCGATCCGCCCGGGACCACCAGCGCCGTATCGGTCCCGGCATAGCGGATATGCGCGCGCACATGCACCGCGACGTCGCGGCGAGGCACGCCTTGGCCGGCGACTTCGGCGGCCGCTTCGATCCCGAGGCGCTCGGCATTGTCGGACAGCACGGCGAGCGCCGCCGCGCCGAAGGTCTCTTCGACCGCCTGCTGGCGCGTGGCGCGGATATCCGCCAGCCCCATGCCATAGGCGGACAGGAGCGACGAGAACGGGTGGATCAGCACCCTGGTCATGCCGAGCGCGTCGGCGACGAGGCAGGCGTGCTGGCCGCCGGCGCCACCGAAGCAGTTGAGCGCGTATCGCGTCACATCATAGCCGCGCTGCACCGAGATCTTCTTGATCGCGTTCGCCATGTTCTCGACCGCGATCCGGATGAACCCGTCGGCGACGTCCTCGGGCAACCGGCCGTCGCCGATCTCGCCCGCCAGCGCGACGAACGCCCCGCGGACCGCATCGGCGTCCAACGCGAGATTCTGCTCCGGACCGAAAATCTTCGGGAAGAAATCGGGCAGGAGCTTGCCCACCATGACGTTCGCGTCGGTGACGGCGAGCGGACCGCCGCGGCGATAGCATTTGGGCCCCGGATTGGCGCCGGCCGAGTCCGGCCCGACGCGGAAGCGGGCGCCGTCGAAATGCAGGACCGATCCGCCGCCTGCCGCGACGGTGTGGATCAGCATCATCGGCGCACGCATGCGCACACCCGCGACCTCGGTCTCGAAGGCGCGTTCGTACTCGCCGTCGAAATGCGACACGTCGGTCGACGTGCCGCCCATGTCGAAGCCGATCAGATGCTCGAAGCCGGCCGCGCGCCCGGTCTGCGCCATTCCGACCACGCCGCCCGCGGGTCCGGAGAGGATCGCGTCCTTGCCGGCAAAGAGCTCGGCGGCGGTGAGCCCGCCGGAGGACATCATGAACATGAGGCGGGGGCGCTCTTCGCCTCCCCCTGAAGGGGGGAGGTCGCCGCGCAAAGCGCGGCGGGTGGGGGTGATCTGTCCAGCGTCGTCGCCATCCCATCCCGGCGCCTTCGGCGCCGACCCTCCCCCTGCAGGGGAGGGTGAAGCCATCTCCCCCGCAACCTGCGCGACGTAGCGGCGCAGGATCGGCGACAGATAGGCATCGACCACGGTGGTATCGCCGCGCCCCACCAGCTTGATCAGCGGCGAGACCTCGTGGCTCACCGAAACCTGGGCAAATCCCATCTCGCGCGCCAGCGCGGCGACGCGCTCTTCGTGCGCGGAGAAGCGATAGGCGTGCATGAAGACGATCGCGACCGCCAAGAGCCCATCCGCCTTGGCCTGCGCGAGGGCGGCTCGCGCACCCTCGACATCGAGATCGCGGTCGACCGTTCCGTCGGCGCGAACCCGCTCTTCCACCTCGACCACGCGCTCGAACAGCATGTCGGGCTTGATGATCTGGCGGGCGAAGATCCGCGGCCGCGCCTGGTAGCCGATCTTGAGGGCGTCGCGAAAACCTCGCGTCGTCATCAGCAGGGTGCGCTCGCCCTTGCGTTCCAACAGGGCGTTGGTCGCCACCGTGGTGCCCATCTTCACCGCGCCGATGAGGCCAGGAGGGATCGGCGCGCCCGGCGCAAGGCCGAGGAGGTCGCGGATGCCCTGAACGGCCGCGTCCCGATAGGCCTCGGGGTTCTCCGACAGGAGCTTGTGCGCGACGAGCGTGCCGTCGGGCTTGCGGCCGATCACGTCCGTGAAAGTGCCGCCGCGATCGATCCAGAAGTCCCAACTCGTCGTCATGACGCGAACCGCAACAAAAAGGCGGGTCGATAGAGCATAGGCGCCGTGCCCAAGTCCAATCGTAATTTGCGGCGGACGTGATAGTCTGACCGCGGAGGAAAACGCCGGGGAACTCACCATGACGACGCATGCAACCGCGACAAGCGAGCATCATGTCACCGCCTGGTATTCCGAACTGAACGCGAAGGAGAAGAAGACGTTCTGGGCCTGCATCGGCGGCTGGATGCTGGACGCCATGGACGTGCAGGTGTTCAGCTTCGCCATTCCGGCGATTGTCGCCGCCTTTGCGATCTCTAACGCGCAGGCCGGAGTGATCGGCACCGTGACGCTGCTCACCTCGGCCTTCGGGGGATGGTTCGCCGGCGCGCTGTCGGACCGGTTCGGCCGCGTGCGCACCCTGCAGATCACGATTCTCTGGTTTGCGGTGTTCACGCTGCTGTGCGGCTTCGCGCAGGACTACTGGCAGCTCCTCATCTTCCGCGCTCTCATGGGCTTCGGGTTCGGCGGCGAATGGGCGGCGGGCGCCGTCCTGATGGGCGAGGTGATCCGTCCGGAGCACCGCGGCAAGGCGGTCGGCGCGGTGCAGAGCGGATGGGCGGTCGGATGGGGGATCGCTGCTCTGATCGCCACGATCCTGTTTTGGCTGCTGCCCGCCGAGACCGCCTGGCGGGTCCTGTTCTGGATCGGGGTGACGCCCGCGGCCCTGGTCTTTTTCGTGCGTCGGTTCGTGGACGAGCCGCCGGTGTTCGCCGAGACCCAGACGAACCTGGCCGCGGCGGGCAGTAAAGCGAACTTCCTCGAAATCTTCTCGCCCGCGATGCTGCGCACCACGGTGCTCACTTCGCTGCTCGCGACCGGCGCGCAAGGCGGCTATTACGCGATCACGACCTGGCTGCCGACCTATCTGCGCACGGAGCGCAAGCTCACCGTGCTCGGCACCGGCGGCTATCTCGGGGTGATCATCGTCGGCTCGCTGATCGGATATTGGGTCAGCGCCTGGCTCAACGACCGGATCGGGCGCCGCGCCAACTTCTTTCTGTTCGCCGTCTGCTCGCTGATCACGGTGGTGCTCTACACCCAGCTCCCGATCGACGACACCACGATGCTGTTCCTGGGCTTTCCGCTCGGCTTCTTCGCTTCGGGAATCTTCTCCGGCATGGGTCCATTCCTGACCGAGCTGTTTCCGACCCGCATGCGCGGCTCGGGGCAGGGGTTCAGCTACAACTTCGGGCGCGGCATCGCGGCGCTCAACCCCACCTTCGTCGGTCTCTTGAGCGCGACGCTGCCGCTCGGCCAGTCGATTGGCGTGTTCGCAGCCATCGCGTACGGCATCGTGATCCTTGCGGCGCTGCTGTTGCCGGAGACGAAAGGACGAGTGCTGACCGCCGAGGCGGCGTGACGCGCGGTTGAAGGGTGGGCAAAATTGGCGAGGGCCCGGCGGGTTATCCGCCGAGCCCCCTTAGACGATCAGCCAGCCTGTAAGCCGGGTTCTGTCGAACGGCGAGACGCCGCGTGACGGCCATTCCTCTGGGATGCCGATTGCTCGGCGCCTCCAGCAACCTACCCGGACGGCAGGATCCGGACACAGATCCCGAAGCTCGCGCTCCGCGCCGTCCCTATTCGGTTTTGCTCCCGGTGGGGTTTGCCGTGCCGCTGCCGTTGCCGGCAGCGCGGTGCGCTCTTACCGCACCTTTTCACCCTTGCCGCGACTGAACGCAACGCGCCGCGGCGGTTCGTTTTCTGTGGCACTGTCCCTGAGGTCGCCCTCGCCGGACGTTATCCGGCACCGCATGTCCAAGGAGCCCGGACTTTCCTCCCCGGCGGCCTTTCGACCATTGCCGGAGCGGCCGTCCGGCCGACTGACGAAGAACCAGTGGGGTCGACTTCGGCCTTCGTCAAGGGCTCCGGGTCCGGCTATTGAAAGCGCGGGCCAGAACGGTTCAGATGAAACGGAACGGATTTTGCAACTTCGACCGACGGACTTGGAAGTCGAAAGATGCGCGGAGGGCAATCGGATGGCGAGTGACTTCGAGGATCATTGCTGGAAGGACATCGTTCCGCAGGAGGTGCTGGACATCTACACCCATTACGCCCGCAACACCGTCGTCGGGCCTTCGCCGGCGCTGATTGCGATCGACCTCTACGAGCTCGCCTATCAGGGCGGTGCCAGGCCGGTGGCCCAGGTGGCCAAGAGCTTCCCGAGCTCCTGCGGCGAATACGCGCACGCGGCGATCGAGCCGACCCGGCAGCTCTTCGCCGCGGCCCGTGCCGCCGGCCTGCCGGTGTTCTATTCGACCATGGACACGCGAACCGACTCGCTGCCGTCCGCGGTGACCGCGACCAAGCGGCGAAAGATCCCGCAGGATCCCGCCGTCTATGCGATCCGCGCCGACTTCAAGCCGCAGCCGGGCGACGTCGTCATCACGAAGCAGCGCGCCAGCGTCTTCTTCGGGACTCCGCTCGTCGCGCATCTGACGCAACTCGGCGTCCGCACCGTGATCATCTGCGGCGAGAGCACATCGGGCTGCGTGCGTGCCTCAGCGGTCGACGCCTATTCGCACGGCTTCCATGTGGTGCTGGTCGAGGAATGCTGCTTCGACCGCAGCCTGCTGTCGCACAAGGTGAATCTGTTCGACCTGCACCACAAATACGCCGACGTGATGAAGATCGACGAAGTCGTCGCGCACCTCGACGCGATGGCGGTACGCAAGGCGAGTTGACATGAAACCACGCGACTACGGCCCGTTCGAGTATTCCCCGATCATCCGCCGTCCACGGCTCGCCTGGCCGAAAGGCGAGCGGGTGGCGCTGTGGGTCATCCCGAACATCGAATATTTCTCGCTGCAGGAGCGGCCCGGCGGCTACGGCGCGGGCGGCAAGATTCCCGACGTGGTGATGTGGTCGGACCGCGACTACGGCAACCGCATCGGCGTCTGGCGCCTGATGGAGGTGCTCGATCGCTACGGCATCCGCGGCTCGGTCGCGCTCAACGCCAACCTGTGCGCCGCCCACCCGATCATCATCGAGGAGGGCAACAAGCGCGGATGGGAATGGATGGGGCACAACGAGAGCAACACGCGCCGGCTCAACGAAGCGGCGCCCGGCGAGGAGGCGCTGATCATCAAACGCACCTTCGAGACGATCGGGCGGGCGACCGGCGCGCCGGTCAAGGGCTGGCTCAGCTCGGGCCTGCAGCAGACCTGGGACACGCTCGATCTGCTCGCCGCTCAGGGCGGGCTTTATGTGTGCGACTGGTGCAACGACGACCAGCCCTATCTGATGAAGCTCGACGGCGGCAAGACGCTCGTATCGGTGCCATATGCGCAGCAATGCAACGACAAGCCGGCCTATGAGCGCATGTACGTGTCGCCCGACGAGTTCAAGGGAATCCTGTGCCGGACCTTCGACGTGCTCTATCGCGAAGGCGCCGAGTCCGGACGCGTGATGGCGATCGCGCTGCACCCGTACATCAGCGGCGTGCCGCACCGCATCGGCGCCCTCGACGCCGCGCTGGAATATATCTGCAGCCATGCGGGCGTCTGGCGCACGACCGGAAGCGAGATTGCCCAGCATTACCTGGCGCAGCTCAAGACCTGAAGGGAGGCGGCGATGCGGGCCTTGTTCCCTCGACTTTGCGCGGCGGTCATTCTGGGCGTTCTGGCGCTCACGGCGCCTGCCGGGGCGGCCGAGACCATCGTAGTCGGTTCGGTCGGATCGGCTTCGGCGAATCTGTGGCCGGTCACCGTCGGCATGCAAAAAGGTTTCTTCGCCGCCGAGGACATCAAGATCGACCTCGTCTTCGTCCAGGCGAATGCCGGGGTCATCCAGCAGCTCACCGTCAACGCCGTCAATGTGAGTGTCGGCAGCGGACTGGTCGATCCGATCCGCGGCGTCGACAAGGGCGCGCCGCTCGCGATTGCGCGCATCGAGATGCAGCGGCCGCCCTATGCGCTGCTCGCCAAGCCCGCGATCAAGAAGATCAAGGATCTCAAGGGCAAGGTCGTCTCGGTCGGCGGCGCCAAGGACATCACCCGCATCTTCTTCGAGCGCATGCTCGAGCCGGCCGGTGTGAAGCCCAGCGACGTCGACCAGATCTATGCGGGCGCGACGTCGGCGCGCCTCGCGGCCCTGCAGTCGGGCGCCGCCGATGCCGCGATCCTCACCGCGCCTTACAACTTCCATGCCGAGGCGGAAGGCTTCACCAACCTCGGCCGCACGGCCGATGTCGTCGACATGCCATTCTCGGGGCTTTCGACCAACCGAGATTGGGCGCAGAGCCACAAGGCGACGTTCAAAAACTTCCTTTCGGCCTACAACAAGTCGATCGCCTGGCTCAGCGATCCGGCCAATCGCAAGGAAGCGATCGACCTGATGGTGTCGGTGAGCAAGCTGAAGCCCGATGATGTCGACAAGAGCTATGAGTTCCTGATCAAGGGCGGATTCCTCGAGCCGACCGGCACGATCTCGCGGGCGAAGCTCGGCCGGGTGGTGGACGCTCTCAAGGAGCTCGGCGATATTCCGGGCGACTTTTCGGTCGATCGGCTGTTCATGCCCGATGTGACCAAAATCGTCGAATGAGGAGATCGGTGATGCGTATTGGCAACGTCGTTCGGAGCGCCGTGGCGGCGGCTGCCGTCCTGATGCTCGCGGCGCCCTCCGTGCGCGCTGCCGATACCGTGACGGTGGGCACCGTCGGCTCGGCATCGGCCAACCTGTGGCCGGTGCTCATCGGGGTCGACAAGGGGTTCTTCGCCGCACAGGACGTGAAGGTCGATATCGTCTACGTGCAGTCGAGCGCGCAGATGATCCAGCAGCTGACGTCGGGCTCGCTCGACATCACCATGTCGACCGGACTCGTCGATCCGATCAGGGCGATCGAGAAGGGCGCCCCGATTGCGATCGTGCGCTTCGAGTCGCAGTCGCCGCCTTATGCACTGGTCGCAAAACCCGAGATCAAGTCGCTGAAGGACCTGAAGGGAAAGACGATCTCGCTCGGCGGACCGAAGGACATCACCCGCATCTATGTCGAGCGCATGCTGGCCCCGAGCGGCATCAAGCCGGGCGAATTCGACATGGTCTATGCGGGAGCGACCTCGGCGCGCGCACAGGCGCTGCTCGGCGGCGCCGTCGATGCGGCGATCCTTCTGCCGCCGTTCAATTTCCAGGCGGTCGACAGGGGCTTCAACGAGCTCGGGCTTGCGGTGGACTACACCCCCGAGCTGCCGTTCTCCGGCACGGTGGCGAACCTCCCCTGGGCGAAGGCGCACCAAGCGCTGCTCGCGCGCGTGCTGGCCGCGCATGGGAAGGCGGTCGCCTGGTTCGAGGACGACCGCAACCGCGCCGAGGCCGTCAAGATGATGGTGAGGATGAGCGGGCTCAAGCAGGAGGAGGTCGAGAAGGCCTATGACTTCTTCCGCAAGGGGCATTTCTTCGAGCCGACAGGGCAGGTCTCGCGCAAGAAGCTGGGCGCCCTGGTCGATGCGCTGGTCGGGCTCGGCGACATCCCACGGATCGAGCTCGATCGCCTCGTCCTTCCGGGCGTGACACGGTTGACCGACTGACCATGACTGCCGCCGATATCCAGAGCGCTTCTCGACCGGCTGCTCCGGCGGCCGCGCCGCAGCCGTCGGCGCCGCGCGCATGGGCCGCGTCGCTGCGCCGTCACTATCTGGCGGGCCTCGTGTCGATCGCCTGCGGCCTTGCGCTGTGGGAGGTGCTGAGCCGGTTCGTGGTGGCCAATCCGCTCTTTCTCGCGGCGCCGTCGCAGATCTTCGTGGCGGTCCTCTCGCTCAGCGCGAGCGGCGAGCTCGGGCGGCACATCGCCGTCAGCGGACTCGAATTCGTGATCGGTTACGCGATCGCGAGCGTGATCGGGATCGCGCTCGGGCTTGCGATGGCGAGCAGCGTGCTCGCGAAGCAGGTCTCGCAGCCGTGGATCTCCGGCCTCTATGCCACGCCAACCATCGCGCTCGCGCCCTTGTTCATCCTGTGGTTCGGCATCGGCATCTGGTCGAAGGTTCTGGTCGTGATCCTGCTGGTGTTGTTCCCGGTGACCATCAACACCGAGGCGGGGCTGCGCACGACCAGCCCGCGGCTGATCGAGATGCTGCGCAGCTTCGGAGCGACGCCGCGGCAGATCTTCATCAAGGTGTCGCTGCCCTCGGCGACACCGTTCATCCTCGCCGGTCTCAAGCTCGGCATCGGCCGCGGGCTCATCGCAGTCGTGGTCGCCGAGCTGTTCGGATCGCGCGCCGGGCTGGGACGGCTGATCAGCCAGTCGGCGGACGCCTTCAACATGCCGGAGCTGTTCGCCGGCGTGGTGGTGCTGGCGGTCGCGGGAATCGCGATGACTGCCGGGTTCGGCTGGCTCGAAGGCAAGCTCGTGCCATGGACGCGAGATTGAGATGACCGCCAAACTCGCTGCCTCCGGGCTCACCAAGCGTTTCGACGCGCTCGAGGCGCTGCGTGCGATCAACCTTACGGTCGCGCCCGGCGAGTTCATCTCGCTGGTCGGCCCGAGCGGCTGCGGCAAGACGACGTTCCTGCGCATCGTCGCGGGGCTTGAGCCGGCGACCTCGGGCGAGGTGCGGATCGACGGCAAGCCGGTCACCAAGCCGGGCGGCGACCGCGGCTTCGTGTTCCAGAACGACAACCTGCTGCCGTGGCGCAGCGTGCTCGCCAATGCGATGATCGGGCCCGAGATCGCCGGCCAGGCCGACGCAGCGGCGCGGCGGCGCACGCTCGAGCTGTTGAAGCTGGTCGGGCTCGAGGGATTCGAACATTATCACCCGCGCCAGCTCTCGGGCGGCATGCGCCAGCGCGTCAACCTCGCGCGCGCGCTTGCGATCGACCCGGATATCCTGCTGATGGACGAGCCGTTCTCGGCGCTCGACGCGCAGACACGCGAGATCATGCAGACCGAGCTGCTTCGCATCTGGGAGCAGGGCCGCAAGACCGTGCTGTTCGTCACGCATCAGATCGACGAAGCGGTGTTTCTCTCCGATCGCGTCCTGGTCTTCGCGCGCCGCCCAGGCCGTGTGCAGGAGAACGTCGAGGTCGCGCTGCCGCGCCCGCGCACCCTCGACATCAAGCGCACGCCGGACTTCGTGCGCTACGTCGACCACATCTGGCGTCTGATCGAGGACGACGTGCGCGCCAGCGTGATCGAGGAGCACGCCTAGCTTCAGGCCTGGCTTCACGCGCTTGCGGCTCTCCGCGCCAGTAGCTTTTTCAGCGTCGCCGTTGTCGATGTGTCCGCGATTCCGTCGACGCGGGCCGGGCGGAAATGGCGCTGGAAGGCGGTGACCACCTCCTCGGTGGCAGCGTCGTAGAGGCCGCTCGGCGCGACGCCATAGCCGTAATCGGCGAGCGCCCGCTGCAGTTCGGCGACTTGCGCGCCGCGATCGCCCGGCCTGAGCGCGCTGCCGGGAGCGACCGGCTCCGGCTCGATCCACACGCCGACGCCGGCCGCCGCCAGCCGCGCCCACGGGAATCGCTCGCCGGGGTCGCGCTTGCGGGCGGGCGCGACGTCGGAATGGGCGAGCACGCGGAACGGCGCGATCGTCCGGCGGGCGAGAATGTCGCGCGTGAGCGCGATGACGGCCTCGATCTGCACGTCGGGGAATTCCGGACAGCCCTCGTCATGCCCCTGATTGCCGATTTCGATGCCGATCGAGCGCGAGTTGATGTCGCGCGTACCTTCCCAGGACGACTCGCCGGCATGAAAGGCGCGCTCGCTTTCGGGAACGAGCTGGAGGATGCGGCCGTCCTCGAACACGAGATAGTGCGAGGACACGCGTGCGGCCGGATCGCACAGGCGCTCGAGCGCGCCCTGCGTGGTGTTCATGCCGGTATAATGCAGAAGCAGAATGTCCGGCTGCGCCACGCCGTGGCGCGTCTCATGATTGGGCGAGGCAACCACGCGGGCGACCAGGGGCGAATCGGGAGGGAAGCTCATGGGTGCAATTTAGCGCGACATGACGGGCGAAGCGACGAAAGACGAGGGGGTCAGCCGGACGCTGCGGCGCCCGGCTCTTGGCGCAGCCGCACCACGGTGACGGTGCAGGGTGCCTCCGCCACCACTTTCGCCGATACGCTGCCGAGCAGGCGGCGCACGGGCGAGCTGCCGCGCGCGCCGATGACGATATGATCGATCCGGGTGTGGCGCGCATAGTCGACCAGTGCGGCGGCGGGGTCGACCGCTTCGATCACATGATAGGTGACGCGCTCCGCCGCGATCGGCAGCGCACGCGTCCAGCGCTTGAGCTCGATCAGCCGCTGCAGATGCAGATTGCGCCCGTGTGCGTCGGTTTCGGGATCAACCATGATGCGCGACGTCTTGAGCACGTTCACGCAGGCGAGGCGCGCGCCCGGCGACGTCGTGAGCACCCGCCGCACGGCGACGGCCAGCGCCTCGCGCAATTCCGCCCCCTCCGGCGCCAGATCGATGGCCGCCAGGACGATCGGCGCGCCGGCGAGCAATCCCGACAGCGTGCGGTCGCGCGGCGGAAGCCGCTTGGGGGTCCGCAGCCTGCGCATCAGGACGGTCGGCCATCCGTCGCGCTCGCGCCGCTCCGCACGCGCCGTCAACACGACCTGCTCGGGATGCTGGAGATCGAACGCGAGCTGCGCCGCGGTCGCATAGCGCTCCCCCGGGTCGACCTCGAGGCAGTGCAGGATGATCTCCTGCAGCCAAGGGGGAATCTTCTCGTTGCGGCGCCGCGGCGGCACCGGATCGCGCCAGAGCCGGCGGCGCCATTCGGCAGCGCGCTGCGGCTCGCCGAAGGGCCGTTCGCCGGTGGCGAGGAAATACAGGATGACGCCGAGCGCGAAGATGTCGCTGCGGGGATCGCCGCGGTCGCGCAGCACCTGCTCGGGCGCGACGTACGGCCCGGTGCCGACGGGATCGTCGAATTCCTCGGCGACGAGATCGGGCAACTGGTCGTGGCGCGACAGGCCGAAGTCGATCAGCACGGCCTCGCCGTCATCGCGCAGGATGACGTTGCTCGGCTTGAGATCGAGATGGATCACGTGCTGGCGGTGAAGGTCGTGCAGCGCGAACGCAATGCGCGCGCCGATGTCCGCCACCTGCGCCGGCGGCAGCGGAGTGTTGTCGAGGAAGGACTTCACCGGTCGGCCGGCGATGAACTCCATCACGATATAGGGTTGCTCGAAATCGCCGGCCGCGACGAAGCGCGGCACATGCGGCCCCGTGAGCCGCGCCAGGATCATCTGCTCGACCTCGAAGCCGACGATGGTGATGGGATCCTCGCCGCGGCGCATGAGCGGGATCTTCATGAGCATCGGCATGTCGGTGCCGGGCCGGCTGACCCGCCAAAAGCTCGCCATGCCGCCGGGCGGGAGCGGCTGCTCGAGCGTGAAGCCGTCGATGACCTGCCCGGCTTCCAGGCGCTTGGGGTTCATGTCGCCGCTGTCCCGCTCAATATCCATCGAACAGCCGAGCGGCGAGCATGGCGGGCAGGCCGGCGTCGAGGATCTTCCGGGCCGCCCGTTCGATGTCGTAGGGCACGCGCATATAGGTGAGCGCGTAAGCCGCGTCGTCGAGGATGGCGTAGCAGGCGGCGGGGTCGCGATCGCGCGGCTGGCCGACCGAACCGAGGACCGCAAGCCAGCGGCGCTGTGGCGTGAGGGGAATCTCCACGCGCTCGACCGGATCGAAGCTCGCGAACTTGCCGGTCCGAGACATATGGAAAAGAGCGGGCACGTGGGTGTGGCCGCAGAACGTGGCGTGCGCCTGGGTCGCCATCAGGCTGCGCGACGCGGCGTAGAGATCGGTGACGTAGTGCCAGGCATCGGGCTCGAAGGCGCTGGAATGAACATAGAGGCGGTCATCGTCTTCGACCGAGAGTGGCAGGTCGGCGAGGAATCGGCGCTGCCGCTCGTCGAGCTGCCCGCGCGTCCAGTCGATCGCATCGGCGGCGACCGGGTTCATCCCGACGCTGGTGCCGAGCACGGCGGCATCGTGGTTGCCGAGCAGGGCGATCGCGCCGCGCCCCACATGATCGCCGACGGTGTCGATCACCCAGCCTGGATCGGCGCCGTAGCCGGCGTAATCGCCCAGGAAGACATAACGATCGATGCCGTTCTCGGCCGCATGCTCGAGACAGGCGGCAAAAGCCTCCCGATTCCCGTGCACGTCGGACATGAGGGCGATCCGCATCGGCGGCAAGCTCCCGGATGGGCTCGGCAACGCTTCCTTAAGTCTAACAGCCGCTAATGAAATTGATCTGCCCACAGGTGAGTGGCCAATGGGCAGGGCGGTTCCATTGACGCCCATATTATCCCATGGTATCCCAAGAATACCCAGGCGATTTGGCCCTTTCCCCGGTATCTGCCGGCAGGTCGGCCGCGTTTGGGGTGTGGGGGGCGCTGCCCGGCGCCCAGTCGGCGTGGAGTGCGGGTGCGTATGGACCGCTTCGTGTCGAACACCACCTTGCGGCTCGACGCCAAGGGACGCGTCTCGATCCCGGCTTCGTTTCGGTCAGTGCTCGCCCGCGACGGTTTCGCGGGACTCTATTGCTACCCGGCGCTCGACCAGCCGGCGATCGATGCCGGCGGGCAAGCCCTGCTCGCCGAGATCGAGGCCTTGGTGAACCGGTTTGCGCCCTACTCGGGGCAGCGGGAGGAGTTCCTGGTCGCGCTCTACGGCAGGAGCGAGACCATGACGATCGACAAGGAGGGGCGGATCGTTCTGCCGGAGGGTTTGAAGTCCCATGCCGGGATCACCGACGCGGTCGCGTTCGTGGGCCTCGGCCACAAGTTCCAGATCTGGGAGCCGCAGCGTTTCGCGGCGCATCTCGCGACGGCCACCGCGACGGTGCGCAACCTGACGAAGCGCCTCGGCTCCGAGCGTCCGGCCTCGGACGACGGGGCACGGGAATGATGACGGGCCGCGCCTCCGAAGACACGGGGGTCGCTGGCGGACTGGCCCGCCACATTCCCGTGCTCGTCCGACCGGCGGTCGAGCATCTCAACATCCGTGCGGGCGGCATCTACATCGACGGCACATTCGGAGCCGGCGGGTATTCGCGCGCGATCCTTGCGGCGGCGGACTGCAAGGTGCTGGCGCTCGACCGCGACCAGGGCGCGGTCGCGCAGGGGGCCGGCCTGGTCGAGGCCGCGGGCGGCCGGCTCACCGTCGCACAGGCCCGCTTCTCGACGCTCGACGAAATCGCGGCCGGCTTCGCCATCGAGGCGGCGGACGGTGTCGTGCTCGATCTCGGCGTCTCGTCGATGCAGCTCGATCAGGCAGAGCGCGGCTTCTCGTTCCGCCTCGAGGGGCCGCTCGACATGCGCATGGAGGGGAGCGGGCCGAGTGCCGCCGACGTGATCGCGTCGGCATCCGAGCGCACGCTCGCGGACATCATCTTCCTTCTCGGCGAGGAGCGGCGCGCGCGGGCGGTCGCTCGCGCCATTGTGCAGGCACGCGCACAGGCGCCGATCCGCACCACCGCGGGGCTGGCCGAGGTCGTCGCGCGCGTGGTGCGCATGCGGCCGGGCGATATCCATCCGGCGACCCGCACATTCCAGGCGCTGCGGCTCTACGTCAATGACGAGCTCGGCGAGCTCGCGCGTGGCCTGATGGCAGCCGAGCGCATCCTCAAGCCGGGCGGACGCCTGGTCGTCGTCTCGTTCCATTCGCTCGAGGACCGGATGGTCAAGACGTTCTTTGTCGAGCACGCCGGCAGCCGTGCGGGCTCACGTCACCTCCCGCAGGCTGCGCCGCGCCCGGCGAGCTTCTCCATTGTCACCAAGCGTCCGATTGGTCCCGACGAGGCGGAGCTGGCGGCGAATCCGCGGGCGCGCTCGGCCAAGCTGCGCGCCGGCGAGCGCACCGCCGCGCCGGCGGACAGGGACCATGAGCCGGTGGTGCCGCAGCTGCCCTCGCTCGCGGACGTTCTGCGCAAGGGGTGACGGGCATGCGGCTCCTGCACCTCATCGTCGTCGCGGCGCTCGTGAGCGCCGCCGCCTCCGTTTACAAACTCAAGTTCGATTCGGCGTTGCAGGCCGAACGGGTCGCCAAGCTCGCCGCCGACCTGCGTCGCGAGCGCGACGCGATCGCGTCGCTGCGGGCAGAATGGTCTCAGCTCGACAATCCCGGCCGCATCCAGGGTCTTGCCGAGCGCCATCTCAAGCTCCGCCAGATCGATGCCACCCAGTTCGATAACTTTGCGCGTCTGCCCGAGCGCCCCGCCGTTCCGGCCGGCGCGGACATCGACCCGATCGGCGCCATGATCGACCAGGCGCCGCGCGACGTGACCGGCAGCATCAATGCGCCGGCGCGGGCGAGGTGACCCCATGAACGCCGCCCTGGCCGCCGACCTCTCTTCCGGTTCGACTGTCCGCCCGCCCGCGATGGCATGGCACCGCCGGCTGGTGCAGGCGCTGCTCTATGGCGACAATGTCGATCGTGACCGCAAAGCGCGGGCTCGGCTTGGGCTCGCCATGCTCGGTTTTGTCGCCATCTATTGCGTGATCGCCGGCAAGCTCGTGTTCTTCGCACTCGTTCCCGACAGCCATCCGGAACGGCACACGGGGACGGGCGATGCGGTCGCAACCGCCCGTCCCGATATTGTCGATCGCAATGGCGAGGTTCTTGCGACCGACGTGAAACGTCCCTCGCTGTTCGCGGAACCGCGCCGGGTGATCGACGTCGACGAGGCGAGCGAACTCCTGACCGCCGTGATGCCCGACCTCGACACGACCGAGTTGCGTCAACGGCTCGGCGGCCGGCGCGGCTTCGCCTGGCTCAAGCGCGAGATCACGCCCAAGCAGCAGGAGGAAGTGCATCGGCTGGGAATTCCCGGCATCGGCTTCGTGACGGAGAACAAGCGCATCTATCCCGACGGGCCGGAAGCATCGCACGTGCTCGGCTATGTCAATGTCGACAATCAGGGCGTGGCCGGAATCGAGAACTGGCTCGACGGGCAGGGGCTCGCCGACCTGCATCGGGCGGGATTCGCGTCCGATCGTCAGCAGGAGCCGGTCGAGCTCGCGCTCGATATCCGCGTCCAGCATGCATTGCGCGACGAGCTCATCGCCGCACGTGAGAAGTACAAGGCCAAAGCCTCGGCGGGCCTCATCTATGCGGTGCGTACCGGCGAGGTCATCGCCATGGCGTCCGAGCCCGACTACGACCCGAACAACCCGCGCGAGGCTCTCGACAAGGATCGTGTCAATCGCCTGACCTACGGCCTCTACGAGATGGGGTCGACTTTCAAGGCGTTCACCGTCGCGATGGCGCTCGACTCCGGCCGCTTCACCTTGAACTCGATGTTCGACGCGCGGACGCCGCTGCATTACGGCCGCTTCACCATCGACGACTATCATGCCCAGCACCGCATGCTGAGCACGTCCGAGGTCTTCACCTATTCCTCCAATATCGGCGCTGCCATGATGGCGCGCGCCATCGGCATCGCGGGTCACCAGGCATTCCTGCGCAAGATGGGTCAGCTCGACCGGCTCAAGACCGAGCTGCCGGAAAGTCGCGAGCCGATGGTGCCGAAGCATTGGGCGGAGGTGAACACCGCCACCATCTCGTTCGGCCACGGGCTCTCGGTTGCGCCGCTGCAGGCCGTGATGGGAGTCGCGGCGCTGATGAATGGCGGGATGCTCATCCCGCCGACCTTCCTCAAGCGCTCGGAAGCCGACGCGCGCGCCTTGGCCAAACCCGTGATCAAGCCGCAGACCAGCGCGATGATGCGCTACCTGATGCGGCTCAATGCCGAGAAGGGCACGGCGACCAAGGCCGACGTTCCGGGCTATTATGTCGGCGCCAAGACCGGCACCGCCGAGAAGGTGTTCGGGGGGCATTACGTCAAGACCCGCCTGATGACCGACGTGATGGCGGTGCTGCCCGCCGACGACCCGCGTTACCTGGTGCTGGTCATGCTCGACGAGCCCCAGGCGATCGCGGAAACGCATGGATTTGCCACGTCCGGATGGAACGCGGTGCCGGTGGCCGCCAAGGTGATCTCCCGGGTTGCGCCGCTCCTGGGCGTCGAGCCGCGGTTCGAGCTGCCCCCCGCCGACCGCTTGATCCTCGCTTCCGTCAAAGACTCGCGCTAAACCGGCACTCCGGTTCCGAGCGCGCGAATCCGCGGGGGAGCGGGCCGGTGAAGGGCCTCAAATGAAGCTGCGCGACCTGCTGTGCGAGGATGCCCGCTGCGAAGCGCGCTTCGAGGCGCGGGCGATCGCCGGGGTTTCCGCCGACAGCCGCACCGTGAAACCGGGGTTCCTGTTCGTCGCGGTTCCCGGAACCAAGACCGACGGGTTGGCCTTCGTCCCGCAGGCGCTTGCGGCCGGTGCGGTCGCCGTCATGGGGCAGCAGCGGCCGCCGGCGCTGCCCGACGATATCGCCTTCGTGCAGGTCGGCAACGTGCGGCGCGCGCTCGCGCTCGTGGCGGCGACATTCTTCCCGCGCCAGCCGGACATCATCGCGGCAGTGACGGGGACGAGCGGCAAGACCTCGGTTGCGGCCTTCACGCGCCAGATCTGGACGGCGCTCGGCCGCCGCGCGGCAAGCATCGGCACGATCGGGCTGGTCACGCCCGAGCGCACCGTCTACGGCTCGCTCACCACGCCCGATCCGGTCGACCTGCATCGCACCCTCGACGAGCTCGCGCGCGCCGAGGTCAGCCATCTCGCGATCGAGGCGTCCTCGCATGGCCTCGACCAGCATCGCCTCGACGGCGTCCGGATCGCCGTCGCGAGCTTCACGAATCTCACGCGCGATCATCTCGATTATCACGCGACGCCGGAAGCCTATTTCAAGGCCAAGCTGATCCTGTTCGAACGCATCGTACGGGCGGACGGCAGCGTGGTCATTGCGGCCGATAGCGCGGAGGCTGCGCTGGTCGAGGCGGCGGCGCGGCGGCGCGGCCTTGCCGTCATGACGGTGGGACGGAGCGGGAAGGGGATCCGCCTCGCCGACGCCGCGATCGAGGGTTTTGGGCAGACGCTTCGCCTGATACACGAGGGCAAGACATTCGCGGTGCGGCTGCCGCTGGTCGGCGGGTTCCAAGTGGAGAATGCGCTCGTCGCCGCCGGCCAGGCGATCGCGAGCGGCGGCGAGCCGGCCGCGGTATTCGCGGCGCTCGAGCGGCTCGAAGGTGCCAGAGGACGGCTCGAACTGGTCGGAAGTCACAATAGCGCGCCGATCTTCGTCGATTATGCGCACAAGCCCGACGCGCTTGCCAAGGCGATCGATGCGTTGCGCCCTTACGTCAAGCGTCGCCTCGTCGTGGTCTTCGGCGCGGGCGGCGATCGCGACCACGGCAAGCGGCCGTTGATGGGCGCGATCGCGGCCGAGAAGGCCGACCGTGTCATCGTCACCGACGACAATCCGCGCAGCGAGGAACCGGCCAAGATCCGCGCCGCAATTCTCGCCGCGGCGCCCGGCGCGGTCGAGGTCGGCGATCGCCGCGAGGCGATCCGCCGGGCCGTCGGCGAGCTCGCCATGGGCGACGTGCTGTTGATCGCGGGCAAGGGTCATGAAACCGGCCAGATCGTGGGCAAGCAGACACTGCCCTTCAGCGATCACGCGGCGGTCGCGGCCGCCCTCGAGGAGAATGCCGCATGAGCGCCCCTTTGTGGACGGTCGATGCGCTGGCCGCGGCGATGCGCGCCGAGCGCGCCGGCGCGCTGCCGCAGGCGGTCGGTGGGCTCTCGATCGACAGCCGCTCGATCGCACCCGGCGAGGCGTTCTTCGCGATCAAGGGCGACACCCACGACGGCCACGGTTTCGTCGCGGGCGCCCTCGCCAACGGCGCCGGCGTTGCGGTGATCGCCCGCGCCAAGCGCGGCGAGGTGCCAAAGGATGCGCCGCTGCTCGTGGTGCCCGACGTGCTCGCAGGCCTGCGCGATCTTGCAGCGGCGGCGCGCGCGCGCAGCAGCGCGAAGGTGATCGCGGTCACCGGCTCGGTCGGCAAGACATCGACCAAGGAGGCACTACGGCTCGCGCTGGCGCGCAACGGCGAAGTGCATGCCTCGGTCGCGTCGTTCAACAATCACTGGGGCGTTCCGCTGTCGCTCGCGCGCCTGCCGCAAGCGGCGCGCTACGGTGTCTTCGAGATCGGCATGAATCATGCCGGCGAGATCACCCCGCTCGTCCGATTGGTGCGGCCGCATATCGCGATCATCACCACCGTCGCTCCGGTGCACCTCGAATTCTTCCCTTCGATCGAAGCGATCGCCGACGCGAAGGCGGAGATATTTCTCGGATTCGAGCCCGAGGGCGTCGCCGTGATCAACCGCGACAATGCACAGTTCGCAAGGCTCGAGCGCCGCGCCCGCGAGGCCTCGGTCGCGCGGATCGTGACGTTCGGCGAGCACGCCCAGGCGGAGGCGCGGCTTGTGCGCTTCGCGCTCCAGCCGGAGGGCTCGACCGTGGAGGCCGACATTCTCGGCGAACGCGTCGCCTACCAGATCGGCGCGCCCGGCAAGCATCTGGTGCTCAATTCGCTCGCGGTGCTCGCGGCGGCCAAGCTCGCCGGCGCCGAGCTCGCGCTCGCCGCGCTCGCGCTTGCCGATCAGGCGCCGGCGGTCGGCCGCGGGACGCGCATCGCGCTCGGCGTACCGGGCGGTGGGGCGGTGCTGATCGACGAGAGCTACAACGCCAACCCGCTGTCGATGCGCGCCGCTTTCGCGCTGCTCGGGCAGAGGCCGGTCGGCGCGAAGGGCCGGCGCATCGCGGTTCTCGGCGACATGCTGGAGCTCGGGCCGCGCGGACCCGAGCTGCATCGTGAGCTGGCGGGTCCGCTGTGCGATCAGGGCATCGATCTCGTCTACTGCGCCGGACCGTTGATGAAGGCGCTCTGGCAGGCGCTTCCCGCCGAGCGTCGCGGCGCCTATGCCAAGGATGCGGCGGCGCTCGAAGCCGAGGTCGTCGATGCGATCCGCGGCGGCGATGTCATCATGATCAAAGGCTCGTTCGGCTCGCGCATGGGGCCGATCGTCAAGACGCTGGTGCGGCGCTATCCGATGCCTGCCGCGCCCGACCTCGTCTCCACCGGCATCCCCGCTCGAGGCTGACCGATGCTTTATTGGATGTCCTCCTTCGCCGACACCATCTCGGTGCTCAACGTCTTTCGCTATCTGACGGTGCGCACCGGCGGGGCGACCGTGACGGCGCTGATCTTCGTATTCTGGCTGGGGCCGAGCATCATCGACCTGTTGCGGCTCAAGCAGGGCAAGGGCCAACCGATCCGTCTCGACGGGCCGGCGTCGCACCTGCTCACCAAGAAGGGCACGCCGACGATGGGCGGGCTGATGATCCTGTCCGGCCTGCTGGTCGCGATCGTGCTGTGGGCCAATCTGCTCAACCCGTACGTCTGGGTGGTGCTCGGGGTGACGATCGGTTTCGGCGCCGTCGGCTTTTATGATGACTACCTCAAGGTCACCAAGCAGACCCATGGCGGCTTTGCGGGCCGTGCGCGCCTGCTGATCGAAGCCGTCATCGCGGCAGCCGCGTGCTATACGCTCGCCAAGATCGGGCGACCGGCATTCTCGACCTCGCTCACATTTCCCCTGTTCAAGGAGCTGGTCGTCGACCTTGGCTGGTTCTTCGTCGTGTTCGGCGCTTTCATCATCGTGGGGGCAGGCAATGCGGTGAACCTGACCGATGGCCTCGATGGGCTTGCGATCGGCCCGGTGATGATCGCGGCGGCGAGCTTCGGGTTCATCGCCTACCTGGTCGGCAATGCGCTCTACGCCGACTACCTGCAGATCCATTTCGTCTCCGGCGCGGGCGAGCTTGCGGTGCTGTGCGGCGCGGTGATCGGAGCGGGCCTCGGGTTCCTTTGGTTCAACGCGCCCCCCGCATCGATCTTCATGGGCGACACGGGTTCGCTCGCGCTCGGCGGACTGATCGGCACCGTCGCGGTCGCAACCAAGCACGAGGTCGCGCTCGCCATCATCGGCGGGCTGTTCGTGCTCGAGGCCGTGTCGGTCATCGTGCAGGTGGTCTCGTTCAAGCTGACCGGCAAACGGGTGTTCAAGATGGCGCCGTTGCATCACCATTTCGAGCAACTCGGCTGGACCGAGCCGCAGATCGTGATCCGGTTCTGGATCATCTCCATCGTGCTCGCATTGGCGGGGCTGTCGACGCTGAAGCTGAGGTGAAGCGAGATGGAGAGCACTGTTTCTCCGAACGCGCTTCGCACCCACTCCCCCGCTGGCGCGGGAGAGTGGGAAGGGGAACGGCGGTACGCGCCATGATCCCGGTCACCTCATTCGCGGACCGGAAGGTCGCGGTGTTCGGGCTCGGCGGCTCCGGGCTCGCGAGCGCGAGCGCGCTGTTCGCGGGTGGCGCCGACGTGATCGGCTGGGACGACGACAGCAAGCGCATTGCGCATGCACGCCAGGCCGGCATTCCGACTGCCGACCTGCGCGAACTGGACTGGTCGCGCATCGCGGCGCTGGTGCTTGCGCCCGGCGTGCCGCTCACCCATCCGACGCCGCACTGGACAGTGCAACGCGCGCGTGCCGCCGGCGTGGAGGTGATCGGCGACATCGAGCTCTTCTGCCGCGAGCGGCGGCGGCTCGCGGCCGATTCGCCGTTCGTCGCGATCACGGGGACCAACGGCAAGTCGACCACCACGGCTTTGATCGCGCATCTGCTCGCCACAGCTGGCTACGACGTCCAGCTCGGCGGCAATATCGGCACGGCGATACTGTCGCTCACGCCACCGGACTCCGGGCGCGCGCACGTGATCGAGTGCTCGTCATACCAGATCGATCTCGCACCGACCCTCGATCCCAGGATCGGCGTTCTGCTGAACGTCAGCGAGGATCATCTCGATCGCCACGGTACGCTCAAGGAATATGCGGCCGTCAAGGAGCGCCTGGTCGCACGCGTGCAGGACACGGCCGTGATCGGCGTCGACGATGAGTGGTGCCGGGCCGCGGCGGATCGGATCGCGCGCGCCGGCAAGAACGTGGTTCGCGTGTCGGTGCGGGGTGCGCTCGGCGACGGCATTTACGTGCAGGGGGAGGAGATCATCCGTGCGTCCGGGGGGGCCACCAAGCCGATTGCCCTGCTCGGCGGCATCGGCTCGTTGCGCGGCGTGCACAATGCGCAGAACGCCGCCTGCGCGACCGCGGCCGCGCTCGCTCTGGGACTCGATGCCAAGGCGATCCAACAGGGGCTGTGGTCGTTTCCCGGGCTTGCTCATCGCATGGAGGAGATCGGCCGCAAGGGCGACATTCTCTTCGTGAATGACTCGAAGGCGACCAACGCCGACGCCGCCGCGCGCGCGCTCGCCTGTTTCACGGACATTTTCTGGATCGCGGGTGGCAAGCCGAAGACCGGCGGCATCGTCTCGCTGGCGGAGTTCTTCCCACGCATCCGCAAGGCCTATCTCATCGGCGAGGCGGCGGCCGATTTCGCCGCTACGCTCGATGGCAAGGCCGATCACGTGATCGTTCAGACGCTCGACCGCGCCGTGGCGGCAGCCGCAAAGGACGCCGAGGCCTCGGGACGCGACGGCGCGGTGGTTCTATTGTCGCCGGCCTGTGCCTCGTTCGACCAGTTTGCCAATTTCGAGATACGGGGTGATGCGTTTCGCGAACTGGTGCGCGCCCTTCCGGGTGTCCGCGGCCGCTCACAGTGACGGCCAGGGCAGGGAATCAGCGGCGGACATCCGGCTTGTTCTTATTGAGCTCCGACCGAATGATTTGATGACGCTTGTAGGTCGAGTGTTTCGCCTTGACGTTTTGTCGCAAATCGGACTGAGCGCCCGTCGACTGCTGACCTGCGCCCGCCGCGTAGGCTCCGACTGGCGCGAACAGCAGAGCGGACAAGGCGCTCGCCATCAATAAGGCACGCATGAATTCCTCCTGTATGCTCACTCCACCCACGGAATAACGATGCATTGAACGACTGGTTCGGCGGTGTGCCACTTGTCACGGCCGCGATCGTACGGTCCCCCCGGGTCGATCGCAGCATTTCGGCGGGTACGCCCGCGCGGCTCGAAGGAACGCCGTTGACGTTCGTTTGTTTGGCGTGAAAATGCCTCGAACTCGCCTGCGATAACCTCATGGGCCCGCATGAGCAGCGCGCCCCGCTCGGCGTCGCTCCGGATGGCCGATCACGAGATCTCCGGACCCCTCTCAGCCGGTCGGAGTTCGTCGTACGCTGCTTCATTGCGATTGCGATTGCGCTCGTTCCGGTCCTCGTCTGGTACCTGTTCGACGTGATCCTGATTGCGATCGCGGCGCTGCTGATCAGCGCGCTGCTCGAGCTCGGCGCCGATCCCCTCATGCGTTGGCTCAAAGCTCCGCGGCATCTCGCATTGGCGATCTCCGGCCTGGTGATCCTCGCCATCGTCGCCGGCACAGCGTACCTGTTCGGCAGCCGCATGGCGGTCGAATTCCAGGACGTCCTGCAACGCGCGGCATCAGGTCAAAGCAACATCGTCAATTCGATCCAGAGTTCCAACCTGGGCAAGATGCTGCTCGGGCACGTCCAGCAAGGGGTTAATCTCGTCGGCCTGATTCCAAGCGTCTTCAAGATCAGTGCCGGCCTCATCGGAGCCCTCCTGGTCGCGGTGGTGGCCGGCGTGTTCTTCGCCGCGCAGCCAAATCTGTATCTGTACGGGCTGGTCCAGCTATTCCCGCCGCGTCTCCACCGCGAGGTCGAGGAGACCATCGTTGCGGTGGGCACGTCACTTCGCCTGTGGCTGCTGGGTCAGTTGATCGAGATGGTCATGATCGGCGCGCTTTCGACGCTGGCGGTGTGGATGATCGGCCTGCCGTCGTTCCTGGCGCTCGGCCTCATCGCCGGGATCGCCGAGTTCATCCCTTACGTGGGGCCGATCATTGCCGCGATCCCCGCCATCCTGGTCGCCGCGACGCAGGGCTTCGATGCGGTCATCTGGACGATCGTCGCGTACCTGCTGATCCATCAGGCGGAAGGCCACGTCGTCATGCCGTTCATTCAGCGCTACATGGTCTTCATTCCGCCCGCCGTGATCCTGCTCGGGATCGCCGCCATCGGATCGCTGTTCGGCGTCGCGGCGATCCCGTTGGCGAGCCCGCTCGCGGTGCTGATCTTCGTCCTCGTCAAGAAGCTGTACGTGCGGGATACGCTCGGGGAGGAAACCCCGGTGCCGGGCGAAGAGGACGCCCATTGACGTCGCAAGTCATCCGGCGCGGCCCACCTGCTCGACCATGGTGCCGTCATTCGCGACGCGGTACTTGTATCCCTGCCAGGTGACCGTGCTTCCGGCAAAACTGACGACGTAGATCGCGAACGCCGCGAGGTCGTGCAGGGGAATGAGCCAATAGGGCTGTGTCGGCAACCGAAAGGTGCGTTGCACCACGAGGCACAAGACGATTCGACACGCCAGGGCTCCAAGAAGCGCGGCGCCGGCGCCGGTCCCGCCCAGCAAGGCGCCGAACGAAGCGAGGGCGAACGGATGCGCGATCGCGGTGCCCGCATAGCCGATCGGATCGATCACCTTGATGGTGCGTGCGACGCGCAGCTCGCGCGACAACATCCTTGATGTTCCGCAGTCCAAACAGGCGTGGCCGAGCGATCCCGGTATGAGTGCGACTTCGAGGCCCGCCTCGCGCACCGCCTTGCCGATCGCATAATCCTCCGCCAGCACGTCCGCGAAGGCGCGCAGGCCGCCGATCTGAGCGAGGACCTGCCGGCGGATCGCGATGGTTGCGCCCAGGCACGGCTGCGCCAGGCGCAAGCGCAGCGCGGCCACGACCTGCGGCAAGAACTGCGTGTTGATGGCAAGCGCCGCAAGCCGGCTTGGGACGCTCTCGCCCGCAACTCCGTGGTACAGGCAGGTGACCGCTCCGACCCCCGGCTGCTGGAGGGTGGCCACGGTGGCAGCCACATAGTCGGGCCCGACCTCCATGTCGCTGTCGCACATGATCAGCGTGTCGTGCCGCGCGAACGGCAGCATGTTGATCAGGTTCGACACCTTGCGATTGGAGCCGTGCTGGCGCGAGTCCACATGGATCATGATGGGCACGTCGGAAAAGCGTTCCTGCAACCGGCGCACCACCTCGATCGCCGGATCGGAGGCCGCCTGCACCCCGCAGACCAGCTCGAGACGGCCCGGGTAGTCTTGGGCGCAGAGCGAGGCAAGACGGTCGAAGAGATCCGGCTCGGCACCATGCAGCGGCTTGAGGACGCTGACCGGAGGGTACGCGGCCGAGCGGCTGCGTGCGAACGGTTGAAATCGCCAGACTACGATGCTGACAAAGAGCATATAGGCGCAGCCGACCAGGGCGCCCGCGATGCTGACGTCGGCGAGAAATTTCAAGGTGTGCGCCATCGACTCTCAACTCGTGGGCTTGAGTCAGCGCATCGCCGGGGCCGGCCGAAGCGCTCGGCGAGAGCCGTTCGCGACAGGAACAGCTCGGTACGATCCCGCCAAAGGGTATCGGCCCGCAGCACCATCGGATTGCGCGCCAAGATGAACACCGTGATCAGAACGTTCTCGCCCAGCCGCCGCAGCCGTGCATCCGAGCGCGTGGGCTCGATCGCAACGGGCGGCGCGAACCCGAATCGACGCATGATATTGGTGAGCTGATCGCGCTGCTCGCGCGTGCCCTGGGCGACATTGGCGGCGATAGCGACGATGTCGAACAGCTCGGGAGTCTGCGCGCAGTATCGGCCAAGCTCGCAGAGCGATAATTCCATCTGACGACGGAATTGCCGCGCCCACCCAATGGTCGCGCCCGCCGGCGGCACGCGCGGAATCTGCTCGTTCCAATAATGCAGATTGAGCATGCGATCGCCAGGACGTACCCGCGTGCCGTCTGCCAAGTCGAAGGCACGCTCGGCGCGAGCGAGCTGCGCGCGAAAAATGCAGGCCGGATCCGAGGTGAACTCAAACACCTGTTGACGCTGCCTGAGAATTCCGTCGAATGCGAAAACCAGTTCAGAGAGCCAGGCGCGGACATGTCCTTCGTCCCGACCCGCATTAAACAAGGCGGTCATCGGTGAATCCCGTGTGGCAGGATCGCCCTTCGGCCATACAACGGCGACACGAGAGGAAAGTTGCCGCCGCGTCACGTCACCGAGCGGCGGAAGTACGGTCTCGCGCCGAGTTTGCCGCGCGGGCCGTCCGATTTACGACTCATGTCGGATTGATCGTGTTCAAACGGGCTCGTCGTAGAGGACGGCGAGCGAATGCTTGAATCCCAAAGCCACGGGAATCGCCATGATCACCCCGGGAATACCAAAGAGAATGCCGCCGGCCAGGAAGCAGAAAATGACCATGACGGGATGCACGTGGGCGGCTCGTCCCAGCACCACGGGGCCCAACAGTTCGTCGATCGAGAGGCGGAGCACCGTCGCGTAGATTGCGTACTCAATGATACTGTCGAGTCCGGTCGCATAGCGCACCGCGACCAGGCCGGCGATCACCGCCGAGCTAATCGGGCCGATGACCGGGATCATCTCGAGCAGGCCGGTGAGGATGGCGAGCAGCAAGGCGTGATGGATGCCGAGAATGAGGCCGAGACCCAGATACGCAGCGCCGGTCGCATAGATCACGACCACCAGCACGCCGAGAAAATAGCGGCGCAGCACCGGATCGAGGCGCGCCCAGATGCGCGCGGTGGCATCGCGGTGCAGCGGCGGCACGAGCCAGAGAAGTCCAGCACCCAACCGCGGCCCGGCGGCAAGGCAATAGAACAGCAGCACCAGAGTGAGAAAGAAGCCAAAAATTCCCGCGAAACTCCACTCCGCCACCTTGGTCAGTGTTCCGGCCTGGCTCAGCTGTTCGCGCAGGATGGAGACGATCTTCTGGGCCAATTCGGCTGGATTGAGCTGCTCTCCGAGCACCTGTAGCGATTGTTCGCCGAGGAACTGGCGTATCATCGAGGCGAGCGTCGGCTCGAAGTCGTGGAGCATCGCCCGGGCCTCGCTGAGCATGCGAGGAACGACCAGATATGCGGCGCCGAGAATGGCCGCCAGGATCAGCACGAAGAGCAAAGCGGCGAACAGCCACCGCGGCAGACCGGTTCGGCGCGCGCACCACGTCAAAAGCGGCGCCGCCAGGAAGCCCACAATGCCGGAGAACAGGAACGGCAGCAGGATCGGCTGTATGAGATAGAGGATGACGAAACCGATGCCGACCGCAATGAAGATCGGGACGCGTTCGCGCGAGGCCGCTCGGCGCCGCGTATTCTCAGGCTCGCCGTATGGTACTTCGCTCTTGTCGGCGTGCTTGCTCATGAATAGACGCGGCCCTTCCAGGTCACGCGCGCCTGCCAGCGCTGCCGGATGCTGTCCGCGGCGATGAGCGCGCCGGCCGTATAGCCGATCGGAAACAGCAGCCCGTACCAAAATGGAATGCGGAAGTAGATCGCTCCGGCGATGTGGAGGGCGAACAGCGCGGCCGATGCGGTGATTGCCAGTGCGAGCGGCACCGGGCCCAAGCCTCCCGAATCCTGAGCAGCGCGTACGGCAGCGAGCGCCGGCACGGCGAGTGCGGCCCAGGCCAGCATCACAGTGGCCGTCGCGGTCACGGCAGTCGCAAGGGGACCGCCGAGCAGGTCCACCAGGTTCTTGGCAAAACCCGGCCACAGGGTGCGCCAACCCGTGTACATGCGGCCCGACAACAGCTCTTGTCCGTCCATCAGGAGGACGACGCGATCGGACCGCTTGCAGCGGCGCGCGAGCTCGAGGTCCTCGGAGATCGCGGCGCGCACCGCCGCATGGCCGCCGATCGTCTCGTAGGCGTCGGTGCGGATGACCATGAACTGGCCGGTTGCGATCACATCATGTGTTTCACGCACCTGACGGGCGCCGAGGTTCTGCAGGAACGCGAGGACGAACAGGCCGCACGGAATGACGAGGCGCTCGGCGAAGCTCCGCAGCACGTGGCGCGGCGCCAGCATGAGGAGATCGATGCCGTCGCGCTGGGCCGATTGCAACGCGCTCGCGAGCAAGCTCGGGGTGCCTCTCATGTCCGCATCGATGAAACACAACCATTCGGTCCCCGGCGCGACCGCCCGCGCTCCGAGGCAGCAAGCGTGTGATTTGCCGGTCCAGCCTGCCGGCAGGGGCGGGCTGCGCAGCAGCCGCAGCCGCTTGTCCTCGCGACTCATCGCGGCGACGATGTTCGGCGTTGCATCAACGGACTGGTCGTCGACGACCAGAATGGAGCAGCGCTCGGCGGGGTAATCCTGCTCCAGCAAGGTGCGCAGGCACGGGCCGATATTGGCCGCCTCGTCCCGCGCCGGAACGATCACTGCGAGCGTCGGCGCGCGCGCGTCCAAGGACGCGGTCGGTGCAAGGACCGGCAGCTGCCCGCGCTGGCGAGCGGCGCGGATGATAAGCATTGCGACCAGGAGCAGCCAGATCAGGGAACAGGAAAGCGCGAGGATATCCATCGTCCAGGCGTCCTTCGACCGGCCCGCGCGCTTCGATAAAGCGCGGCGCATGCCCGAGTTCCCGTCGACAACCGGAATGGCTGGAGGAGGTGGCGCAGCGTCTCACAGGCGATCCGAATGGTCAGGGCCTGAGACCCTGCTGGCCTGCCGCGGGGCTCTGCGGTGGCTGGCACTCGCCCGAGCGCCGCGCAGGCCGTAGGCGAGCAGCGCCGTTCCGGCCAGGGCGAGCACGCCGGCCGCGACGGGAACGAGCCGCGCCGCGGGCCCCGCCATCGCTACGGCCGTGTGGCGCGCCTCACGGCCAAAGCTGCCGTGCGTACGATGCAAATCGTGCACCGGCTCGAACAGATTGTCTCGGCGTCCCGGCTGCGTCGCCTCGGCGCGCTCCTGCGCGGCAACCATATTACGCGCGAGGTAGCGATCGAGGAGCGAGGGAAACAGGAAATTGCCGAGGATCACCTGGAGCGTGCTCAACCCGACCCATATTTCGCGCCGCGGTCTTTGCGCCATGCGGAAGGCCGCGTCGGCGATCACCTCCGGCTGGAAGACCGGCGGCACCGGTCGCGGTTGCCGCCCCGTGTGCGCGCGCGCCCAGTCGAACTGCGGCGTGTTGACGGCGGGCAGCTCGATGATGCCGATGTTGATCCGGCTCCGCTCGTGCATCAGCTCGGTGCGCACCGAATTGGTGAAACCGCGGATGGCGTGCTTGGCACCACAATAGGCCGACTGCAGCGGAATGCCGCGATATGCCAGCGCCGAGCCGATCTGGATGACCGTGCCGCTGTCGCGCGGGCGCATCTCGCGCAGCGCGGCCAGCGTGCCATGCACGAAACCGAGATAGGTCACCTCGGTGACGCGCCGGAATTCCTCGGGGGATATCTGCCATGCCAGCGCGAAGACCGTCACCATGGCGTCGTTGATCCACACGTCGATCGGTCCGAATGCGCGCCGAATCTCGTCCGCCGCGGCAAACACCGCATCCGCGTCCGCGACGTCGGCCGGCACCGCCACGGCCGATCCGCCGAGGCGCTCGATCTCCTGCTTGACCGACTCGAGCGCTTCGGCGTCGCGCGCGATCAAGCCCACGCGGGCGCCGGCTCGCGCGAAGCGCAACGCCACAGCACGGCCGACCCCCGCCGAGGCGCCGGTCACTACGACGTTGCGGTTGCGAAATCCCGGCACGCGGTCTGCCTCCATGTGGCCGTCAGCGTACGGAGCCGGCGCGTCAGTCCCCATGCCGGGTGCTCGTGACTCACTGGCCTTTGCCGGTCGTCTGGTTGCCCTGACCCGGAACCTCCGTAATGGCCGTCACGGAATCAGGATTGATGACCATCATCACCGGATTGCCATCCTTGTCCTTCGCGCGCACGAGGAATGAGCTCGGCATGATCTGAATGTCGGTGAAGCCTGCCTGCTGCAGGTTCTTCTGCACCTGTTGCCGAACCATCTGCGGGCTTTTCTCGTTCGCTTGCGACGACTTGTTCGCCTGCGATTGAGTGCTGGGGGTGTTCGACTGAGATTGATTGCTGGGGGTGGTGGTCCTGGGGCTGGTGCTTTGCGCCAGCGCGGGTCCTGCGAGCAGGAGCAGGGGAGCGACCATAAAGGCAGCTGTCTTGTGCATTGGCAATCTCCAGAAAGTTGGGGGACACTCTTCGGGCCAACCCGAAATTCTCCCGCGGAGTTCCGCCGTGCGCGCGGGGTCCGGTACGCGGCCGTGCGCAGCGTGAATACTCGGGAACGGCGTTCGCGCCCCTTGGCATCAACGTCCGTTTCTTCGTGCGGTTGGTCAACCTCCTCCTCGATGCGGTTCGCTCGCCATCGCGCCGTCGCTCGGCCGAGTGCTCGGGCGCCTCGGCGGGCCGGCTGCGGATGCTGCCGATCAATGGGAGCGGGCGGGCCTCGTCCGTGTGAGGTGAGTCGAGTTCCGGACCGAGCTGCGAGCGAAAGGCCGGGACTTCGCGAAGCAGCGTTGCTCCTTTTGCGTGCGTCATGTCGCCGGGGCCGGAACTACGCCACGCTTGAACCCGTTTCTCATTTAGAGGGGAGAGATTTCAGCGGGGCTTGGCCCGAGCGCGATCAGCGTCTCACCGACTCCATGACCGACTCACGTCGGCTTGCCCTCGCAGGACGCTTTGGCGCACGCGCTGAAGTTCCGCCAAACGAGCAGGAGTTCTCCATGAGCACCACTTTCTCTGGAACCGTCGGGACGGAAACCGCCGCGTATGGCGGCCTCGTCGATGCGATCGGTGGCCTAGCAACAGTCGTTCTGGCGATCGTCGGGCTCGCCGGCGTACGCGAAGACATCCTGGCGCCGATCGCCGTCATAGTGTTCGGCGCTGCCCTTCTGATCCAAGGCGGCGCGATGGTGTCCGACTATGCGCAGATCAGTCTTCCAGTCGGCGTCTCGGCTGACCAGTTCGGCGTGGGCGGTCTTTCCGCGCTGTTCCTGGTTGGAGCCGCGGGCATCGTTCTTGGCGTACTAGCGCTGGTCGGAATCGCCGCGATGACGCTGACTTCGGCGGCTGTGATCGCATTCGGCGGTGCGCTGCTGCTCAGCAGCAATTCGGTCCGGCAGCTCTACACGCTCCGCTCGGCCGTGATGCGGACGCAGGGCGCGAGCTCGTTCGTCGCCGGCGAGATGGCGTCGGGATCGGCGGGCGTCCAGCTGCTGGCAGGACTGACCGCGATCATCCTCGGCATTCTGGCGATCACCGGGATCTACCCGGCGACGCTGGTGATGTCCGCGTTGATCGTGCTCGGCGCGACCATCGTCTTGAGCGGCAGCACGCTGAGCGGGATCGTGCTCGGCTTCATGCCGTCGTCCGAGCCGGAGACGCGTGCGCGCGTCCTTCCGTAAGGCAGGTTGAGCGAGGTAGCAGCGGCGCGGCAACGCGCCGCTGCTTTTCTTTGCCTATTCTTCTGTCTGGAAGAGGCGACGATAGTCGCGCTGGACGAGGCGGTGGCAGTCGCACGACATTGCGCGCAGCGCGTCGGGCTCGGTGATTTGGATGAGGCTGCGGGTATTACGGATGATGCCCCGGGCTTCCATCGCGTTCAGGCATTCCGACACGCCCGCCCGCCGCACGCCGAGGAGACGGGCGAGGAGTTGGTGCGTCACGGGCAGGCGGTCCGATTCGAGCGCGTCGGAGGCCGCGAGCAGCCAGCGGCCCATGCGCTGCTTGAGGCTATGGTGCGCATTGCAGGCGCCCCATTGCGAGCTCTGGCACAAGACGAACTGCGCATAACGCAGAAAGAGGCTGTTCAGCGTCTCCAGTTCGTCCATCGCGGCGAGCAGGTCATGCGAGGCGATCCTCAGTGCCACGCCGCCGACCTGGACGACGCGTCGAAACGGCGGATTGTCCCGGTCGCCGAACAGCACTGGGACGCCCGTCATCCCCTCCGATCCGATCAGCCATCCCTCGACCGCGCAGTCGCGGCTGATCTTCACGGAGACCGACACGAGGCCCTGCTCGACGAAGTACACGTCGCGCATCGGCATATTCCAGTGATGCAGGATCTGGCGCGGACGGAGCTCGACGCGTTCGGCCCGCCGCATCAGGGTTTGCATTTCGCGCTGCGGCAATTTCTGCAACAGCCGGTTACGAATGCCCGGGAGGGTGTCCGGCCGCGGCCGGGTAGTGGACTCTGCGTGGCCGGTTTGTAAGCCGCTCTGCGGCAGTACGAGACCGGCATCCGATATGCTGATGCGCATGGTGTCGCCCGATGGACGAGTGATCTTGCCTTGGGCCCGAAGGACCGCAAAGCCCCCCCGACGAAATGACGCGCAGGCCCTCACAATGGTTCCCGCGGGGGCCTGCGAGCAGACGCCGCACTCTCGGGCAAATATCCTTGGAGGTTCCGGGCCTTATTATCCCAGCGCTTCGGCGATCGCTTTCCCGGAGGTCACGGTGTCGGCACTGCCCTGCAGGTCGCGGGTGCGCAGCTTCTGTTGCGGCAGTACCTTTTGAATCGCAGCCACGATCGCGTGGGCGGCTTCGCTTTCGCCCAGGTGCTCGAGCATCATGGCGCCGGACCAGATCTGGCCGACCGGATTGGCGATGCCCTGGCCGGCAATGTCGGGCGCGGAGCCGTGCACCGGCTCGAATACCGAAGGATATTTCCGCTCCGGATTGATGTTGCCCGAGGGCGCGATGCCAATCGTGCCGGTACAGGCCGGCCCGAGGTCGGACAGGATGTCGCCGAACAGGTTCGAGGCGACCACCACGTCGAAGCGGTCGGGGTTGAGGACGAACTGCGCGGTGAGGATGTCGATATGGTACTGGTCCCAGCGGATGTCGGGATAATTGGCGGCCATCGCCTTCACCCGCTCGTCCCAATACGGCATGGTGATCGAGATGCCGTTCGACTTGGTCGCCGAGGTGAGGTGCTTCTTCGGCCGGGAATGGGCGAGCTCGAAGGCGAACTTGAGCACGCGGTCGACGCCGACCCGGCTCATCACCGTCTCCTGGATCACCACCTCGCGCTCGGTGCCCGGGAACATGCGGCCGCCGATCGAGGAATACTCGCCCTCGGTGTTCTCACGAACCACCCAGAAATCGATGTCGCCCGGCTTGCGGTTGGCGAGGGGGCAGGGGACGCCGGGCATCAGGCGGACCGGGCGCAAGTTCACATATTGGTCGAACTCGCGGCGAAACTGGATGAGTGAGCCCCAAAGTGAGATGTGGTCGGGAATTTTCGCCGGCCAGCCGACGGCGCCGAAGAAGATCGCATCATGACCGCCGATCTTCTCCTTCCAGTCTTCCGGCATCATGCGCTCGTGCTTGGCGTAGTAGTCGTAGCTGGCGAAATCGAACCAGTCCTGCCGCAGCTCGAAACCGTAGCGTTTTGCGGCTGCCTCGAGCGCGCGCACGCCCTCCGGCATGACCTCCTTGCCGATGCCATCGCCCGGAATGACCGCTACGCGATAGACCCGATTGGTGCCCATGGATTTCTCCGGGTTGGTCCGGCTGGCTGCTGTTCCCGCGATAGAGCATGCCCCGACAGGCGAGACAACAGGCGCGAATTTACGGATTGGCGCGTCGTCTTCCCGGCGAACCGGTCCCCACTTCGCCGGAAGCGTCAGCGCGCGACAATTCCGAGCCGCCCGAGGAGGGCCGGCGTCGGTTGGCCGTCGGGCGTCATGCGCAACTTGACCTGCAGCTCGCGGATGATGTCGCGCTGGGCGAAATCCAGGCGGCCGGCGGAATCGTTCACCCGATAGCCGAGCTCCCGCATCTTGCGCTGAAGGGCCATGCGGGCCTCGCGCGAGATCTGCGGGTCGTACGCCGGCCAGGCGGCGCGGAAAGCGCGGCCGCCACGGATACGATCGGCGAGGTGGCCGGCGGCCAGGGCATAGAGATCGGAGTTGTTGTAAAGCTTGATGACGTTGAAGTTCTCGGTCACCAGGAAAGCCGGGCCTGCGGCCCCGCTGGGGAATAGCAGCACGGCGTCGCCCTCGCGCGGCAGCGCGTCGCCGTCGGCGCGCCTGAGCCCGAGCGCGGACCATTCCGCGAAAGAGCCGCGGCTGCGGCGATAGTCGAATCCGCGCGGCAGCGCGACCTCGAAGCCCCACGGCAGGCCGCGCCGCCAGCCGCTGCGCGACAGGTAGTTCGCGATCGAGGCGAGCACGTCGGGCACGTTGGTCCAGATGTCGCGGCGGCCGTCGCCGGAGAAATCGACCGCATATTGGTAGAAGCTCGACGGCATGAACTGCGGTTGGCCCATGGCGCCGGCCCAGGAGCCGAGCATCTTGTCACGCGCGATGTGCCCTTCCTGCAGGATGCGGAGCGCAACCAGGAGCTCGTTGCGGAAGTAGGGATCGCGGTAGTGCGCTTCGGCGAGCGTCGCGAGCGAGCGAAACACGTCCCATCGATCCGCGCTGCCGCCGAACGAGCTCTCGATGCCCCATAGCGCCAGCACGACCCAGCGCTCCACCCCATATTGCGCTTCGATGCGGTCGAGCACCGCGGCCCATTGCGCGGCCTTGGCGGCGCCCGTCGCGATGCGCGACGGGGAGGCGAGCGCATCCAGATAGGCGCCGGCCGGCCTGCTGTATTCCGGCTCGTGATGGGTCGCGGCGATGATCCGCGGGTCGGGCGTGAAGCCGCCCAGGGCGAGCTCGAACGTCGCCCGGGTGATGCCCCGGTTCTCTGCGTCGGGCCAGAGCGCGGACACGAAGGCATTGACGCGCGGGCCCGCCGCGAGCGCCTCTTCGATGGGGTCGGCGCGAGCGGGTATGACGCAAGCGGAAACTGCGATCAGCAGGGCGAACAGGCGCAGCATGGCCGCAGAATAGCGAAATCCGCCGATTTCTGCCTGCTCCTCCCTGTCTGGAGAAGCACTCGCGAAGCGAGCACGGCTCGAAAATAGGCGGCGGGTGGGCGACCCGAGTTGATGCGGACCGCCCGGATGCGTAGGCTTCACGGGAGACGCCCCGCCCGCACAAGCATTTAGCCGCAGATGCGCATCGCGATCGTGAACATCGGCTCGATCGTCTCGGGAGACCTCGACGCGCCGTTCGCGGCCGGCGACGCCATCCTGACCGAGGATGACCGGATCGTCAGCGTCGGCAGCGCCTCGGCGCGCGAGGTCGAACGCTGTGACGTGGTGATCGATGCGGGCGGCAGCACGGCGATACCGGGTCTCATCGATTCGCACGTGCACATCACCTTCGGCGACTACACGCCGCGCCAGAAGACCGTCGGCTACCTCGAGAGCTACGTTCACGGCGGGGTGACCACCGCGATCAGCGCCTCCGAGGTGCACGTGCCCGGGCGGCCGCGCGACGCGGACGGAGTCAAGGCACTCGCGGTCGCGGCCCACAAATGCTTCGCGGATTTCCGTCCGGGCGGGATGCGGGTGCATGCCGGCTCGGTGATTCTCGAGCCCGGCCTGTCCGGCAACGACCTGGGCGAGATCGCGAAGCTGGGCGTGTGGCTGGCCAAAGCCGGCTTCGGCGCCTTCGCGAGCGCCTACGATTACGCGCCGCTGATCGCGGCGGCGCGCGCACACGGCATGATCACCACGGTTCATACTGGCGGCGCCTCGATCCCCGGCTCGGGTGCGATCACCGGCGACCATCTCCTGGCGCTGCAGCCCGATGTGTCGTTCCACATCAACGGCGGGCCGACCGCGATGCCGGACAGCGATTTCGAGCGCATCATCCTCGAGAGCGGCATCGCGCTCCAGATCTGCACGGCCGGCAATCTGCGCACCGCGCTGCTCTGCGCTGCGCTCGCCGAGCGCCACAAGGCGTTCCAGCGCCTCATCATTGCGACCGACACGCCGACCGGCTCCGGCGTCATGCCGCTCGGCATGCTCTACACCATCGCCCACCTCGCGAGCCTGGGCGGGATCGCGCCCGAGCGGGCGATCGCCGCCGCCACGGGCAGCAACGCGCGGGTCTACCGCCTCGATGCCGGCCGGCTCGCGCCCGGCAAGGCCGCCGACGTCGTGCTTATCGATGCCCCCGAAGGTGGCACTCAGGAGACCGCGCTCGGCGCGATCCGCAACGGGGACATCGCGGCGATCGGCGCCGTGATCGCCGGCGGCGAACCGCGCTTCGTCGGCCGCAGCCGCAACACGCCGGCAACCACCCGCAAGGTGCGCGTCGCACGCTGCGACCTGCCCCGCGACTTTTCCGGCGCAGGCCACTAATGCGGGCTGCATCACGCAAACATGCCGCCGTCCGCGGGCTTGACCCGCGCGTCCGCGTCTTGCTTCAAACGGGCGGTACATGGACGTGGATGGCCGGGACGAGCCCGGCCATGACGGTCTTCAGGGTTGGAGTGACGCATGACGCATGACGAGATCAAGGAGACGATGATCTGGGCCGGCAAGGTGCTGGTCGGGGAGGGGCAGGACGATTTCACGCGTGGCCATATCTCGATGCGGCTGCCCGACGACCCGGGACGCTTTTTCATGAAGGCGCACAGCATCGGACTGGACGAGATCACCTTCGACAATATCCTGACCATCGATCTCGACGGCAACGTGGTGGCGGGCAAGGCCCGGCGCCACAGCGAGGTCTACATCCACTCCGAGATCCTCAAAGCGCGCCGCGACGTCAGCTGCGTGCTGCACACCCATCCGCCCTATTCGATCGCGCTCTCATCCAGCGGCCGACCGCTGCGATGCGTCAGCCAGCCGAGCGCGCTTTTTTACGATTCGCTCGGGCTTTACGACGACACCATCAACCTCATTCGCACGCCTGAGATGGGCGCCGGCGTGGCCCGCGCACTCGGGGCCGGGCGCGGTGTGCTGCTCAAGAGCCATGGGGTCGTGGTCGCGACCGCAAGCATCGAGGAGACGGTGATCTCGACCATCATGCTGGAAAACGCCGCGATGATTCAGCTCGTCACCCAGGCGGCCGGTCCGCCGGCCAAGGAGTTTCCGCGCGCCGACATCGAGCAGCTCCGGCACGACATCAGCCGGCCGGATCAGTTCAAGGTCAATTTCGACTACCTCGTGCGGCGGGCGAAGCGGAGGGAGGGCCTCTAAGCCCGCACGCGGCGGCGGGTGATGGAGGGACCGCCGCAGCGGATCTCGCGGCGTTCCCTCCGTGCTGCAGGCCGGTCGGATCGAGTTTCCACGTCCAATCCGGGCGGAAGCCGGCGCCAATTCTCAATTTTTCCTTAACCCCCCGCCAACCATACTTGCCCGGCACCACCCATTCCTGCCGCCCGGAGGCTCCATGGTTTCGCGCGCCCAACGCACGCCGTTCGCGGACTGGTGGTGGACGGTCGACCGGCCGCTCCTCGCGGCGCTGATCGGCGTGATGCTGGCCGGTCTCATCCTGTCGCTCGCCGCGAGCCCGCCGGTCGCGGCGCGGCTCGGACTCGATCCATTCTATTTCGTGCACCGGCACGTGATGTATCTGCTGCCGGCCGTCGCCGTGATGATCGCGACGTCCTTCCTTCCCCCGCGACAGATCCGGCGCATCGCGCTCGTCATCTTCGCGGTCGCCTTCGTGATGGTGCTGCTTACCCCGCATATGGGCGCCGAGGTAAAGGGCGCGCGGCGCTGGATCGTGCTGCTCGGCGTCAACATCCAGCCCTCCGAGTTCCTGAAGCCCGCCTTCGTGATCCTGATCGCCTGGCTCTTTGCCGAGTCCTCCAAGAAGCCGGAGATGCCGGCGAATACCCTTGCGCTGCTTATCCTTGGCGCGACCGTCACGGCACTCGTGCGCCAGCCCGACTTCGGCCAGACCATGCTGGTCGCGCTGGTCTGGGGGGCGCTGTTCTTCATCGCCGGGATGCGGGTGGTATGGGTGCTGGGGCTCGGCGGCGCCGCGCTTGCCGGCCTTGCGGGCGCCTATTTCACGGTGCCCTATGTGATGCGCCGCATTCAGCGGTTCCTCGATCCGGCCTCGGGCGACACGTTTCAGATCGACACTGCGCTCGAGGCGTTCCGCCACGGCGGCTGGTTCGGCCGCGGGCCGGGGGAGGGAACCGTCAAGCGCTATCTGCCCGATGCGCACGCGGATTTCGTGTTCGCGGTCGGCGCCGAGGAGTTCGGTATCGTGCTGTGTTTGATTCTGGTGGCTCTCTTCACCTTCATCGTGCTGCGCGCGCTCACCCGCGCAATGCGCAGCGACGATGCGTTCGCGCGCTTCGGCGCCGCCGGCCTCGCGATCCTGTTCGGCGCACAATCCGCGATCAACATGGCGGTCAATCTCTCGCTCATCCCGGCCAAAGGCATGACATTGCCATTCATCTCCTACGGCGGGTCGTCCATCATCTCGCTCGCCTACGGCATGGGAATGCTGCTGGCGCTGACGCGAGGGCGGCCGCGTGCGGAAATCATCGGCAGCGCCGCACCGGCGCTCGCCGGGAGCCCGGCCTGATGGCACATGATGCGGCCGTGCCGCTGGTGGTCGTGGCGGCCGGCGGGACCGGCGGGCATCTGTTTCCCGCCGAGGCGCTGAGCGCCGCCCTCGGCGCGCGCGGCGTTGCGGTCGATCTCGCGACCGATGAGCGAGCCGCGCTGTTCGGGCAGAAATTCCCGGCCCGCGAGACCCACATCATTCCGAGCGCGACCGTGCGCGGGCGCGATCCCGTGTCGTTGGCGCGTACCGGATTGCGCCTCGCCCTGGGCACCGCGCAGGCGTTCACTCTCCTCGGCCGGCTGCGTCCGGCGGCGGTGATCGGCTTCGGCGGCTATCCGACGGTGCCGCCCCTCATCGCCGCGGCCTGGCGTAGCGTCCCGACTTTGATCCATGAGCAGAACGGGGTGATGGGCCGCGCCAACCGGTTCCTGGCGCCACGCGTGACGGCCATCGCGACCAGCTTTCCGGGCGTGCTCGACAAGACGCCGGCGCTCTCGGCCAAGGCGACGCATACCGGCAATCCGGTGCGTCCGGCGGTGGTCGCCGCCGCCAAGATCGCCTACGCGGCCCCTGGCCGGCCGGGATCGCTGAAGCTGCTCGTGTTCGGCGGCAGCCAGGGCGCCCGCATCATGGCCGATATCGTGCCGCCTGCGATCGAGCTTCTGCCCGTCGCGCTCCGCGCCCAGCTCCTGGTCACGCAGCAGGCGCGGGCGGAGGACATCGAGCGGGTGCGCGCGACATTTGCGCGACTCGGAGTGCAGGCGGAGGTCGCGCCGTTCTTTCCCGACCTGCCGGCGCGCATCGCGGCGAGCCACCTGGTGGTGAGCCGCTCGGGCGCCTCGACGGTCGCCGAGCTCGCCGCCATCGGCCGGCCCGCGATCCTCGTTCCGCTGCCGCATGCGCTCGATCAGGACCAGCTCGCGAACGCGTTAATGCTGGAACGAGCGGGCGGGGCGATAAGGATTGACCAGGCGGCCTTTACGCCCGAGAAGCTTGCCTCGGAAATCGCCCGGATCGCGGCGGAACCCGAGATGCTGGCCGGCATGGCGCAGCGGGCTCGCGCGATCGGCGCGCTCGATGCCGCCGACCGGCTCGCCGCCCTCGTGCTGCGAGTGGCGGGGCTGACGCCCGGTAAGGTTAAGGAGTGAGGCCGACATGAAGCTGCCGAGCGATATCGGCCCGATCCATTTCGTCGGCATCGGCGGCATCGGCATGAGCGGCATCGCCGAGGTGCTCGCCAACCTCGGCTACGTCGTGCGCGGCTCGGATGTGGCGGACAGCGCCAACGTCAAACGGCTGCGCGACAACGGCATCTCGGTTGCGATCGGGCACAAGCCCGAGAACGTCGAGGGCGCCCATGTGGTCGTCGTCTCCTCGGCAATCAAGCGCGACAACCCCGAGCTCGCGGCGGCGCGCGCGCAGCGCCTGCCGGTGGTGCGGCGCGCCGAGATGCTGGCCGAGCTGATGCGCCTCAAGCGCTGCGTCGCCATCGCCGGGACGCACGGAAAGACGACGACCACGTCCATGATCGCGGCGCTGCTCGACGCCGGACAGTTCGATCCGACCGTGATCAACGGCGGCATCATCAACGCCTACGGCACCAATGCCCGGCTGGGCCTGGGCGACTGGATGGTGGTCGAAGCCGACGAATCCGACGGCACGTTCCTGAAGCTGCCGGCCGATGTCGCGGTGGTGACCAATGTCGATCCCGAGCATCTCGACCACTTCAAGACCTTCGACGCGGTGCAGGCCGCGTTCCAGTCCTTCGTGGAGAACGTGCCGTTCTACGGATTCGCCGTGATGTGCACGGATCATCCGGTCGTGCAGCAGCTCGTCGGACGGATCGAGGACCGCCGGGTCATCACCTATGGGGAGAACCCGCAGGCCGACGTGCGGCTCGCCGATCTCCATCATGCGAACGGAAGCTCGCAGTTCTCGGTGGTGTTTCGCAATCGCGCCGGCGGCGACGGGCACACGATCAGCCGGCTCACGCTGCCGATGCCGGGGCGGCACAACGCGCTCAATGCCACGGCCGGGATTGCGGTCGCGCGCGAGCTCGGCATCAGTGACGAGCGGATCCGCAAGGCGCTCGCGGCGTTCGGCGGTGTGCGCCGGCGCTTCACCAAGACCGGCGAATGGAACGGGGTCACGGTGATCGATGACTACGGCCACCATCCGGTGGAGATCGCGGCGGTGCTCAAGGCGGCGCGCGACTCCACCAAGGGGCAGGTGATCGCGGTGATGCAGCCGCATCGCTACACCCGGCTCGCATCCTTGTTCGAGGCGTTCAGCGCCTGCTTCAACGACGCCGACACGGTGATCATCGCTCCCGTGTATCCGGCGGGCGAGCAGCCAATCCCCGGCATCGATCGGGATGCGCTGGTCGCGGGCGTGCGCGCGCGCGGACACCGGCACGTGCTCGCGCTCGATACGCCCGCGAACCTCGCGCCGCTCGTGCGCGGGCTGGCGCGTCCGGGCGACTATGTGGTTTGCCTCGGGGCCGGCTCAATCACGCAATGGGCCTATGCGCTGCCGGGCGAGCTTGCGGCAGCGAGACAATAAGCTGCACACGCGATGAGCAACGGGCGGGCAACAGACGCATGGCGTTTCCCGACATCACGGCCGAGCTGAAAGCAAAGCTGCCCGCGCTCCGCGGCCGTTTGCTCGCGAACCAGTCGCTCGCTGACCTGACCTGGTTCCGGGTCGGCGGGCCGGCGCAGGTGCTGGTCGTGCCGGAGGACGAGGAGGACCTCGCATATCTGCTCGCTCACCTCGCGGACGAAATTCCGGTGACCGTGATCGGCCTCGGCTCGAACCTGATCGTCCGCGACGGAGGCGTGCGCGGCGTGGTGATCCGGCTCGGGCGCGGGTTCGGCGAGACGACGGTCGAGGAGGGGGCGCGGCTGCGCGCCGGCGCGGCGGTGCCCGACGTGCGGGTCGCGAAAGCCGCGCAGGAGGCCGGCATCGCCGGCCTGGCGTTCTTCCGCGGCATTCCGGGTGCCATTGGCGGCGCGTTGCGGATGAACGGCGGCGCCTACGGGAGCGAGACGAAGGACGTGCTGATCGAGGCGCGCGGGGTTGATCGCCGCGGAAACAGGCGCGTGCTTGCCAATGCGGACATGCATTACTCCTACCGCCATTGCGGGGCGCCTGAAGACCTGATCTTCACCTCGGCGCTGCTGCAGGGCCGGCCGGGCGATCGCAAGGCGATCGCGGCCGAGATGGACAAGATCACCGAGTCGCGCGAGGCGACCCAGCCAATCAAGAGCCGCACCGGCGGCTCGACATTCAAGAACCCGCCGGGGCAAAAGGCCTGGCAGCTCATCGACGCTGCCGGCTGTCGCGGGCTCGTGGCCGGTGACGCCCAGGTTTCGGAGATGCACTGCAACTTCTTGATCAACCGCGGCCACGCGAGCGCGGCCGACATCGAGGGACTCGGCGAAGAAGTGCGCCGCCGGGTGCGGGAGGATTCGGGCGTGGAGCTCGAGTGGGAAATCAAGCGCATCGGGGTGGCGGGATGATGGGCACATCGGCTGCCGCTTGCGCCTATGGGCCGTCTCCCCCGCTTGCGGGGGAGAGTGGGAGAGGGAGCTCTGCGTGCACAAATGCGTGCGGACTGGCCCCCTCCCTAACCCTCCACCGCAAGCGGGGGAGGGAATCGGCAGTGCTCGGGGAGGTCTCATGACCCAACACGTCGCGGTCCTGATGGGCGGCTGGTCGGCTGAGCGCGCGGTGTCGCTGCGCTCCGGAAAGGCCTGCGCAGACGCGCTGGAGCGTCTGGGCTTTCGCGTCACACGCATCGACGTCGACCGCAACGTGGCGGCGGCGCTTGGCGCTGCCAAGCCCGACGTCGCGCTCAACCTGCTGCATGGCCGGCCCGGCGAGGACGGAGCCATCCAGGGACTTCTGGAGGTTCTGGGCATTCCCTACAGCCACTCGGGGGTACTTTCCTCGGCGCTGGCGATGCAAAAGGACCGCGCCAAGGTGGTGATGCGGGCCGCCGGTGTGCCAGTGCCCGAGGGCCGCGCGGTCGATCGCCTCGAGGCCGCGCGGACGCACGCGATGGCCCGGCCCTACGTGATCAAGCCGGTCGCCGAGGGCTCGAGCGTGGGGGTCTTCATCGTCACCGAGGCGCATGAACACCCCCCGCAGGAGCTGACGCGGCCGGACTGGACGTTTGGGGAGGAGGTGCTGGTCGAAACCTTCATCCCGGGCAAGGAACTCACCTGCGCCGTGATGGGGGACAAGGCGCTGGATGTGATCGAGATCGTGCCGACCGTCCGTTTTTACGATTACGAAGCAAAGTATGCCCCAGGAGGATCAAAACACCTCTTGCCCGCCCCGGTTAAACCAAATGTTTACCAAGAGACCCGAAGACTCGCCCTCCTGGCGCATCGTGCGCTCGGGTGCCGGGGCGTGAGCCGTGCGGACTTCCGCTACGACGAACGCAGGCAGGGGACGGACGGGTTAGTTTGCCTTGAGGTCAATACCCAGCCCGGAATGACCGAGACGTCGCTTGTCCCGGAGCTCGCCGCCTATGCGGGCATTACGTTCGAAGAGCTGGTGCGATGGATGGTGGAGGATGCTTCGCTGAATCGCTGAGTGAACCCGCGCGTTTGGGGACGGCGGGCGCGAGCCGACATGCGCGCGCGTCGCAACGCGAGAAGGGGTTGGGGAGGCGGATCGTGCATCATACGGGCCAATTCGGCGCGTTCGCCCGACGGCTCAATGCGCGCGCCGAGCGGCTCGCCGCCTGGCAGCCGCAGCGCGGGGTCGGCGTCGCCGCCTGCGCGCTGATCATCTTCGCCAGCATCGCCTGGGGTGTCGTGCGCGGCGGTCACGCCCCGGATGTCATTGATACGATCAGCCTGGTGCGGGATGCGGCGGCCGATACGGCCGGGTTCGCGATCACCGGGGTGGCGCTCACCGGCAATCGGCATCTGAGCCGTGAGGAGATCTTCGCGCTCGCCGGCGTCAGTCCGCGCTCGTCGACCCTGTTCTTCGACGTCTCCGACGCGCGTGCACGGCTCAAGACCAATCCGTGGGTCGCCGACGCGACCGTGCAAAAGCTCTATCCCGACCGGCTGCAGATCGCGATCACGGAGCGCGTCGCCTTCGCGCTGTGGCAGAAGGACCACCGCATCGGCGTGATCGCCGACGACGGGACCGTGCTCGAGCCCTTCATCTCGCGCGGCATCGCCGGCCTCCCGCTTTTCGTCGGCGCCGGCGCGGAAACCCGCGCCAAGGATTTTCTGAGCCTGCTCGATCGCTATCCGGAAATTCGTGACAAGGTGGCGGCCTCGGTGCTGGTCGCCGAGCGTCGCTGGAACCTGCGGCTCAAGAACGGCATGGACGTGCGCCTGCCGGAGTTCGATGTCGCGCCCGCGCTCGACCGGCTGATGGCACTCGATCGCGACAAGAAGCTCTTCTCACGCGACATCGTCGCCGTGGATCTGCGGCTGCCCGACCGCGTCACGGTGCGGCTCTCCGATGCGGCCGCCGCCGAGCGCGACGAGGCGCTCAAGGCGAGGAAGCCGAAGGCCAAGGGGGGCAGCGCGTGAGCCTGATGTGCCCGTTGCCCCGTCAATCCGGAAGCCGCGCCCGGCGCGGCTATGCGGCATCCATGGATGCGGCGCATGTCCTCGCGTCGGAAATCGCTGGATTCCAGTTTCGCGAGCTTCGCTCGCGCCCCGGAATGACGGCGGGAAGGGGCTCGCGATGAGTCCCCTCCATTACGGCATCACGCCCAAGATGAAGCCGGTGTCGCCCAAGCGGAGCGCATTGGTCGCCGCGCTCGACATGGGGACCAGCAAGATCGCGTGCCTGATCGCGCGGCTGACCCCGCATGCTCCGCAGGAGGTGCTGCGCCGTCGCAGCCACGCCGTCGAGGTGATCGGCTTTGCGCATACGGGCGCCCGCGGCATGAAGGCCGGCAACGTGATCGACCTCACCGAGGCCGAGGCGGCGGTGCGGCACGCTCTCGATACTGCCGAGCGCGCCGCCCATCGCCAGATCGAGTCGGTGATCGTTTCGGTCGCGGCCGGCCGGCTGTCGAGCGAGCTCTATGCGGCCTCGGTCGAAATCCCCGGATCCACCATCACGGAGTCCGACATCGCACGCGTGCTCGCGGCGGGCAGCCGGCGCTCGGTGCGTCCCGGCCGGGTGGTGCTGCATTCGCTGCCGATCGGCTTTGCGATCGACAGTGCGCGCGGCATCCGGGACCCGCGGGGCATGCTGGCGCGCAACTTCGAAGTGGACATGCACGTCGTGACGACCGACGCGGCGGCGGCGCGCAACCTGATGCTCACGGTCGAGCGTTGCCATCTTGCGGTCGAAGCGATGGTGGCGAGCCCCTACATGGCGGGGCTCGCCGTGCTCGCCGACGACGAGGCGGACCACGGCGCCGCGGTCATCGACATGGGCGCCGGGACCACTACGGCGGCCGTGTTTTCCGGCGGGCGATTCATCCATGCGGACGGCTTCGCGCTCGGGGGCTTCCACGTCACCATGGACCTGGCGCGCGGCTTGTCCGCCAGCATCTATGACGCCGAGCGAATCAAGACGCTTTATGGCAGTGTGCTGGCCGGCGGCCTGGACGAACGAGACATGATCACCGTGCCGACCGTGGGCGTTGATGAGCGTGATCCGCCCCAGTTCGTGTCCCGGGCAACTCTGACGCGGATCATCAAGCCGAGGGTCGAAGAAATATTGGAGATGCTGCGCGATCGGCTCGCGGCGTCGCCGTTTGCGGCAGAGCCGCGCGCCCGCATCGTGCTGACCGGCGGGGCGAGCCAGCTGACGGGCCTGCCCGACCTTGCCACCCGTATCCTGGGGCGTCCGGTCCGGATCGGGCGGCCGCTGGGCATTTCGGGCCTGCCCGAGGATGCCAAGGGCGCCGCTTTCGCGGCGGCGGCCGGCCTCCTGGTCTATCCGCAGGCAGCACATCTCGAACGATTCGAACCGCGGCGAACGCGGCATCAGATGACGGGGAACGGCGGCTACATCGCAAGGGTCGGACGATGGCTTCGCGAAAGCTTCTGATGACCTCCAATTCGAGGACACAACCCATCGGCCGGGGGCGGACCGGCACGACCCGCGGCCCAGTCCGCGTCACCAAGAGGCAGACATGAGCATCAACCTGAAGATCCCCGACATCCGGGAACTCAAGCCGCGAATCACTGTCTTCGGTGTCGGCGGCGCCGGCGGGAACGCGGTCAACAACATGATCAATGCCGGCCTGCAGGGCGTGGACTTCGTCGTCGCCAACACCGACGCCCAGGCGCTGACGCTGTCCAAGGCCGAGCGCATCGTGCAGATGGGGGTGCAGGCCACCGAGGGCCTCGGCGCCGGGTCGCAGCCCGACGTCGGACGCGCGGCGGCGGAGGAGGTGATCGACGAGATCCGCGATCACCTGAGCGGCGCCCACATGGTGTTCGTCACCGCCGGCATGGGCGGTGGTACCGGGACGGGCGCCGCGCCCGTCGTCGCCAAGGTGGCGCGCGAGCTCGGGATCCTCACCGTCGGAGTGGTGACGAAGCCGTTCCACTTCGAGGGCCAGCGTCGCATGCGGTGCGCCGAGACAGGCATCACCGACCTGCAGAAGGTGGTCGATACCCTCATCATCATTCCCAACCAGAACCTGTTTCGGGTCGCCAACGAGAAGACCACCTTCGCGGAAGCCTTCGCGCTCGCCGACCAGGTGCTCTATTCGGGGGTCGCCTGCATCACCGACCTCATGGTCAAGGAAGGCTTGATCAATCTCGATTTTGCCGATGTCCGCGCCGTGATGCGCGAGATGGGCAAGGCGATGATGGGCACCGGCGAGGCTTCGGGCGAGAAGCGGGCTTTGCGCGCCGCCGAGGCCGCGATCTCCAACCCGCTGATCGACGACGTGTCGATGAAGGGGGCGCACGGCCTGTTGATCTCGATCACGGGCGGAAAGGATCTCACCCTCTACGAGGTCGACGAGGCCGCGACCCGGATCCGCGAAGAGGTCGATCCGGACGCCAACATCATTGTCGGCGCGACTTTCGACGAGAGCCTCGACGGCATCATCCGGGTGTCGGTCGTGGCGACCGGCGTCGACGAAGCCTTGGTGACGCGCACCCTGACCCCGGCGCAGCAGACCGCCGCGGTCGCCAACCACCAGTCGCGCATCGCCGAGCTCACGCAACGCCTGCGTGCCGATACGCAACGCATGCAGGAGCGGATGGACCGCACTAATCCGCAGCCGCTTGCGTCGCCGCCGCCGGCTGCGCCGAGCATCGCCGAGACCACCGCGACCGCCGCCGTCGCGGCCGCCTTGGAGGACGTGACGATCCGCGCGATCCCGCCGAAGCCGTCGCTGTTCGAGCCTGCCGCAAGGCCCGCGCCGCCGGTCGAGCCGCCGAAAACCTTCATCCCGCCCGTAGCCGAGCGGGTGGCGAGCCGGACGGCGCCCCGCATGCCGCACATCGACGAGTTCCCGCTGCCGGCGCAGAACGCGTTGCGCGCCCGGCAGGCGGAAGCGAACGCCGAGGATGCCGCCGATCGCCCGCGCATGTCGCTGCTCGCGCGCCTTGCCTCGCTGGGTCGGCGCGAGGACGAATCAGAAACGGCCGCTGAGCGTCCGGCTCCGCGCCCGCAGATGCCGCCCCTGCCGCCACGTCCGATTCCCCGGGCACCGGCCGAGCCGGTATCGGAATACGCAAGACGCGGCGCGCCACAGGGCCTGGATCAGCACGGGCGCCAAGCAGCTGTGCATAACGGGGCCGAGGACGATCAACTCGAGATCCCGGCTTTCCTCCGTCGTCAGGCGAATTGAGCCGCGTTGACGTTACGACAACGAGCCCCGGCCGATCCGGCTGGGGCTCGTCGCTTTGCGGGCCGCGTGGTCGGGATGACTCCCGGTTGCGTCGTTAAGCATATGAATTTAAGAATTTATCCTTTGCCGCGCCGCCTCGGCATCCCGGACCGGCGGCATCTCTTCGACCCTGATCGCCTGTGCGGAGCGGTGGCGTCGCAGACGAGATCGTGGCAAAACATGGGTCAGAATGAGACAAGAAATCGTAACAGTTGGTAAAAAAGCGTGAGTTGGCGAGACTCACCTTGCTGACTAAAGTTCTTGGCGCACAAGGGGTTTTGGTCGGGGGAATTGCGTGGGGGACAAGTGTAGCCGGATTCCGGCTCACGATCCCGCAGTTCATGGCGAAAACGCGACCCAGCCGCACCCCGGGGGATCAGTTGCGTGCCGCGCGTGCGCGGTAGCAATTTGAGTGGGACGGTCGATGAAAGTGGTCAAGCAGACGACGTTGCGCGTCGATGCATCCGTTACGGGCATCGGTGTCCATTCCGGCTTGCCAGCCACACTCACGCTGCATCCAGCAGACGCTGGATCCGGCATCGTTTTTCTCCGCACCGGACTCGCCGGCCGTCCCGACCGGGAAATCCGCGCCGACGTACGCGCCGTCACGGCGACTGAGTTCGCGACCGTGCTCGGCGACCCGAGCGGGCCGCTATGCTCGACCGCCGAGCACGTGCTCGCGGCGCTCGCCGGTCTCGGCGTCGACAATGCGATCGTCGAAATCGACGGGCCGGAAGTGCCGATCATGGACGGCAGCGCCGAGCCCTTCGTGGCGGCGATCGATCAGGCCGGCATCGTCACGCTTCCGGCGCCGCGTCGTTTCATCCAAGTTCTCAAGCCGGTTCGGGTCATGCGCGAGAGCTCGTTCGGCGAGCTTCGGCCGAACGCCGGCGCATTTCGGCTCGAGGTCGAGATCAACTTCGACAATCCGCTGATCGGCCGCCAAGCTCTTGCGGTCGATGTCGAGCCGGCGGCGTTCCGCCGCGAGATCGCCCGTGCACGGACGTTCGGGTTCATGCGCGACGTCTCCAAGCTGTGGAGCGCCGGCTTCGCCCTCGGGGCGACCTTCGACAACACGCTCGTGGTGACCGAGAACCGCATCCTCAACCAGGACGGGCTGCGCTTCGCCGATGAGTTCGTGCGCCACAAGGCGCTCGACGCGATTGGCGATCTTGCGCTCGCCGGGGCACCGCTGCTCGCCACCTATCGTTCGGTGCGCGGCGGCCACAAACTCAATCACGCGGTGCTGTCCGCCCTGATGGCCGATCCGACCGCCTGGACGGTGGTCGAGACCGGCGGCGCCGCCCGGCGCCCGCGCGGACGTGCGGCCGCGGCGGCCGAACGGACGGCTCCGACCTTCTGGCCCGACCAGCCGTAACGCGGAAGCTTCTGGACCTTCCGCCACATTCCAGGCCGATTGTGGACCTATAGGGCTCTTGGCCTATGCGCTTGCCCGCGTTGTGGTTTCTCGGGCTGGGGCGGCGGGCAGCCACCGCATAGGCCTGCGATGCGGTTCGAGGGGCGAATCGGTGTCCGTTCGCCGCAGACCGTTACGGACGGGGGTTTTCTGGCGCAATGCCGACGCGTTCCCTCATGACGGCTCGTTCGCGGAGCGGGCGCGGTGTTTGCGCGCGCCTCATCATGCTTTTGCCGCTGCTGGCGCTGCTTGGCGGTTGCAGCATGTGGAACGGCATGTTCGGGGACAAGGATCCGATCCTGCCCGATGAGCCGGCCGATCGCCTGTACAACGAAGGCGTCTACCTGCTGAACGAAAAGCAGGATTATCGGGAGTCGGCGAAGAAGTTCGAGGAAGTCGACCGCCAGCATCCCTATTCGGAATGGGCTCGCAAGTCGCTCATCATGGCGGCGTACGCGTATTACTCGGCCCGGTCCTATGACGAGGCGGTCAACACGGCCAAACGCTACATCACGCTGCATCCGGGCAGTCCCGACGCGGCCTATGCGCAATACCTCATCGGCGCGTCGTACTTCGACCAGATCCCGGACGTGACGCGCGACCAGTCAGGCACCCAGAAGGCGATCGACAGCCTCGAGGAGGTCACGCGCAAGTTCCCCAACACCGAATATGCCGAAAGCGCGCGCAAAAAGATCGCGGTCGCGCGCGACCAGCTCGCCGCCAAAGAGATGGACATCGGCCGCCAGTACCAGCAGAAGCAGGACTTCACCGGCGCCATCAACCGTTTCAAGGTGGTGGTGACGCAATATCAGCGCACCCGCCATGTCGAGGAGGCGCTCGAACGGCTGACCGAATGCTACATGGCGCTCGGCATCACCATGGAGGCGCAGACCGCCGCCGCGGTGCTCGGGCACAATTTCCCCGACAGCGCCTGGTACAAGGACGCCTATCGCCTGGTGAAGTCCGGCGGCGGCGAGCCGCGCGAGGACAAAGGCTCCTGGATCAGCAAGGCGTTCCAGACGATCAACGTGTTCAGCTCCAAGTCGGACAAGACGACCGGCGCCGCCAATTGACGCCGGTCTGGACGTCTCGCC
>DASTZX010000117.1:0-32693 GCA_035764045.1 Xanthobacteraceae bacterium | reverse complement strand
CGTTCGATGAGGCGACCTCGGAGGCGCGGGCCGCGGCGGTCGACTGGCCGGCGGTCTGCTGGGCGGTGGCGGCCATCGCGTTCGCCATGCTGGTCATCTGCGTTCCGGCCTTGTCGACGGCGTCGAGCATGTGGCCGATCGAAGCCTCGAACTGGCGGCACTCGGCCTGGATGACGGTGGCGCGCTTGGCATCGGCATCCTTGCCGGCGATCTGCTCGGCGGCGAGGCGCTCGGCCTCGATGCCGCTCAGGCGCAGGGCCTCCAGGCGCTCGGACATCAGGCCGAACTCGTCGCGATTGGGGCTGCGCGCGACCGGCGCCGCGTATTCGCGCTGCGCCAGGCGATCGATGGTGCGGGTGAGCTCGGCCACCGGCCTGGTGATGCGGCGGCGGATCAGCAGGAGCCCGGCGGTGCAGAAACCGATGCAGGCGACGAGCGCCGCGGCGGTCCAGAGGAGGTGCAGGCGGGCGGCCGATTCGACCCGCTCGACCCGCGCGAGCATGAGATCGAACGAGATCCATGCGACCTGGTAGATGATCTCGAGGGGCTTCGCGCAAACCTCGGTCCAGGCGTCGCCCGTCGCCAGGGCTTTGCCGCTGCCGTCGAGCTTGGCGTACAGCGCATCGCGCTGCGTCTTCCCCTTCGCGACGGTGTCGTGGACGCGCTTGACGATCTGCGACAATTCGGGAGCGACGCCGGGGCGATCGACCAGATTGACGAGTTGCCCCAGGGTCGCGTCGCTGCTCGCGCGCAGCCCGGCGATCTCTTCGCGGACGTCGGGCGGGAACACCTTCGAGGTCGCGAGCAAGGGGCGAGCGACGCCGCATTCGTGTCCGGCGGTGTCGCGGGTCGCCCAGGCGAGCTGGCGCGCTTCGACATATTCGGCGACCACGGGATCGGTCAGCCGCACCGTGTTGCTCAACTCGAAGGACAGCTTGGCGTATGCATTGATGACGTCACTCATCGCCGCATACCAGGGTTGGATCAATTTCGCGTCGCGCGGCTTCTTCAAGCCGCGGGTGAGATCTTCCAGCTCGCGGGTGCGGGTGGCCAGGGCCGGCCAGTGCTCGCGCGCGCTGGCGAGCATCTTTTTGGCGTCGATATCCGGGGTCGCCTCGACGGCGCGCATGCCCGCCTCATAGCCGGCCTGCACCTTGGTCTGGGCTGCCGCAAGCTCCTTCGGAAAGTCGTCCGCGGTCTGGATCAAGGACTGCATGTCGCTGCGCTGCTGGCGGATGTCGTAGGTGGCCTTGAACACCGCCTTGTCGGCGCGGGCGAGGGCGGAGGCCCGCTGCGCGCTCGCGCTCAGGGTCCAGGCGTCATACAGTTGCCACGACAGCGAGGCGCATAGCCCGACGGCAAGCACCACGAACACCGTGGCGAGAATGGCTTGAACAGACCAGTTGCGCAGCAAAGACATGTCCCGATTCCAGCTTGCGGGCGATGACCGTGCCCGCGCGTCCCACCCTGGAAAATTGCCCGGAGCGCCTTTACCCGAGATTAATTTTACCGTCCGGCGCGGCAATTTGTCGGCGCCGTCCGGCGGGGGTATCAAGACGCGAGATGAGGCAGGCGATTCGCATTCTCGGCATCGACCCGGGGCTCCGGCGCACCGGCTGGGGCGTGATCGACGTCGAGGGCGACCGGCTGATATTCGTGGCCTGCGGCTCGGTCGCGTCCGACGACAAGGCCGCCCTGGCGGTGCGGCTGGTCGCGCTGCATACGGGGCTGGTACGGGTGGTGGACGAATTCCGCCCCGCCGAGGCGGCGGTCGAAGCCACGTTCGTGAACAGCGACGCGGCGGCGACGCTCAAGCTTGGTCAGGCGCGCGGCATCGCGCTGCTCGCGCCGGCCAGCGCCGGGGTTGCGGTGGCCGAATATGCGCCCAACCTGGTCAAGAAGACCATCGTCGGCGCCGGCCACGGCGAGAAGGCGCAGATCCGGGCCATGATCGGCGTGCTGCTGCCCAAGGCCGATCCGCGAACGCACGACGCAGCCGATGCGCTCGCGATCGCGATCTGTCACGCGCACCACAGGCAAAGCGCCGTGCTGAGGGCCGCGGCGACATGATCGGGAAGCTCAAGGGCGTGATCGACAGCTACGGCGAGGACTCCGTTCTCGTCGACGTGCACGGCGTCGGCTACCTGGTGCATTGCTCGGTCCGCACCCTGCAGGCGCTGCCGCCGGCGGGCGAGGCCGTCACGCTCGCGATCGAGACGCATGTGCGCGAGGACCAGATCCGGCTGTTCGGCTTCCTCTCCGACCTCGAGCGCGAGTGGTTTCGCCTGCTCCAGACGGTGCAGGGGGTCGGCACCAAGGTGGCCCTGTCGATCCTCTCGACCCACAAGCCGGCCGATCTCGCCAGCGCCATTGCGACGCGCGACAAGGGGATGATCGCGCGCGCCCCAGGCGTCGGGCCGAAGGTGGCCGAGCGCGTCGTGACCGAGCTCAAGGACAAGGCGCCGGCCTACAGCGCGGTCGATCCCGCGGTGGTGCAGCTCTCCGGCGCACTGGAGGAGAGCCGCGCGCCACGGCCGGTGGCGGACGCCGTCTCGGCGCTGGTCAACTTGGGCTATGGGCAGCCGCAGGCGGCGGCCGCGGTCGCCGCCGCAACGCAGGCGAGCGGGGAAGGCGCGGACGCGGCACGGCTGATCCGCGCCGCCCTCAAGGAGCTCGCCCGATGACCGGTGCGCCTCTCGGGCCCAAGGACCACGCGCTGATCGAGGCGGCGCGCGACGCCATCCGCAAGCGCTATCGCAACGAATGGCAGGAGGTCGGGGCGGCGCTGCGCACGCGCGACGGGCGCATCATCACCGGGGTCAATATCGACGCCTATCTGGGCCGGATGGCGGTGTGCGCCGAGGCGGTGGCGATCGGCCGCGCGATCACCGAAGCCGGCGACCAGGGCATCGAGACCATCGTGGCGGTGCGCCATCCCAAGCCCGGCGAAAAGGACCAGAGCATCGCGGTGGTCTCGCCCTGTGGGTCGTGCCGGGAGATCATCCATGACTACGATGCCAAGGCGCGGGTGATCGTGCCGAACGGCGACGAAGCGACGGTCGCGACCATCGCCGAGCTGCTTCCCAACAAGTACATGCGGGGACCGGGACGATGGTGAGGGGACGGGTGAGCGCGCCGTGAGCACGCCGGGACGCAAGCTCGTGTCCGCCGAACGCCGCGACGAGGACGTGGCGGAAGCCTCGCTGCGCCCGCAGAAGCTCGACGAATTCATCGGCCAGGAGCAGGCGCGCGCGAACCTGACGGTGTTCATCCAGGCGGCGCGCGCCCGCAACGACGCGCTCGACCACGTCCTGTTCGTCGGCCCGCCGGGGCTCGGCAAGACCACGCTGGCGCAGATCGTCGCGCGCGAGCTCGGCGTGAACTTCCGTGCCACCTCGGGGCCGGTGATCGCCAAGGCGGGCGATCTCGCGGCGCTGCTGACGAACCTCGAGGAACGCGACGTCCTGTTCATCGACGAGATTCACCGGCTCAACCCGGCGGTCGAGGAAGTCCTCTATCCGGCGATGGAGGATTTCCAGCTCGATCTCATCATCGGCGAAGGGCCGGCGGCGCGCTCGGTCAAGATCGACCTTGCACGCTTCACACTGGTCGGCGCGACCACGCGCGCCGGGCTCCTGACCAATCCGCTGCGCGATCGCTTCGGCATCCCGATGCGGCTCAACTTCTACACCGAGGCCGAGCTCGAGCTGATCGTCAACCGCGGCGCGCGCGTGCTCGGCATCGGCATGACGCCGGAGGGCGCGAACGAGATTGCGCGGCGCGCGCGCGGCACCCCGCGCATCGCCGGCCGGCTGTTGCGCCGCGTGCGCGACTTCGCCCATGTCGACAAGGCGACGGCGATCGACCGCAGGATCGCCGACCGCGCGCTGGTCGCGCTCGAGGTCGACGACCGCGGGCTCGACGGCATGGACCGGCGCTACCTCACCACCATCGCCATGAACTACGGCGGGGGGCCGGTGGGCGTGGAGACGATCGCGGCGGCGCTGTCCGAGCCGCGCGACGCGATCGAGGAGATCATCGAGCCGTTCCTGATCCAGCAGGGCCTGGTCCAGCGCACGCCGCGCGGACGGCTGTTGACCGGTCACGCGTTCCGCCATCTCGGGCTCGCCGAGCCGGCGCGCGATCCGGCGCAATTCGGCCTGTTCGGACCGGAGGCGGACGAGTGAGCGCATCGACGCTCGACGGCGAGATTCGCGACGGCCGCCATGTGATGGCGATCCGCGTCTATTACGAGGACACGGATTTCTCCGGCATCGTCTATCATGCCAACTACCTCCACTTCATGGAGCGCGGGCGCACCAATTTCCTGCGCCTGCTCGGCGCCGACCAGCGCGGCCTGTTCGAGGAGACCGCCAGGGAGGCGCCGGGCTTCGCCTTCGTGGTGCGCGCGATGACGCTCGACTTCCGCGCGCCCGCCCGCATGGACGACGTGCTCACGGTCACCACCGTCCCGGCCGAGGTGAAGGGCGCCTCGATCACGCTTTCCCAGACGGTCGCGCGCGGCGAGGACGTGCTGGTGGAGGCGCAGGTGCGGGTCGCGTTCGTGTCGGGCGGCCGGGCCCGGCCGATCCCGAAGCCGCTGCGGCTTGCGCTTGGCGCCGACCGGGCGGGAGGCGGGTGAGGCGACGTCCCGCCGCGGTAACCAACCATTAACCCCAATCGGGGCCTGTTGCGCGGGTAAACCGGTGCGGTGCCCTAGTTTGGACAAGTTCGCACGGACATCGTGGCCCGTGGGGGGTGGCCGGCTCGGTTCCGCGCGCAGTTTTCGGTATCGGCGGAATCCGCTTGCGATGTCGCCGGGGCTCCCCTCAGTCCAGCAATTGCGCCACCCCGGTCCGAATGCTTTGCGGGACAGCCGGAAGGACGCGCTATGGACCCGATTTTCGGCCTGTTTGTTCAGCTGCACGGGCTGGTCAGCTACTCGGTGATGATCGGTCTGCTGCTGGCATCCATTTGGGTGTGGGCCATCGTGATCGACAAGACCGTCCTCTATCGCCGGACCCGGCGTGACATGGACAAGTTCGAGCAGGCCTTCTGGTCGGGCCAGTCGCTCGAGGACCTGTACCGCACGCTCTCCGCGCGGCCGAACACGTCGATGGGCGCGCTCTTTGTCGCAGCGATGCGCGAATGGAAGCGCAGCTTCGAGGGGCCGTCGCGCTCGTTTGCGGGCCTTCAGATGCGCATCGAGAAGGTGATGGACGTGACCATCGCGCGCGAGGTCGAGCGGCTGGAGCGCCGGCTCCTGGTCCTGGCGACGGTCGGCTCGGCGGGCCCCTTCATCGGCCTGTTCGGCACCGTCTGGGGCATCATGACCAGCTTCCAGTCGATCGCCCAGTCGCAGAATACCTCGCTGACGGTGGTCGCCCCGGGCATCGCTGAGGCCCTGTTCGCCACCGCGATCGGCCTCATGGCGGCCATACCGGCGACCATTTTTTATAATAAATTCTCGGCCGAGGTGAACAAGCAGGCACACCGGATGGAGGGGTTCGCCGACGAGTTTGCCGCCATCTTGTCGCGGCAGATCGACGAGCGAGGAATGAGCACGGGGACGTGAACGCATGGGCATGAGCGGAACCGTGGGGAACGCGGTCGGCAAGCGCCGCCACCGCCGCCACGCCGTCATGAGCGACATCAACGTGACGCCGATGGTCGACGTCATGCTGGTGCTGCTGATCATCTTCATGGTCTCGGCGCCGCTGCTCACGGTCGGCGTGCCGGTCGACCTGCCGCAGACCAAGGCCAAGAGCATCAGCCAGGACCAGGAGCCGTTGACCGTCTCGGTCAACCTCAAGGGCGAAATCTTCCTGCAGAGCGCCGCCGAGGCGACCCCGATCGACCAGCTCGTCGACAAGCTCAAGGCGATTGCGGAAGCGCGCGGCGGCGGGTTCGAGCAGCGCATCTTCGTGCGCGGCGATCGCAAGCTCGATTACGGCTCGGTCATGAAGGTGATGGCGCGGCTCACCGCCGCCGGCTTCCGCAAGGTCGGGCTGGTGACGGAAGTCGAGCAGGGGTCGTGACGAACACGTCATGCGCACGGGGCTCACCATATCGACCCTCCTGCACCTGGCGCTGCTGGTGTGGCTGCTGGTGACGCTGCCCTCGACCAAGATCGAATCGACGGAAGCGATCCCGGTCGACATGATCTCCGACACGGAGCTCACCCAGATCACGGCCGGACTGAAGACCGGCGAGAAGACGCCGACGCCGAAGCCGATCGTCGACAAGGTCGCGGACGAGACCAAGACCGTGAAGGATCCGACGGCGAAGGTGTCGGACAAGCCGGAGATCGCGCCGACCGCCGCAGCCGCGCCGCCGCCGCCCGCGCCCAAACCGCCGGAGACCAAGCCGCCGGAAGCCAAGCCGCCCGAGCCGCAACCGGAGAAGGCGGAGGCGAAGCCCGACAAGCCGGAGCCGGACGTCGATGCGATCGCCGAGGCGCTCAAGCGCGAGGAGGCGAAGAAGAAAGAGGAAGCCAAGAAGCTCGCCGAGGCCAAGAAGCGCGAAGAGGCGAAGAAGAAAGAGGAAGCCAGGAAGCGCGAGGAAGCGAAGAAGCGCGAGCAGGAGAAATTCGACGCCGCCTCGATCGAGAGCCGCCTGGCGCTGCTCGACCGCCGCGCGCCCCAGCGCAACGCCGCGACGGGCGCGAGCCTCAATCAGGTCGCGTCGATCGGCGCGCCGACCGGTGCGGCGGCGACGCTGTCGGTCACCGAGCTCGCCGCGCTGCAGGCGCGGCTGCGCGACTGCTGGGACGTTCCGGTCGGGGTGCAGAACGCGCGCGACCTCATCGTCACCGTGCGCATTCAGTTCCGCAAGGACGGGGCGCTCGCCGCCGATCCGATGGTGATGAACCGCAGCGGCGCTCCCCTGTTCCAGGTCGCTGCCGAAGCCGCCGTGCGCGGCATCCGCAAATGCGCGCCTTACACCTTCATGCCGCCCGCCAAGTACGACGTGTGGAAGGATGTCGAGGTGAATTTCGATCCGCGCGAGATGTTCGGCGGCTGACCGCCGAGCGCGCGATTATCGGGGATTGGACTTGATGCGTCAGAGAGACCCTTCATCATCCGGCGGCGCGATCAGCAGGCGCGGCGTTCTCGCCGCCGGCGCGGCGGCCGCCGCCTTCGCGGGTCTGCGGGTCACGCCGGCACGCGCGGTGCTGCGTCTCGACGTCACGCAGGGCAACGTGGCGCCGATGCCGATCGGGATCCCCGACTTCATCCCGACGTCGCCCGGAGATGCCGAGGCAGCCCGCACCGTCACGCAGATCATCGCCGGCAATCTCGGCCGCAGCGGCCTCTTCGCGCCGATCGATCCGTCCGCCTATATCGAGAGGATCAGCAATTTCGACGCCGCGCCGCGCTTCGCCGACTGGCGCGCGATCAACGCGCAGGCGCTGGTGGTCGGCCGCATCAATCGCCAGGGCGACGGGCGGCTCAAGGCCGAGTTCCGACTGTGGGACGTGTTCTCCGGCAGCCAGCTCGAGGGCAAGCAGTACTCCGCGACGCCCGACAACATCCGGCGCATCGGCCATATCATCTCCGACGCGATCTACGAGCGTCTGACCGGCGAGAAGGGCTATTTCGACAGCCGCGTCGTGTTCATCGATGAGACCGGCCCGCGCCAGCGCGTCATCAAGCGCCTTGCGCTGATGGACCAGGACGGCGCGAACGTCACCTATCTGACGCGCGGCAGCGATCTCGTGCTCACGCCGCGCTTCTCGCCCACCAGCCAGGTGATCACCTACATGTCGTTCGGACCGGGCGATCCGCGCGTCTACATCCTCAACATCGCGAACGGCGAGCGCGAGGTGGTCGGAAACTTCCCGGGCATGACCTTCGCGCCGCGCTTCTCGCCGGCCGGCGACAACGTGATCATGAGCCTCCAGCGCGGCGGCAACTCGAACATCTTCGTGATGAATCTCGGCTCGAAGGCGATCACGCGGCTGACCGACTCGGCGGCGATCGACACCGCGCCATGCTATTCGCCCGACGCGTCGCACATCTGCTTCGAGTCCGATCGCGGCGGCAAGCCGCAAATCTACGTCATGGCTGCCAGCGGCGGGAACGCGCAGCGCATCAGCTTCGGCGACGGCTCCTATTCGACGCCGGTGTGGTCGCCGCGCGGCGACGTCATCGCCTTCACGCGCCAATCGCGCGGGCAGTTCGCGATCGGCGTCATCAATCCCGACGGTTCCGGCGAGCGCGTCCTGACCGAGGGCTTCCACAACGAGGGACCGACCTTCGCGCCCAACGGCCGCGTGCTCATGTTTTTCCGCGACCCGGGCGGCAATGCGGGACCGGCTCTCTACACCATCGATCTGACCGGCCGTAACGAGCGCCGCGTTGCGACGCCGAGCGCGGCGTCCGATCCGGCGTGGTCGCCGCTGCTCTCCTGACGCGGGCTTGTGAGCGGCCTTGCAGCGGGGTTGGCGGCGGAACCGCCCGGCCCGCCCCGGAATGGTGCACCCGGGTTCTACAAGGGTTCGCGGTGGGTTCGCGGGGGGTTCTATAAGTTCCGCACCGCGTGCGCGCTGCCCCGTTCATGCCGCATTAACCACTAGAAAAGCTTTGAGGGGATTCCTTCGATTCGCTGGACTTCGGAAAGGCCGCGTCAAGGTTGACGGAACGTTCGTTTAACGAACGGGCTCTAGACCTGATCGCAGGCCAAGGGCCGGATGGGCTCCCATCCGGTCGCGCGTACAAGCAGGAAGGAGCAGAGGGGATGCAAACTGTGATGCGTCTCATGCGCGGCGCGAAGTTCGCCGCGGCGATTGCGGCGACGCTGACCATCGCGGCGTGCGCCAACAGATCGAGCGATCTGGCCGGTGCGGGGATGAATGCCGCTCCAGGCAGTCAGCAGGACTTCGTCGTGAACGTCGGCGACCGGGTGTTCTTCGAGACGGATTCGACCGATCTCACTCCGCAGTCGCGCGCCACGCTCGACAAGCAGGCGCAGTGGCTCTCGCAATACAATCGCTACACCTTCACCATCGAAGGTCACGCCGACGAGCGCGGCACGCGCGAATACAACATCGCGCTCGGCGCTCGGCGCGCGCAGACCGTGCGCGAATACCTCACGTCGCGCGGCATCGACGCGCAGCGCATGCGCACGATCTCCTACGGCAAGGAGAGGCCGGTGGCGGTGTGCAACGACATCTCGTGCTGGTCGCAGAACCGCCGCGCCGTGACGGTGCTCAACGCGAGCTCCTAAGGGGACGCCCCGGATCGAGGGGAAGGGGAGCAACCGGCGCCGGCGAGGCGCCGGTTGCGTTTTCGGCGGCGCGCGCGCATCGTGGCAGTGAGCCGGCGCCACGGGGGCGCGGGCGAGCCGCAAATGCGGCGGCCAGTCACAATTTGGACGCACGACATCGTATGTTACCCCGCGTCGGTGCCGCCGACTCGAAGCTCGCATCGGCTTCGCCGCGAATTCGGATTGCGACGATCGGGTTCAACAGCGACACGCGAGCCATGACGTTGGGGGATGTCTCCGCGATTGCGAAGGTCGCACGAATATCGCGGTGGCGATTGGCGGACTTCAGGAATCGCGACACGATGGTCGGATCATTCTTGCGAGCGACAATCATGACCCGTTCGGTCCATTTCGCCATCCTGAGCGCAGCGGTCGCGATCGGCCTGATCGGCCGGCCGGCCGTCGGCCTTGCCCAGATGTCCGAGTCGGACATGGTGGTGCGCCTCGACCAGCTCGCAAACGACGTTCGGCGGCTCACCGGTGCGGTCGAGGAGCTGCAATACAAAAACCAGCAGCTCGAGCAGCTCGTGCGTCAGATGCAGGCCGGCGGGCAGACGACGCCGTCGATGCAGCCGGGCGCGGGGCCTCGTCCGAACGTAGCCGCGCCGGCACCGGCGGCGCCGCCCATCGTGCCGGGGCGCCGTTCCGACGTATTCGATCCGACGCAGAATCCGAATGCGCCGGGCGCACCGCGCATGCTGGGCTCGATGCCGGGGACCGCCACCGCTGCCAACGAACCGCAGCCCGCGCCGCCGGGGAGCGCTCCCGACAGCCGCGACGTCGGCGCCCCGCTCGATCTCGGCACGAATTCGCCCAGGGGCGCCGCGGGGCCGCCGAATGTGGGCCAGGATGTCGGGCTGCCGCCCGGACGCATTCCGAACGCGCCTGGTCCGCAGCTCGCGACGCTGCCGCCGACGCAGAATCCGCACGACGAGTTCGACCTCGCCTATGGCTATGTGCTGCACAAGGACTACTCGCTCGCCGAGCAGGCCTTCCGCGAGTTCCTGAAAAAATATCCGAATGACCGCATGGCAGCCGAGGCGCAGTTCTGGCTCGGCGAGAGCCTGTTCCAGGGCAAGAACTACCAGTCTGCGGCGGAAGCCTTCGTCACCATGACGAAGAAATTCCCAACCAGCGCCAAGCAGCCCGACACGCTGCTGCGGCTCGGTGAGTCGCTTGCCGCTCTGAAGCAGAAGGATCTCGCCTGCGTGACGCTCGCCGAGGTCGGCAAGAAATATCCCCATGCCGCGCAGAACGTGAAGGCGGCGGTCGAGCGCGAACAGAAGCGTGTCCATTGCTGAGGCAGCGGTCTCCGACGCCGAGGCCGATCTCCTCTTTGCCGATCTGATCGACCAGCCTGCGCTGGTGCTGGCGGTCTCCGGCGGTCCGGATTCGACCGCGCTGATGCTGCTCGCGGCGCGCTGGCGCAAGCGTCACCGGCGCGGCCCGAAGCTGATGGCCGTCACCGTCGATCACGGGCTGCGTCCGGAAGCGCGGCGCGAGGCGGCGGCGGTCAAGCGGCTGGCCGCACATCTCGGAGTTCCCCATCGCACCCTGCGCTGGACCGGCGTCAAGCCGACGAGCGGCCTGCAGGAGAAGGCGCGCGAGGCGCGGTACCGACTGATTGCGGTCGCGGCGGCCCGCGCCGGCGCGACCTGCGTGCTGACCGCGCACACGCTCGACGACCAGGCGGAGACGATCCTGATCCGGATGACGCGCGGCAGCGGCCTGACCGGGCTTGCCGGCATGGCGCGGGTGCGGCCGCTCGCCGCTGATCGCACCGAGCGGGCGGCCAGCGCGTTTCTGGTGCGGCCATTTCTCGATCTGCCGAAATCGCGCCTGGTCGCGACCTTGCGCAGCGCGAAGGTCGCGTCGGCGAACGATCCCTCCAACCTCGATCCACGCTTCACGCGGGTGCGCATGCGCGGGCTGATGCCCGCGCTCGCCGGCGAGGGGCTCGATGCGCGGCGGTTCGCCCTCCTGGCACGTCGTGCGCGCCGCGCCGAAGCGACCATCGAGTTTGCGGTCGATGCCGCGGCGGCCGCGCTGTCGGACGGGCTTTGGCCGACGCGCGGGCCGATCGTGTTCCCGGAAGCCGGCTTTGCCCGCCTGCCGGCCGAGGTCGCGCTGCGCCTGCTCGGCCGGTCGGTCACGCAGGTCGGCGACGAGGGCCCGGTCGAGCTCGGAAAGCTCGAGGCACTCGCCCAGGCGCTGGCGGTCGCGGTCGCTCGCCGCGCGCGATTTCGCCGCACGCTTGCCGGTGCCGTGGTGACCCTGCACGGCGGCCGGCTGGTGGTCGAACGGGCCCCTTCGCGGCGCAATCGCGGCCGCGGGCCTGCATCCGGACGCCCGGCGGGGCGCAAACCGGCGCAATTCGCCGCGCAGCGGTAAAATTAACGGATTACGGGGCTTTTGCTTGGCATATTGCCGCACCGCACCTACATTAGACTGCCAGACGCGGGTACTTCTGGAGAGTGCATTGGACCACCGGGCGACCCAGCGCGCATCGAGGACATCGGGATGAATGCCAATCTGCGCAATTTCGCCCTCTGGGTGATTATTGTCCTATTGCTACTCGCGCTGTTCACCCTGTTCCAGAATCCGAGCACCCGCTCGAGCTCGACCGATATCTCGTTCTCTGAGCTGCTCAACGAGGTCGATGCCGGCCACGTGCATGACGTCGTGATCCAGGGTCAGGAGATCCACGGGACCTTCAACACCGACCAGGGTGCCCGCGGCGGGACCTTCACCACCTACGCGCCACCCAACGATCCGAATCTCATCCAGCGCCTGGTCAACAAGAAGGTGCAGATCACCGCGCGTCCGCCGTCGGACAACGTCCCGTGGTTCGTGTCGCTGCTGGTGTCCTGGCTGCCGTTCATCGCGCTCATCGGCGTGTGGATCTTCCTGTCGCGCCAGATGCAGGGGGCGGGCGGCAAGGCGCTCGGCTTCGGCAAGAGCCGCGCCAAGCTTCTGACCGAGGCGCACGGCCGCGTCACCTTCGAGGATGTCGCCGGCGTCGACGAAGCCAAGCAGGATCTGCAGGAGATCGTCGAGTTCCTGCGCGATCCGGGCAAGTTCCAGCGCCTGGGCGGACGCATTCCGCGCGGCGTGCTGCTGGTCGGCCCGCCCGGCACCGGCAAGACGCTGCTCGCCCGCGCCATCGCGGGCGAGGCGAACGTGCCGTTCTTCACCATTTCGGGCTCCGACTTCGTCGAGATGTTCGTCGGCGTCGGCGCGAGCCGCGTGCGCGACATGTTCGAGCAGGCGAAGAAGAACGCGCCCTGCATCATCTTCATCGACGAGATCGACGCGGTCGGCCGCCATCGCGGCGCCGGCCTCGGTGGCGGCAACGACGAGCGCGAGCAGACGCTCAACCAGCTCCTCGTCGAGATGGACGGCTTCGAGGCGAACGAGGGCATCATCCTGATCGCCGCCACCAACCGCCCCGACGTGCTCGACCCGGCGCTCCTGCGCCCGGGCCGCTTCGACCGCCAGGTGGTGGTGCCGAACCCGGACGTGGTCGGCCGCGAGCAGATCCTGAAAGTCCACGTGCGCAAGGTCCCGCTCGCGCCCGACGTCAACCTCAAGACGGTGGCGCGCGGCACGCCCGGCTTCTCGGGCGCCGATCTCATGAACCTGGTCAACGAGGCGGCGCTGATGGCGGCCCGGCGCAACAAGCGCATGGTGACGCAGATCGAGTTCGAGGACGCCAAGGACAAGGTGATGATGGGCGCCGAGCGCAAGTCGCTCGTCATGACGGAGGAGGAGAAGCTCCTCACCGCCTATCACGAGGGCGGCCACGCCATCGTGGCGCTCAACGTCAAGGCGACCGACCCGGTGCACAAGGCGACGATCATTCCGCGCGGCCGTGCTCTCGGCATGGTCATGCAGCTGCCGGAGCGCGACAAGCTGTCGATGTCGTACGAGCAGATGACCTCGCGGCTCGCCATCATGATGGGCGGGCGCGTGGCCGAGGAGATGATGTTCGGCAAGGACAAGGTCACCTCGGGCGCCCAGTCGGACATCGAGCAGGCGACGCGGCTCGCGCGCATGATGGTGACGCGCTGGGGCTTCTCGGACGAGCTCGGCGCGGTCTCGTACGGCGAGAACCAGGACGAGGTCTTTCTCGGCATGTCGGTCGCGCGCCAGCAGAACGTGTCGGAAGCGACCGCGCAGAAGATCGACGCCGAGATCAAGCGGCTGGTCGAGTCGGGGCACGACGAGGCGCGCCAGATCCTGGAGGAGAAGCGCGACAATCTCGAGCTGCTCGCCAAAGGCCTGCTCGAGTTCGAGACGCTGACCGGCGACGAGATCAAGGACCTGCTCAACGGCAAGCGGCCGAACCGCGAGTCGGTGATCGAGCCGACGACGCCGCGTGGCTCGGCGGTGCCGGCCGCCGGCAAGCCGCGCCCGCGTCCCGGCGGCACCGGCGGCATGGAGCCCCAGCCGCAGGCGTGACGATCCGATAAGCGAAACGACCGATGCGCCCGCCCATTCGGCGGGCGCAATGCTGTCGGGCGGTTGTCGTCCGGAGGCGGCTTTGTTACTGCTCCCGCCTCGCCGCACGCACTCGGGTGCATGATCACAGATCGAAAACAGTCCGACGCGCCGACCTGGTCGCTCGATGGTCTGCGCCTCGGCGCTATCCTCATGCTGCCGGCGCTTCCCGGGATGATCGCTTTCGGGATCGCGGTCGGCGCCACGGCCGCGCGCAAGGGCTTCGGCCTCGTCGATTCGATGCTGATGAATGCGCTCGTCTACGGCGGCGCCTCGCAGATGGTCGCGATGGAGACGTGGCCGGAGCGGATCACCTGGGGCAGCGTCGCGGGGCTCGCGCTGCTGGCCGCAACCGTCAACGCGCGCATGCTGCTATTCGGGGCGGCGCTTCGGCCCTGGCTCGGGCCGCTGCCCGGGTGGCAGACCTATCCGATGCTGCAGCTCAGCACCGATCCGGGCTGGCTCGTGTCGATGCGCTATCGCGCCGAGGGCGGCCGCGACGCCGCGGTGTTTCTCGGCGGCGGGCTGTTCGTGTGGGCCGCATGGATGGCGGCGACGACCGCCGGATGGCAACTCGGCGCGCTGGTGACCGATCCGCGCCGGATCGCGCTCGATCTGGTGCTGCCGATCTTCTTCTCGACGATGCTGATCCCGCTGTGGGGCGGGCGGCGGCGCGCCGTCGCCTGGGGCATCGCGGGTGCGGTCGCGCTTGCGACGGAGTCCCTCGTGCCGGGCTGGTGGTTCGTGATTGCCGGCGCGCTCGCCGGCAGCATCGCGGAGGGTTTTTTCGGCGAGGCGGCGGATGCCTGACCCCAGCCGGTTCGGCCCGCTCGCCGCCATCATGGCGATGGCCGCCGCGACCTACGCGATGCGCGCCGGCGGGTTCTGGCTGATGGCGCATGTGCCGCTCACGATGCGGCTCCGCCGGATCCTGGAAGCCCTCCCGGGCGCCGTGGTAGTCGCCACCGTGCTGCCGATTGCGGTGCGCGAAGGGTTTCCGGCGCTGCTCGCGGTGGCGGCAGCGGTCGGCGCCATGATGCTGCGGCGCAACGACTTCCTCGCCGTGCTCGCCGGCATGGCGGTCGCCGTGCTGGTGCGGGCCTTGATCGTTACGTGAGCCGCCGATCGATCGGACGGATGACGCGCAGCTTGGCGAGCGATCCGGCCGCGTAGTCGAGGAAGGCGCGCACCTTTGGCGCCTTGTGGCCGCCGCTCGGCGCGACGAGATGAACCGGAAGCGGGGGCGGCTCGAAGGCGGCGAGGAGGCGGACCAGCGATCCCGCCTCCAGCGCGTCGCTGACCTGATAGGAGAGGACCCGGGCGATGCCCTGGCCGGCGTGCGCGGCGACGAGCTGGGCCTCGATGTCGTTGACGAGGAGGCGCGGCGACAACCGCACCACCGTCGTCCGCTTGGCCTGGCCGAAGCGCCATTCCGAGGCCTCCGCGGGCGCGGTGCCGAGGATCGTGTCGTGGGCGGCGAGCTCGGCGGGCTTTCTCGGCGTGCCGCGCTGCGCCAGGTAGGCGGGGCTTGCGATCAGGACCCGGCGCACCTCGCCGACGCGCCGCGCCATCAGGCTCGAGTCCGCCAGCGGCCCGATGCGGATCGCGACGTCGAGACCCTCGTCGATCAGGTCGAGGTTGCGGTCGTGGAGAACGAGCTCGACCTGCATCTCGGGGAACGCGGCGAGAAATCCGATCACCAGCGGCGTCACGTGGCGGCGGCCGAATTGCACCGGCGCCGTGATCCGCAGCAGCCCGCGCAGCGGGGCATCGGCGAGACCGGTCACGGCGGAGTCGTAGTCGCCGAGGAGAAGCCGCGCGCGCTCCGCGACGGCGCGGCCCGCCTCGGTCGCGGCGAGGCGGCGCGTCGTGCGCTCGACGAGGCGCACGCCGACGCGCTGCTCGAGCGCCGCCAGTGCCCGCGTCACGGCCGGCGGGGAACGGCGCAGCCGGCGCGCCGCGGCCGCGAGGCTGCCGTGGTCGATCACCGCGACCAGCACCGCCAGCTCATCGAGACGATCCATGGATTATTCCACATTGTGGAATTCTGATTTCCTAATTTGAACACTTACCGATATTTCTGCAATTATTAAGTTGCCCATGCCGATGTCGGATCGATGACATCGACGGGAGCTTTCCATGGACGTCTCCGCCTCTCCGTTTCATGCCGACGAGCTTGTCGCCCAAGCTCGCGCCGGGTCCGCTGCGCGCGGTGCCGGCATCCGCAACTTCATGCCCGACCAGCACCGCAGCTTCTTCGAGCTGCTGCGCTACCTGTTCGTCGCGACAGCCGATGCGGAGGGCTGGCCGCTTGCCACCATGCTGACCGGCACGCCCGGCTTCGTCTATTCGCCCGATCCCGCGACCCTGCGGGTCGACGCGCTGCCGGACGGGCAGGATCCCGCCGTCCCGACGCTGGGCGACGGCCGCGAGGTCGGGATTCTCGGCCTCGATCTTTCCACCCGGCGGCGCAACCGAGCCAACGGGCAGATCGCGAGCCTGGACGACGGCGGCTTCACGGTCGCGGTCCGGCAGAGCTTCGGCAATTGCGCGAAATACATCCAGCGTCGCGCCCCGCATCGGGTGCCGCCGGCAGCCGGCAGCACCGACTGGCTCGATGGCCTTGACGCCGAGGCGCGTGCGCTGGTCGCGCAGGCGGACACGTTGTTCGTGGCCAGCCGATCGCGGCCCGAGATCGGTGCCGCCGGCGGGCTCGACGTCTCCCACCGCGGCGGCCGGCCCGGATTCGTAAAGGTCGACGGCGACATGCTGGTCGTTCCCGATTTTGCCGGCAATCGCTTCTACAACACGCTCGGCAATCTGCTGGGCGATCCGCGCGCCGCGCTGCTGTTCATTGACTTCGCGACCGGCGACCTGCTGCAACTGCAAGGGTTGGCGACGATCGACTGGAGCCCGGACGCCGCGCGGCTGATAGAAGGCGCGGAACGTGCCTGGCGGTTCGCGGTGACGCGCGGATGGCGCCGGCGCGCCGCGACGCCGTTGCGCTGGTCGTTCCTCGATTACTCGCCGGCAACGCTCGGCACGGGCACCTGGGACGGCGTGCGATCCGCCTAGGCTCCGAGGCGTCCCTCGATCGACATCAGGTCAAGACTGCGGATGCATTACCCGCGCAGGGCCGCCTTGATGCTCGCGACCGTGGCGCCGGGATCGCGTGCCGCCTGGATGATGCGCGCCTCCTGCTGGGTGAGCTTGTCGAGCGCAGGGCGCATCGCGGCGACCGTCTCGATCGGCACCACCACCGCGCCGTGCTGGTCCGCATGCAGGAGATCGCCACTCGCGGCCGCCATGCCGTGCACCGTGACCGGCACGCCGAAGTCGACCACGTGCACATAGGCGTGCGACGGCGCGATCGACCCCGCCAGCATCTGGAAGCCGGGCGGGATCATCGGGATGTCGCGGATCGCGCCGTTGGTGATGGTGCCGAGGCAGCCCAGCGCCTTGTGCAGGTTGGACTGCACCTCGCCCCAGAACGCCCCGTAGCCGGCATGCTCGCCGTCCAGGTCCTCGATCACGACGATGCTGGGCGCCGGAGCGGCCGCGACGTAATCGAGATAGTCGAGCCGCTTCGCCATGTACGAGGCCTCGCCGAGCGGCACCTTGTCCCTGGTCCTGATCGTCACGGTCTTGGCGAAGCCCACCATCGGGGGCAGGTTGGGAAACGGGCAATGCAGATGCTTGACGGTGTAGCCGGCGCCGCGCCGCTGCGGCGCAACCATCTCGAGCAGGTTGCACACGGTCGGCGTATCGATCGATCGAAGGAACTCGAACAGCTCCTTGCTCAGCGCGGCGGCGGTCATGAAGATCCCTCCCGATTTCAAGCCCGCCCGTATAGCAGATCACGCGGGGCGCGGCTGCCCGTCAGGCGCGGCCCGAACCGCGCGCCCGATCGGGCGTCCAGGCGAACGCGACGATGCAGCCCATGATGACCTGCATCGCGACCAGCATCGCGACGACCGAAGGCCAGCCGGCGCTCGACCAGGTCAGGCCGGGCAGGAAGGCGCCGACGCTGCCGCCGACATAGAAGCAGGTGACGTACAGCCCGACCGCCGAGGATCGGCCCTGCTTGGCGATCACCGCGATGTAGCCGGTCGAGACCGACTGGCACAGCATGCCGCAGGTGGCGCAGACGACGAGCCCGGGGATGATCAGCGCAAGCGAGGGCGACAGCAGCAGGAGCGCGCCGGCGATCCACACGGCGACGACCCGCAGCACGAAATTGCGCCGGCCGAAGCGCGCGATCAGCCGCCCGGTCCACGGCGTCATCGCGGTGCCGCCCAGGTAGGTCAAGAACAACGCGCCGAGCCAGGTGCTGGAGAAATTGTACGGCGGGCCGGCGAGATGAAAGCTGATGTAGGTGAAGGTGGCGATGAAGTTGAACAGCGTGCCGAAGCCGACCGCGAAAGTGGCGATGAGCTGGGGATTGCGCAGATGCCGCAGCATCTGCGCCAATGAGGCGCGCAGGCCTTCCGAGCGCACGAAGCGCTTCTCCTGCGGCAGCATGAACAGGATGGCGACCGCGGCGATCAGCGTCATCGCGGCGAGCACCAGGAAGGCCGATCGCCAGCTGACGAGATCGGCCAGCACGCCCGGCACCATACGGCCGGCAAAGCCGCCGATGCTCGACCCGGTGACGTAGACGCCGGCGACCCCGGCGACCTCGTTGGGCGGCCATTCGTCGCCGATATAGGCGACCGTGACGGCGAAGATCGCCGGCAGAAACAGCCCCTGTATGAAGCGCCAGACCGCGATGGCGTGAACGTCGGGGGCGAAGGTGAGCATCACGGTCGGGAACGAAACCGCGAACAGCGCGAAGGTGATCACGCGCTTGCGGCCGAGCATGTCGGCGATGGCGCCCGTCACCGGCGCCGTCAGCGCGACGGCGAGCGTGCTCGCCGTCATGATCGTGCTGATCGCGGCTGCGCTCGCCCCGAATTCGCGCCCGAGCTCGGGCAGCAGCGCCTGCGGCGAATAGAGGTTGAGGAAGGTGCAGAAGCCGTTGATCGCAACGGCCAGTCGGCGGACGTCGAAGGCCATGGCCTATTATGCGGGAGGCTCGTCGCGAATGCATCCCAGCCGTTTTTGAACCCGAAGTTCGCAAGCAGACTCGCCGAAAAATCGTGCGAACTTCGGGTTCACGGCACCAGCTTCGCTTCGGGCTCCGCCGGAATGACGGCGCGCGCGCTGGCGAGCGTCTGCGCCGGAGTCCCCGCGGCGTCGATTCTCGTCCAGTCGAGCGCGCCGAGCTCATAGCTCTCCTGCTGGCGCACGACATCGGCAGTGGCATCCGAAGCGTCGTGCCGGCGCGCCTCGATGCGGGCGAGACGCGCGGCGAGGTCGGCGGCGAGGAACAGGCCATGGAAGCGGGCATTCTCGGCCTGCGCCGCGGCGGCGATCTGCGCGCGCTCGCGCTCGTCGGCGAAGACACCGTCCACGATCGCCGAATGGCCTGCCGCGATCACGCGACGCGCCTGCGCGGCGAGCGCCGCATAGACCCGCGCCGCCTCGTCGCGACCGTAGGCGGCGGGCGGCAAGCGCTCGGTCTCGACGACGCCGAACATGCGCTTGCGCTCGATGTCCGAGCGCAGCACCACCGCCCCGGGCGCCGGCGGCAGGAACGGGGCGAGCGCACGGGCGAGCACCGATTTGCCGGTGCCGGACAGGCCGCCGACCGCCACCAGCACCGGCGCGGGCGGGGCGATCAGGCGCAGCGCCAGCGCGAAATAGCCGCGCGCCGCGCGCGCGATCGCGTCGCGGTCGGGTGCGCCGAGGTCGAGCTTCGCGGCCGCGACCTTGGCGCGGATCGCGGCGCGAACGGAGAGAAAGAGCGGCAGCGCCGCCATGCCGTCGAGATGCTCGTCGCGCCGCGCCTCGACGAGGTAGCGGTTGAGCAGGAGGTTGGCGGCGCCGTCGAGCCCGCGACCGAGCAGGTCCATGAGCAGGAAGGCGAGATCATAGAGCACGTCGCCGGTCGCGATCAGCGGGTCGAACTCGATGGCATCGAAAATGACCGGCTTGCCGTCGATCAGCACGATGTTGCCCAGGTGAAGATCGCCGTGGCAGCGCCGCACCAGTCCGGCATCGGCGCGCGCGCGCAACAAGGGGCGCAGGCGCTCCCATGCGGCGCGGCTCGCCGCGAACAGATGCGCCACCTGCTGCGGATCGAAAATGTCGGGGTGCCGGCGCATGTCCTCGCGGTTCTCGTCGAGCCAGCGCGCGAGCCGTCCGATCCAGGGCTCCGGTCCGGCGATGGGCGCGCGCTCGTGCGCAGCCACAACGATATGGGCCAGCGTTTCGGCGAGCCCGGGATCGATCCTGCCGGCATCGGCCAGGTGGTCGAGCGTCGCACTTTCGTCGAAGCGGATCATCTCGACGGCCCATTCGACCGGCGTGCCGGCGCCGTCGAGCGCGAGGGCGCCGTCGGGCTCGCGCGTGATGGGCAGAACCCGGCGGTAGAGCTGCGGCGCGTAAGGACGGTTGACGGCGAGCTCCGCCTCGCAGGCCGCCTTGCGCTTCTCGAGGGTGGAGAAATCGAGAAAGGGATAGCGCACCGCGCGCTTGACCTTGTAGGCGCGCGGGCCGGCGAGAAAGACCGCCGCCGCGTGCGTGTCGATCCGCTTGACGGCCTCGCCCACATGGGTCGCCGGATCGGCGAGGGCCGCGAACACCTCGGCCTGGGGGTCGTTGGCGCTCATGACGCTGCGGTTGACGCTGCGGCCTGGCAATGCGGTGCTGTGGCGGCCGCGATCTCTTGACCACGGCGCATGCCGTTCCGGAAAATGCGTGCCTCACACGCGCCGCGTCGCGGCGCCCTCAACGGGAGGACTGCGTGCTGGTCGATCACCGCTACTACACCATCAAGCCGGGCATGGTCGGGGCTCATCTTGAACTCTACGAGAAGCACGGCTTCGCTGCCCAGTCGCGGCATCTCGGGCAGCCGCTCGCCTACATGTATACGGAATCCGGCGAGGTCAACACGCTGGTGCACATCTGGTGCTACGAGGATGCGGCCGACCGCATGACGAAGCGCGCCGCCATGTGGAAGGATCCGGAGTGGCAGGCCTATGCCAAGCAGATGGCGGACTCCGGGTATCTGGTGTCGCAACGAAACAATCTGATGATCCCGGCGAAGTTCGCGCCCATCTCGCGATAGCGCCGCGGGGCCGGGGACGCGCGGACGCGTCTCCTGCCGAGCTCTCGAAAAACAGCGCCGCACCGGCTATGGATTTGCCCCGCGGGCGTCCGCTCGCGCCGAAGGGTTGGAGACCATCATGCGCGCCAAGGACAACATGCGGACTGCCGCCGAGGTGCTGGTCGACCAGCTGATCGTCAACGGCGTGCGCCATGCGTTCTGCGTGCCGGGCGAAAGCTATCTCGCGGTGCTCGACGCATTCCACGACCGCGACATCGAGGTCACGGTGTGCCGGCATGAAGGCGGTGCCTCCATGATGGCAGAGGCGGTCGGCAAGGCGACCGGCCGGCCGGGCATCTGCTTCGTCACGCGCGGGCCAGGCTCGACCAATGCGGCGCACGGGCTGCATATCGCGCACCAGGATTCGACGCCCCTGATCCTGTTCGTTGGCCAAATCGCGCGCGAGATGAAGGGCCGCGACGCCTTCCAGGAGCTCGACTACCGCGCCGCCTTCAGCGGCATCGCCAAATGGGTCGCCGAGATCGACGATCCGGCACGCGTCCCGGAGATCGTCTCGCGCGCCTTCTACACCGCGACCGGCGGGCGGCCCGGCCCGGTGGTGATTGCGATTCCCGAGGACATGCTGACGGAGCGCATCGCGGTGCCGAATGCGCCCGCCTTCGAGCCGGTCGAGACCTGGCCGGGCGCGACCGACATGATGAAGCTGCAGAAGATGCTGTGGGCGGCCGAGCGGCCGATCATGCTGCTGGGCGGCAGCCGGTGGTCGAGCGCCGCACATGCGGCGATCGGGCGGTTCGCCGAGCGCTTCGCCCTGCCGGTCGCAACGACGTTCCGGCGCGGCCCGCTGTTCGACGCGCTGCATCCCGGCTACGCGGGCGACCTCGGCATCGGGCCGAACCCGAAGCTGATCGAGCGCATCAAGGCGGCCGATCTGATGCTGCTGGTCGGGGGGCGGCTGGGCGAGATCCCGTCGCAGGCCTACTCGCTGATCGGCATTCCGGGGCCGCAGATGACCTTCGTGCACGTGCATCCCGGGGCAGAGGAGCTCGGCCGGGTCTACAAGCCGCATCTCGCGATTCAGGCCTCGCCGACCGCCTTCGCGGCCGCCGCGGAGGGATTGCAGCCGCCCGCCGAGATCGGCTGGAGCGAGGGGACCAAGGCGGCGCATGCTGACTATCTCGCCTGGACCGAGCAGCCGACGGATCAGCCGGGCGGCGTCAATCTCGGCGCCGTCATGGTCTGGCTGCGCGACAACCTTCCCGAGGACGCGATCGTCACCAACGGCGCCGGCAATTTCGCCTCCTGGGTGCACCGCTTCTTCCGGTTTCGCCGCTTCGCCCAGCATATCGCGCCCACCTCTGGATCCATGGGCTACGGCGTGCCGGCGGCGATCGGCATCAAGCGGCTCTACCCCGAGCGCACCGTGGTGTGCATCGCGGGCGACGGCGACTTCCTGATGAACGCACAGGAATACGCGACCGCCGCGCAGTACGATCTTCCGATCATCACCGTGATCGCCGATAACGGCCTCTATGGCACCATCCGCATGCATCAGGAGCGCGAATATCCGGGCCGCGTCTCGGCGACGGTGCTCAAGAATCCGGACTTCGTGGCCTATGCGCGCGCGTTCGGCGGCTTCGGCATCGCGATCGACAAGACGGAGGATTTTCCCGCCGCATTCCGCGCGGCGGAAACATCCGGCAAGCCCGCCGTGATCCAGCTCAAGATCGATCCCGACGCGATCACGCCGGCGACCACGCTCGCCAAGATCGGTGCCGCGGCGCGCGCCAAGCAGAGGGGCTGATGCACCTTACGCCACCCGGTGCAGCGACCTCGGGGGACTTATCGGACCGTGTCCGGGCTGTGCCAAAACCGCCGCCGGAGCTGCAGTTTTGGCCCTCTCCGGGGGCGTCATGGATCGAAACCGAGCACTGCGCGTTGACAGCCGGGCCGCTCGCCGAGCGGTCAGGGAGAGGAGCCGCGCGGTGGCACTGTCAATGGCGCGTAGCCCTCGGAGCCGGCCAGCCGGCGCAGAGAATGCCGGTCGTCCCGGCGCCGCGCACCTGCGCGGGCCGGACGCGAGCACATCGCTGATATTTGCGAAGGCGATCCGGATCCGCGCCGGCGGCATCCGGTCCCAGGTGCGCACCGTGGACGAGGCCCTCGACATGATCGACCGGGAGCTTCCGGTCGAATTGCGGCGGCTGCCGCGCTGGACCTTTGCGCGGGCGCTCCTCGATGAGGCGGTCCGCACCCGGCGAAAAAGGGACCTCGCGACGGTCGTGCGCCAGCTCAGGCAGGCGTTGTCGAACGAGAAGTGGCTGGCGGACGATCAGGCGGACGCATAACGGCGGGCGATATTTGCGTGGAACAGAAGGTTCGGCCCGTTCAGGTGAAAAATCCCTCGCGGGTGCGCGAAGGGCGCTCGTTTCCGCTCGGCGCGACCTGGGACGGCGTGGGCGTCAACTTCGCGCTCTTTTCTGCGAACGCCCACAAGGTCGAGCTTTGCGTGTTCGACCTCGATGGCAAACGCGAGCTCGAGCGCATCGAGCTGCCCGAATACACCGACGAGGTCTGGCACGGCTACCTGCCGGATGCGCGGCCCGGGATGGTCTATGGCTACCGGGTGCACGGTCCCTATGAGCCAGCCGCCGGACACCGCTTCAATCCCAACAAGCTCCTCATCGATCCCTATGCCAAGCAGCTCGTCGGAGAGCTGGTCTGGGACCCGGCGCTGTTCGGCTATACGCTCGATGCGCCCGACAAGGATCTGTCGTTCGACGCGCGCGACAGCCAGAGCTTCGTCCCCAAATGCCGGGTCATCGATCCGGCGTTCACGTGGGGCGCCGAACGGCGTCCGCAGGTGCCGTGGGAGCGCACCATCATCTACGAGCTGCATGTGCGCGGCTACACCATGCGCCATCCGGCAATCCCGCGGGAGATCCGGGGCACCTTTGCGGGCCTGATGCACGCGGAGATCATCGAGTACATTCGCCGGCTCGGCGTCACCACGGTGGAGCTGCTTCCGGTGCACGCCTTCGTCGACGACTGCTATCTGCTCGACAAGAAGCTCCGCAACTACTGGGGCTACAACACGATCGCCTTCTTCGCGCCGCATCCCCGCTATCTCGGCACGCCGTTCGTCAACGAGACGAAGGAAATGGTGGCGCATTTCCACGCCGCCGGCATCGAGGTGATCCTCGATGTGGTCTACAATCACACCGCGGAGGGCAGCGAGCTCGGGCCGACGCTCTCGTTCCGCGGCATCGACAATGCGTCGTATTACCGGCTCGCTCCGGAGCCGCGCTACTACATCAACGACACCGGCACCGGAAACACGGTCAACCTCAGCCATCCCCGCGTGCTGCAGATGGTGACCGACTCGCTGCGCTACTGGGCCGAGGAGATGCACATCGATGGCTTCCGCTTCGATCTCGCCACGATCCTGGCGCGCGAGCCGTACGGCTTCGACGAGGGCGGCGGATTCCTCGACTCGTGCCGGCAAGACCCGGTGCTGAGCCAGGCCAAGCTGATCGCCGAGCCCTGGGATCTGGGCCCGGGCGGCTATCAGGTGGGGCGTTTCTCGCCCGGATGGGCCGAGTGGAACGATCGCTACCGCGACACGATCCGCGCCTATTGGCGCGGTGACGAGAGCAAGGTCCCCGACCTCGCGGCACGCATCACGGGCTCGGCCGACCTTTTCAACAAGCGCGGCCGCAAGCCGTGGGCGTCGGTGAACTTCATCACTGCGCATGACGGCTTCACGCTGAACGATCTCGTCTCCTACAACGAGAAGCACAACGAGGCGAACGGCGAGGACAATCGCGACGGCCGTTCGGAAAATCTGTCGCACAACTACGGCGTCGAAGGTCCGACCGAGGATGCCGAGATCCGCAATGTGCGTTTCCGGCAGATGCGCAACATGCTCGCGACCTTGCTGTTCTCGCAGGGCACCCCGATGATTCTCGCCGGCGATGAGTTCGCCAGGACCCAGAGCGGCAACAATAACGCCTATGCGCAGGACAATGAGATCAGCTGGATCGATTGGGAGGGCCGGGACGACGATGCCCTGGCGCTTTACGAGTTCACGCGCGGCCTCATCGAGCTTCGCCGCGACAATCCGATCCTGTGCCGCGGGCGCTTCCTGTCGGGTGCGTACAATCCGGTCATCGACGTCAAGGACGTGACATGGCTCACGCCGCTCGGCGAGGAGATGGCGGAAGGCAATTGGAACGATCCGCGGACGCGATCCCTCGGTGTGCTACTTGACGGACGGGCGCAGCCGACCGGGATCCGGCGGCGCGGCACCGACATCACCATCCTGCTGATCCTCAACGCCTATCACGATGCGGTGGTGTTCAAGCTGCCCAAGGTGCCGGGCGGGCGGGCCTGGAAAAGCCTGGTTGACACCAACCAGCCCGAGATCGGGCGGCGCCCCAAGCTGTTTCGCTTCGGCCACGAGTACATGGTCACGGGGCGCTCGCTGCTCATGTTCAAGCTCTCGCGGGAAACCGCGCGCGATGTCCCTGACACGCCCGCGGCGCCCGATGCGCGGCGCGCCAAGCCCAAGGGGTGAGGGGGGCGGCCCGCCACATCCAGCACATTGCCAAGGCGCATGAATCCTGATTCATTCTTATTGACCAGTGATTCTCGCCAGCGCTCGCGAGCAGCTTTTCTAAAGCCATGGCCTATCGTCGCACCGAACGCGTCCTGCAACACTTGGCGGCCCGGCACGATGCGATCATCGCGGCCGCGCAGGACATCGCGGCCGCGGAAGGGCTCGCCGCCGTGCAGATCGTGCCGGTGGCGGAGCGCGCCGGCATCGCCGCCGGCACCGTCTATCGCTACTTCCCGGCCAAGACCGACCTGGTCGGCGCGCTGATCGCGGCGGTCTCGGCGCGCGAGATCGCGACCTTTCGCAAGGCCGCGGATGCGGCACCCGGGCCACTCTCCGCGCTCGCTGCCGGGCTCATCGCCTTTGCGGCACACGCCCTGCGCCAGCGCGGGCTGACCTGGGCGGTGAGCGGCGAGCCGGTCGATGGCGCGGTCGAGCGGTTGCGGCTTGCGGCCCGAAAGGCGCTCGCGGCGGAGATCGAGGCGCGCATCCGCGCGGCGATCAGCGGTGGGCACCTGCCCGAGCAGGACGCGGCGGCGGCCGCCGCGGCGCTGGTCGGGCTGATGCTGGAAGGACTGATCGGCCCGCTGGCGCCGCCCGCGGCGGGGGCGGCCGCGCGCGCCAACGTGCAGACCGTCACGCTGCTGGCGCTGCGCGCGCTCGGTGTCGTCGATGCGCGCGCCCGCGGCGTCGTCGTGCAGAGCATCGTCCCGGTCGAGGATGCGGCCTAGGCAAGATCCCGAGCGCTCGACGGCCGGTTACGGAAGGGACCAGCTCGACAAGCCGAATTTCGTTACTGCAGCGTTGCCGAGGCGAGCCAGTCGTTGACCGCCTCCAGCGCCCGCTCGCTGCTGCTGCCCTTGGCGTGCGCCTCGAAAACGGCGATCTGGGCGTCGGCCGAGGTGCCGGCGCCGACGATGTCACGGCAGCGGGACACATGGTTGCTGCAGCCGAGCTCGGCGGCATCGGGGAGCACCTCGGCCAAGACCTGCTCGAGCTGATCGGCGACCGTCACCGCCCCGCTGCCGTCGGGGCTCGCAAAGGTGCCATTGACGCCATAGCGCTGCGCGCGCCACTTGTTCTCGACCACGATCGCGCGGCTGACCGCGGTCATGTCGGCATTGAGCAGCGGATTGCGCACGAGCCGGCGCGCCAGCGAGCGGTAGAGCGCCGCGATGGCGATCGAGTCGTCGACCAGGGTGCAGCTGTCGGGCGCGCGCAGCTCGAGGGTCGGGTGCTGGAGCGACGGCCGCAGCGCCCACCACACGTAGCTCGCGTCGTCGATCACCCCGGCCTTGGTCAGGGCCGCGATATAGGCCTCGAACTCCTCGGCCTTGCGAAACAGCTCCGGCACGCCGGTGCGCGGCAGCTCGTCATAGGCGGCGAGCCGGTAACCCTTGAGCCCGGTCATGCGCGAGCGCCAGAACGGCGATGAGGTGGCGAGCGCGATGAACAGCGGCACGTAGGGGAGCATCCGGCACATCACGTCGACACGGTCTTCGCCGTCCGGCAATTCGACATGTACGTGCAGCCCGCACAGCATGTTGCGCTGGCCGAGCATCTGCAGGTCGTGCATCACGACATCGTAGCGATGGGCCGGCGACTGCAGCGCGCATTCCCAGGTCGCGGTCGGATGGGTGCCGGCGGCGAGAATGGCCAGCCCGTGCTCGGCCGCAATCGCCGCGATCGCGGCGCGCAGGTGGCGCAGCTCGGTGCGCGCGGTCGCCATGTCGTGGTGCGGCTCGGTCGTGACCTCGATCTGCGACTGCAGGAGCTCGCCGCGGAATTGCGGGCCGAGCGCCGCCTTGGCGGCGGCGAAGAACTTGGCCGGCCGCTCCGCCGCGACCGTCTTGGTCGCGGCGTCGACGAGGAAATATTCCTCCTCGATCCCGATGGAGTAAGCACCGCGCATTCGCCGTTCTCCCCACACTCCGCACGAAGGACTTCAAGTGAAGCTTCAACTGAAAATGAGACAGAGGCAGGACGTCGCCCGATAAAAACGGGAATTGGTATCACTGGGCTGCCGCGGGCCGCGTTCATCCTGTCCGACCGGATCTCGACCTCGGATGCCCTTACGACCTCGACGTTCCGACGCTACCCGCGCACCCGCCCCGCTGTGACCATTACAATGCTCCTCCCTGCAAACGGTTCCCGGCCGCGAGGTCGAAGCTGCCGGGGACGACGGAGCGGGGGGATTCGGTTGGGGTGGACAGCGGAAGCGACCGCCTCAGTGCGACATCAGCGTGGGGACCGTCATGGCGGCGAGCACGCCCCTGGTCGCGCCTCCGAGCACGAATTCACGCAAGCGCGAATGGCCGAACCCGCCCATGACGATGAGATCGGCGCCGATGTCGGCGGCGTGCGACAGGATCGTGTTCGGAACGTCGAGGTCGGTCGAAACGATGCGCTTGACCTCGATCCTGAGGCCATGGCGCGCGAGGTGCTCGCCCATGTCGGCCCCGGGAAGTTCGTCGCTCTTTATGCGACCGGTGGCGATGACCACGAGATCGACTGCGCCCGCGCGGCGGAGGAAAGGCATGGCATCGGCGATCGCCCGGGCAGCCGGCCGGCCGCCGTCCCAGCAGATCAGCACCCGGTCGAGCCTGAGGCTGCCTTGATGGATGTAGGGCACCACCATCACGGGGCGCCCGGAGCCGAACAGCGCGCCCTCGATCACCGCCCCGGCGGCTCCGCCCGCCTTGGGCTCGGCCTGGGCCAGCACGGAGAGATCGAACCGCCGCGCCAATTGCCCGAACCGGTCGCCGGCGCTGCCGAGCGAAGCCGGCAGCTTGCGGTGCTCGGCCGCAACGCCAGCGCGTTTGGCCGCCGACTCGAAGGCGGCGATCGCGGCTGCCGCCGCCTGTTCGCTCGCGCGCCATTGCGCGTCGATGACCTCGAGCGGGATGCCTCCCATGATGCTCGGCGGGACCAGGGGCTCGTAGGCGAAGGCGATGCCGCAGACGTGCGCATCGACGCTCTCGGCGATCGAAATCGCGTAATCGACAGCCGCATCATGCGCCTGGCCGATGCCGAGATTGACGACGAGGTCCTTGATCATGCGCTGCTCTCCCGCGCTGCCGTCGCGCCGCAGGGCGAACCCGGCACCCTTTCTTGCAAGGGCCCGGGTCCTTCGCCTTGATCAGAGTCAATTCTGCGCCATGCCCGGCCCGAGGCCGGGCACATCGCGGGGGCAGCGTCACTTCTTGCTGCCGTCCGGCTTGAACTCGGCCAGGTAGGCCCACAGATTGCCGATTTCGGTCTCGTTCTTGATGCCCGGGAAGAACATCTTGGTCCCGGGGATCTTGGCGCGCGGGTCCTTGATGTATTCCTTGAACGTCTCCGCATTCCAGGTGATGCCGGAATTCTTGTTCGCCTCGCTGTAGCTGTAACCCGGCACCGAGCCCGACTTGCGGCCGTCTAGGCCGTTGAGCTCCGGACCCACGCTGTTGGAGGCGTCCGGCCCGATCTTGTGGCAGGGCATGCACTTCTTGAACGAGTTCTCGCCCGCCGCGACGTCCTGGGCGAGCGCCGCTCCGGTCGATGCGACCAGAGCCACCGCCGCCACTGCCACATACTTCATGTCCATCTCCTCGGTTATCCTGACGATCAACGCCGCGCCGACGCTGCGTTTCCCTGCCGCCCCGTGTTTCGCGAGGGGAAACTGGCCGAACGGCGAGGCAAGCGCAAGCGGGCAACGGCGGGCCACGGCTCCGCGCCTCCCGACGAGCCCGGCGCCTGCGACACCAGTGGAGTTTCGCGTTGGCACCCGTTTGCCGCTATAAGACGGCAATACAGGCAGGCGAACGAACCAGCCGGAAAGACGGCCCAAGGATGCGATCATGTCGGTAATGATGCCGGTGCCGGATGCGGACGTGCTGGCGCGCCGTGACGAGATCGTGGCGGCGTTGCGGGCGATCATCCCGGGCGAAGGGGTGATCGCAACCGAGCGGGAAATGCGGCCCTACGAGTCGGACGGGCTCACGGCCTATCGCCAGCTTCCGATGGTGGTCGCTTTGCCGAGCACCACAGAGCAGGTGGCGCGGGTGCTCGCCTATTGCCATGCGCGCGGCATCAAGGTGGTGCCGCGCGGCGCCGGCACCTCGCTCTCGGGCGGCGCGTTGCCGCTCGGCGACGGGGTGCTGCTCGGCATGGCCAAGTTCAATCGCATCCGCGAGATCGATTTCGACAACCGGATCGCGGTGGTCGAGCCCGGCGTCACCAATCTCGCGGTGTCGACCGCGGTCGCCGACCAGGGCTTCTACTATGCGCCCGATCCGTCATCGCAGATCGCGTGCACCATCGGCGGCAACATCGCGGAGAATTCCGGCGGCGTGCATTGCCTCAAATACGGCATGACCACCAACAACGTGCTCGGTCTCGAAATGGTGCTGATGACCGGCGAGATCGTGCGCCTCGGCGGCAAGCATCTCGACGCAGGGGGATACGACCTCCTCGGCATCGTCATCGGCTCGGAAGGACTCCTCGGCGTCGTCACCGAGGTGACGGTCCGCATCCTCAAGAAGCCCGAGACGGCGCGCGCGGTGCTGGTCGGCTTTCCGTCGTCCGAGGACGCCGGCCAGTGCGTGGCGCGGATCATCGGCGCCGGCATCATCCCGGGCGGCATGGAGATGATGGATCGCCCGGCGATCCACGCGGTCGAGGAGTTCGTGCATGCCGGCTATCCGCTCGACGTCGAAGCCCTGCTGATCGTCGAGCTCGACGGACCGCAGGCCGAGGTCGACTACCTGATCTCCCGCGTGGAGGCGATCGCCAAGGAATGTCATGCCAGCACGTTGCGGGCGTCGAATTCCGAGGAGGAGCGGCTCCTGTTCTGGGCCGGCCGCAAGGCGGCATTCCCGGCCGCGGGGCGCATCTCGCCGGACTACTACTGCATGGACGGCACCATCCCGCGCGCGCAGCTGCCGCGGGTGCTGGCGCGCATGCGCGAGCTGTCGGAGAAATACGGCCTTGGATGCGCCAACGTGTTTCACGCCGGTGACGGCAATCTGCACCCGCTGATCCTCTACGATTCCAACAAGCCGGGCGAGCTCGACCGCGCCGAGGCATTCGGGGCCGATATCCTCAAACTGTGCGTCGAGGTCGGCGGCGTGCTCACCGGCGAGCACGGGGTCGGGGTCGAGAAGCGCGACCTGATGCCGGCGATGTTCTCCGAGACCGATCTCAACCAGCAGCAGCGGCTCAAATGCGCCTTCGACGACAAGGGCCTGCTCAATCCCGGCAAGGTGTTTCCCACGCTGCATCGCTGCGCCGAGCTCGGCCGCATGCATGTGAAGGCCGGCAAGGTCGCGTTTCCCGACCTTCCGAGGTTCTGAGCCTCCCCGCCCCATGACATTCGGTCTCTTCAGCTCGGCGCAGGTCTTCTTCCCGTCCGTCGCGTCCGGCGCGGCGGACTAGCGGAGCACGCAATGGCCGACATCGTCACGCCGCGCGACGCCCATGAGGTCGAGGCCGCCGTCCAGTGGGCGGTCGCGCAGAAGAAATCGCTCGAGATCGTCGGGCACGGCAGCAAGCGCGCGCTCGGACGGCCCGCGCAGGTGGACGCCACGCTCGACCTGTCGGGGCTGAGCGGCGTCACGCTTTATGAGCCCGAGGAGCTCGTGCTCTCGGCGCGTGCCGGCACTCCCCTTGCCGAGATCGAGGCGCTGATCGCCGCCAAGGGCCAGGAGCTCGCGTTCGAGCCGATGGATTTCGCCCCGCTGCTCGGCGGCGCGCCCGGCCGGGCGACGATCGGCGGCGCGCTGGCCGCCAACCTGTCGGGGCCGCGGCGCCTCAAGGCCGGTGCGGCGCGCGACCATTTCCTCGGCTTCACGGCGGTGTCCGGTCGCGGCGAGGTCTTCAAGTCGGGCGGCCGGGTGGTGAAGAACGTCACCGGCTACGATCTGTGCAAGCTCATGGCGGGCTCATGGGGCACGCTCGCGGCGATGACGGATGTCACCGTCAAGGTGCTGCCGCGCGCCGAGACCGAGGCGACCGTGCTGCTGCTCGGTCTCGATCCGGTGCAGGCGGCAGCCGCCATGGCGGCCGCCATGGGCTCCTCCGGCGACGTCTCGGGGGCGGCGCATCTGCCCGCTGCGATCGCCGGGCGCGCGGCGCACGACGTGGCGGCCGGGCGCAGCGTGACGGCGCTCCGGCTCGAGGGTGTCGCGCCCTCGGTTGCGCACCGCAAGAGGGCGCTCGAGGAGCTCCTCGCGCCCTACGGCATGCCGGCAGCGCTCGAGGCGGCACCATCGCGGGCGCTCTGGGCCGCGATCCGCGACGTCGTTCCATTCGCCGCCGGCGGCCCCGCGGGCGAGCGTCACGTGTGGCGTCTGTCGACCGCACCGATGCAAGGGGCGGCAGCGGCGCGGCTGATCGGCGGGCAGACCGACGCCGAGTTCCTGTTCGACTGGGGCGGCGGGCTGGTGTGGGCGGCGCTTGCGCCGAGCGATGACGCCGGGGCACCGGTGGTGCGCGGCGCGATCGCCGCGTGCGGCGGCCATGCGACGCTCATCCGCGCGCCCGCCGCAGTGCGCGCCTCGGTCGGCGCCTTCATGCCGCAGCCGGGCGGCATTGCGGCTCTCGCCAAGCGGGTGAAAGACGGATTCGATCCGACGGGGGTTCTCGGGCCGGGCCGCATGTGGGCGGGAGTCTAACCGATGCAGACGTCATTCAGCCTCGCCCAGCTCGCCCATCCCGATATCGCGGAAGCCGACAAGATCCTGCGCGCCTGCGTGCATTGCGGATTCTGCACCGCAACGTGCCCGACCTATGTGCTGCTCGGCGACGAGCTCGATTCGCCGCGCGGGCGCATCTACCTCATCAAGGACATGCTGGAGAACGAGCGCCCGGCGACCGCCGAGGTCGTACCGCATATCGACCGCTGCCTCTCTTGCCTCGCCTGCATGACGACGTGTCCGTCCGGCGTGCACTACATGCACCTGATCGATCAGGCGCGCGTGCATGTGGAGAAGACGTTTCGCCGCCCAGTGCTCGATCGCTTCGTGCGCGCCGCGCTCGCCAAGGTGATGCCCGATCCGGCGCTGTTTCGCTGGTCGCTGCTTGCGGCATTCTTCGCCAAGCCGCTCGCGCCGGTGTTCGATTTTCTCGGGCTCAAGCCCGTCGCCGCGATGCTGCGCCTCG